>JAKZYH010000032.1:0-10435 GCA_047514575.1 Acidobacteriota bacterium | reverse complement strand
ACCTCAAAAAATAGACCGGACAGCAGTGATCTTATATCTTATATCTTGTATCTTGTACTTCACCTAGCTCACACAGGAGCACAGAACATCATGATTGACTTCGGTCGTTCCTACTTCACTTGGAAGAGCAAGCCAATAATGCGCCATCCGCACTACAAGTACCCCGGCTTCGAGGGTACAGAAGGCGCTGTCCACCAGGTTCGGATCCAGCTGGATTCAGCCTGTACTCTCACCAACGAGAAGACCGGTGAAAAACGAGAGTACTTCCTGATCCTGCCCTGCCAGACCGAATACACGATCGTCAAAGAGAATCTGTTCCAGATTCCGAGCTCTGAATGGCGGATGCTGTTCGGGCGTGAAGAAACCATTCCCATCTCCTATAGTCCTCGCGATGAACCAGAAAATCTGAAGCGATCCAAGATCAGTGATCGCTTCGCCGAACATAGCTTCGAGATTCGCACCATCGAAGACGCTCGAGAGATCACGACACATGACGGGGTCATCGATTCGACCCTGGCCGACGAGCTGATGAACGCCCGTACAACCTACCTGGATGAAAAGCGTCAGGTGTCGGTTACGCTGGAGTTCCCGGTCAAGCTCATCAATCTTCAGAAGAAGGAAAAGCTTTTTCAGGTGTGCCAGGGTGTTGTCCCGATTCCCGATCTCGCAACCTGGGATGGGACCAGTGTGCACCGAGTCTTTCTGGCTGACCTGGCCTTTAGCGAATTCGACTACATTGAGTTTATTCTCCAACGCACCGTTGAAGTGGCGGAGCAGGAAAAGGAATGGTATTACCAGGTGCGGGGACGGGACCGGTATGAGCTCCACGATCCCAGCAATCCACCACCCGGCCACCCGCCCGCCGGGCCAAGGCCACGGGTGTTCCATGAGGTGATCCCTCAGAAGACCGAGACTATCTTGTTTTCCGCAGGCGCGTAATAGCCCTTTCGACGGCTGGTCAGCCGCGCCCCTAGACATCGAATCCCCGTCGCGAAAGTCTCGTGCGAATCGCCTACTATTACCACCAAGGCAAAAGGTTGCCGGCAGACGATCCGGGCAACAATCCCTACGGCGAGCTCCTCTGCACCTCGCTCGAGCGTCGCGGAGTGCAAGTCGAGTTCGAGGTGGACTACAGCCAAGAGTACCTTCGTCGGAATCAAGGACGCATCGATGTCCTGCACTTCAACTGGCCCCACCATGATTACTACGACGACGATGCGTCCGTCATGGCCCGTCAGATGCAGGACTTCGTTCAATCCCTGGAGAAGGCAAGAGAACTAGGCTACAAAGTCGTCTGGACGGCTCACAACCTCTATCCCCATAACCGAACCCATCAGGAGGTCGATCATCAGTTCCGACTCGCGCTCTGCCGTCTCAGCACTGCCGTGATCGCCCATTGTGAGGTCGCAGCAGAGGCGGTGACGAAAACCTTCGGTCCCATCGAGAACCTCTTCATCATCCCCCACGGCCACTTCGTCGGCGTCCACTCGCCCGACGTCACACGTGAGCAGGCACGAGCCGAGCTGGGGATACCTCAGGATGCGTTCGTCTACGGATTCTTTGGCGGTTTCCAGCCCTACAAAGGCGTGGAGAGACTGATGGATGCGATCAGAGGCTTGCCCCAGGAAGACTCCTGGCTGGCGGCGGCCGGAGGTGGGCGGCCGGAATACCGGGATTCCATCCAGCGCTACGCTCAACAACACCCCAGAATCGTGCTGCGCACTTATCCAAGAGCACCCAACAAAGACCTGTTCCTGGTGCTGCAGGGAGCCGATGTGATGGTCCTTCCCTTCATCGCAACCATGACCTCAGGCTCACTGATCCTGGCTTTGTCGTTGGGAAAACCGGTAGTCGCTCCTGCCTTTGGTTGTCTTCCCACAACGGTACGAAAAGACTCCGGCATCCTCTACGATCCAGAGCAAGAAAACGGCCTCTTCCAGGCGCTGCAACAGATTCGAAACTGGGATTTGAAAGCGGCCTCGAAAAGGGCCCTCGCAAGCGTCAAGCGTTTCGATTGGGAAGATATCGCAGCGAAGACGATGAAGGCGTATCGGGCCTGATAAGGGTCTTCGCAAGAACAGATTTTGCACCAGATTCGGTTAGGTCTGCCGCGACTGTCGCTACCGCCAATGACAGAGCCGTGAGTGCGAGGGAGCGCTGGCCCCATTCGGGAAAGAAACTTCCGGCTACTGGGGATTTGTACTGTTGTCCGGCTCTCTCCTCGGAACCTGGGCTCATTTTGCTAATGGCTCAAGTCGTTCGCGGCTCTGTCGGACTTGGCTTCGTAACGCTGGTAGTTCACCCGTTGGCGATACCTTCGGAGGACAGGAGACGTGCGACCCTCGGACGTTCCGACGTGCGACGAATTCTTGAAGTTTCCAGGTCAGCGAGGAATCGCCGGCGTTCAACGATAATCGACCGTAACCGACTCCAACACCGGGACGTTGGCTCCGTTGGGCGACAGCAGCGTTGCCTTGTACTGGATCCATCGCACGCCCTCGGGGAGTCCTTTGATCGCGGTTGAGGATTCGGTATAGAAGGAGTCGGCTCCCTCCGGACCAAGCCACTCGGCCGAGACCAGATCCTCCTGGCTGCTGGCACCGCGGAGCTGAAACTTCAGGTCCGTCTCGAAGGGTTCCTGGGCGTGCCAGGAGAGGCTTCCAAAACGAGCCGTCTCTCCAACGTCAAAGGGGGAAGAGATGTAGTCGTACCCGGGAGATCGATCGTAGATATCCCCCACATCGTTGTGGATGGTCCAGTGCACTCCTCGAGTGGGAACATCGAGCCGTCTGTCGGCCGAAAAACTCCCGTCTTCGCCCCAGTAGAGGAAGGAATCGGTGCGATGATTGCCCCCTTTGGTGTGGCAGACGAAGAAGATATCCAGCTGAGCATCCTGGTTGAAGTCGGCGACTATTACACCCGAGCCCGAGTCGGTGGGAAGCAGGGTTGGCTCGGGGTTCAGTCCCGAACCAGTGCCCCAGAAGAGGTAGGAGGGATGACTACGGTGGATGCCGGCATGGTAGCTGGACACCACCAGGTCCAGGTGTCCGTCCCCATTCAGATCCGCTACCGAGGCATCTTCACTGCCAACCGTATCCAGTACCAGCTTGCGCTCCAGGGAGTATCCGGCCTCGCCGCCCCAATAGACTTCGGTACCGGCTGAGAAGGTTGCGGACTGGGGCTCCGCGTCGATCTCGCGGTCCCCGATCTGTTCCTCCTGACGGCCAAAATCGTAGAGGTTGCAGATGATCAAATCCAGATAGCCGTCGGCATTAAGATCCGCTACCTCGGCACCCACCGCTAGCTTGGTGGGGAGATACTGCTTGTTCTGATTGCTGAAGCCTTCAGGCCCGTTCCAGAAAATCACGACCTGATCGCTGGTCCCGGTAAACAACAGATCCAGGTAGCCATTGCGGTCGAAGTCACCCGCCTTGTGCAGTCTTACATCGGGAAACCTGAAGATGAAGCGATTGTCCATCCGGTAGCCGCCCGGAGCTCCCCAGAGCAGGCTCATTTCCTCGCCCTCGGGTGTCCACTCACTCACGCTGAGATCCAGATATCCGTCGCGATTGAAATCTGCCACCACCGTACTGAAGGCACGTTCGGTGGGCAGCTTGGTATTGTTGGACAGTGAGAATCCGTCCGCCGAGCCCCACAGAATGTCAACTCTTCCCGTGAGTAGAACATCGGTGAAGCCATCAGCGTTCAGATCCGCGATGTTGGCCGAGCTGCCGCCGTTATAGGGCAGCACCCAACGCCGGTCGGAGGAAAACTCTCCGCCCTTCTGGCCCCAGTAAACGTAGGCGTTGGGAGCATCTTCCGCGACGTAGCCATCCTTCTTGTGGATGAAGATGAGATCCCTCTTGCCGTCGCCATCCAGGTCGTCTGACTCGACCGCCGCCGCACCCATGGTGGCCAGTTCCAGCCGATTGGATCGCTCAAAGCCATTCTTGCTGTTCCAGTAGACGAAAGAAGAAATGTCATGGGTCTCGCTATTCTTCTCGTTGCTGAAGACAATGTCGGGCAGCTTGTCACCGTTCAGGTCGGCGATGACGCAGTCGCTGGCAGCAAGGGTGGGCAGGGCGGTCCGGCGATGAGCGAGGAAGCCGCTCTCAGAGCCCCAATAGATGAAGGAGGCATCTCCGAACTCGTTGGCGAAGACCAGGTCGAGCTGTCCATCCCCATCCAGGTCGCTCACATCGAGGCCACGAGCCCCCCAGCCTGGCAGCTCGGTTCTGCGATCCCCGCTGAATCCCTCCGGGGACCCCCAGTAGATGAAGCAGGGAACGGGAGTCGAAGAATCGGAGCCGCTCCCCTTGTTGTTGACTACCACGATCTCGGGCCAGCCGTCCCGATTGAGGTCAGAGGCTCGCAAGGCGGCGGCGCCCAGACCGTCGAGCCGTGTCGACAAGGCCTTGGAGTACTCGCCGGACTCGCTTCCCCAGTAGATCAACACTCCTCCTGCTTCTTCTCCTCTACCCTGGTTAGCAAAAAGGATGTCCGGTATCTCATCCTGATTGAGATCAGCAATCTCTACATCCTGGGCGAAATGGGTGGGCAGCTGAGTCGTCCGCCTGGGAGAGTAGCCGTCAGAGGAGCCCCAATAGATATCGGAGAAGGGTCTCACGACGGTGAAGTCCCCTCCCTCTCGGGTGAACTGATAGGAGAGCCCGTTGCTGGCAAAGACGATCTCGACATACCCGTCCAGGTTGAGGTCGGCGGCGGCTACTGCTTCCACCGAAACGGTAGGCAGATCCAGCTTCCGCTGGCGATCCAAGCCGCCTTCTCCACCCCAGTACAGCACCGAGTTGTTCTCGGTACGGGTGCCGTTGTAGCCGCTGCCAATAACCACATCCAGGTGGCCATCAGCATTGAAGTCTCCGATTGCGGACCCCGAGGCCCCCTCGCCGGGTAGGGCCGTCCGGGAAGAGGCGCTAAAGTCGTCCGCACCCCAGTAGATCCAGGAGTCCACCTGAAAATTGTTGTCGTGACTGCCGGGAAGAACCAGGTCGATCAGTCCGTCCTGGTTTAGATCGAGCTGATTGATCAGGCGGATGCTCCCATCGGCCGAGATGTAGGTATTGGCCCCCCCATCGACCAGTGTCCCATCGGCGAAATCTCTGAAGCTGGTTTCGGTCCAGCCAGATGTGCGGTCTTTCGGGGCATCAACCAGTGGCGGAGGACTGCATGCAGAAAATAAAAGTGCAAATGCGACGAACAACGGGATCTTATTCATCGTGCCTGTATTTCGCTCCCCTCAGTGCGGTACGCAGCTCTTAGAATGATCTAACTCCCCAAAATTCTAGTCTCTATGCTGCCGAGATTCTAGCCAATCGTCGCTGCGAGCGCACGTTCAGATCGACCCGGATGCCCCTCTCATGGTGAGTCCGCGAAGCTGGTCGGGCGTGGTTTTCCTACCGGCCACGAGGCTTACTAGATAGCCCACGCCCAGGGTCAGGATAGCGCCCACGATTCCCGGATAGATGGCAGAAACTCGCCAGACCTCCCCGTCTACGTCCAGCCAGGGCCAGATCCAGCCCACGCCTGCATCTGCCAAGCGTGGACCGAAGATGAACCAGAGCATGGTGAGCATCCCGACAGCCAAACCAACAAAAGCACCTGTCATATTGGCCCTTCGGGTCATCATCCCCAAGAGAAAGACACAGGCCAGAGGAATACCGGGAGTATCGAGGGCGCTGCGGGCGATCTCGAAGATGGTTCCCAGCTGGCCGACGATGCAGCCCCCAGCCGTGGCGATCGCTCCCAGGAAGATCACTACGGGCCGGGCCAGCTTGAGCTCGTCTGCCTCGTCCAGATCAGAAACGGACTTACCCACTCGGCGCGCCAGCCACTTCTTTCCAGCCCCGAGACGGCGATGGAAATCGACGATCAGAGAGGTAGCCACCGAATTGAGACCGCTATCCATGGTGGACATACAAGCCGCAAAGAGTGCTGAGATCACCAGTCCCGCAATGCCAACCGGCAGCTCTCGCGCCACAAACGTCGCCAGGATCTTGTCTTCCAGACGCTCGCCAGTCTCTGCTTGCTCCGCGCCCCAGGCATCCTCCCCAGGAGCAAGCTCCACCTTCTGGTACTGCTGTGGGATTCTTTCGGGGTGCGTCTGGTAGAAAGCGTAGAGGTTGAGGCCGACGTAGCACAGAATCGGAATGAAAAGGGTCAAGCAGAGACAGTTCAAGGCAAAGGCCTTCTGCGCTTCCCTCAGACTCCTGGCGGCCAGAGCCCTCTGGACATTGATCTGATCCGCGCTATAGAAGGAGAGCCGGGCCAGGAAATAGAAAGGAACAAGCCCCCACAGACACCACGGATCCTGGAGATCGAACCGGGTGTGTGCCCAGACCGTTCTTCCGCCTTCACGAGCGACCTGCCAGACCTCGCCGGGGCCATAGTTCATACTCGACCAGACCACGCCGATGATCGCAACCACGCTTCCAGCCATCACGCAGAACTGCGCGACGTCGGTCCAGATGACCGCCCGCATTCCTCCCAGAAAAGTGTAGATGGTGGTCACGATCCCCACCGTGATCACCAGACCTTGTATAGGGATGATCGTCCCAGTGGCGATCTCCAAGACCACTTGTAGGGCCTTACAGGGAGCATAGATGACGGTGGCGAGCCAGAAGAGCCGCCAGAAAAGGAAAACAATGGTGGCAGCGATGCGCATGGCCAGGCCGAATCGCTTCTCCAGGTATTCGTAGATCGAGTACAACTTCAATCGGTAGAAGATGGGGAAGACGATCAAGGCGATGACGGGCAAATCGACCCAGATCATGAGCATGGACATCATCATCAGCATCCCGAAGTAATAGGATTGATTCGGAATGGCCTGATAGCTGATGGCACTAAAGAGCGTCATGCACATGCTGAGGCCCAGGGGCAGGTAGCCCATGGAGCGCCCAGCCAAGAAGAAATCCTCGCTGCTCTTCTGGTGTTTTCGGGCCTTGATGCCGATGGCGAACACGCCACCCAGATACAGCACCACCACCACCCAGTTCCAATTGGAGAAATTTTCGCTCATCGGCCCATTTGCTCCAATACAGAGATCGATCGACCCCGGTCGACACCGTAGAACAGCCGGCATGTGGGACAAACCGGCTCGCTCTAAGCTGGCCGGAGTCGTCAAACACCTCCGCCGACCACCGATTCTACCCGGTGTCTGTCTCCCAGACCAATCCGGAATTCAGCAACGGGGCGGTTTGACACCGTAGCTGGCTTAGGAGTAGGATGGACACCAACTTACGAAAGGACCGATGGGATGGGAAATTTGGGTGTTTCGGAACTGGTCATCATTCTGTTGATTGTGATCGTGATCTTTGGCGCCACTCGCCTGCCGCAGTTGGGGAAGGGCTTAGGCGAAGGCATTCGCAATTTCAAGAGCTCTCTCAAGCCTGGCGAAGACAAGGACGTCGAAGAAGAAGCCAAATAATTGTTTCGCTGCCTAAAGGGCGAATCGGCGCAACACTCTCAACCCCTTCTTCCAATCCGCATTGACCCACACACATTGGACTTCTGCCTCCGGCTTCAGGAATCTCCTGATGATGGGCATCGTCTTGTGGAACTCGAACAGAGGGCACACGAGATACAGAAGTGGGGACTCAGCGGATAGGGGGACTCCCTCGAAGTAGCCCGCCTTTTCAAACTCTTCCCGCCTCAGGTGTTGACGGACCCGGTCCCAATAGTCCAGGCCCTGGAAGATGAGATCCAGATTCCTTTCTATCTTCAACTCGAGCACAGCCAGTCGACCGGAATCGGTGACCGTCAGCAAGTCGAGTACTTTTCTTTGACCGTCAAGATAGCTGGGTACCTGAGAATAAATGACCTCGTGAAAGCGATCATTCAAGAGCCGGTGTCCTCGGATCACGAGGCTCTCGAGCCATCGCTCCTGCCGAGAACGATAGAAGAAGTGCCGCGGATTCGGGGGTGGAAAAGTCCGGTATCTGCAGACTCTCCCCAAGTAAGAGGCACAGTCTGCAAAAGTCTCCGGGCCGAGAACCCGGGGACACTCAGCGTCGAAACGACAGGGATGTCCACCGGGCTCAGACCAAGCCACCCGAAATCCCAGATGAGACAGCTCCCAGGCACCCTTTCTGTAGGTCAAGTCCAGCGACGAGAACTGATTCTGTAGCTGGCGAAGAACGTCGGGAACGTTTGGAAAGAAGGGGAAGAGGACACAGGGAGAGCAAACCTCTGAAACTGCAGCCGAACTGGGGAAGACCCGCTCCAGTCCCGTGGTGGCGGCAACCACCGGCGTGCCGTCGATCCAGTCGCAGCGGTACTCGAAGCATTGGACGGAAACTGTGAGAGTCGGGAGACTTCGAACCAGTTCCTGGCTCCAGTTCTCTGGGATGCACACTAGCAACCCCTCCGGTTTCAGTGTGGCGCGGGCAGCGTCCCACCAGAGCAGCGCGGACGAGAGCATTCGATCAGGCGACGGACCCGAGTCAGGATAGGCTACAAGGAGCAGTTGACGGCGCCGTCCGCGGCGCAAGAGCACTCTCAAAATGGCTCCGCTCTGGTGTCGTACCCGGTCGGTCCCATCGAGGATGCTCTCGACTTTCCAGCCTCTGAATCCTCTTCCAATGAGGTTCAGGAGAGGTCGGAGCTGATCTTGCCGGTGAGACTGGGCATCCTGAATTGATAGAAAGGCGGTCTCCCCATTGACGAGGGTCAAGCGAAGACCGGAGAAGCGAAACTGACAGCGAGTGATTCGGCACCAGCCTCCCCGCCACCGGAGACGTGGAGGATCGAGCAGGATAGACCTCCTCAGATCAGGATGGTCCCGCAAGTAGCACTCGAGCAGATCGACTGCAGAGCTTTTCATTTGCTATATTTCTCGGGCACATGATGAATAACGAGCCTCTACCTGGATCAGTGGTAGATTTTGCTGTTGGTAGCCTACTTTCACCCACTGGAAGGAAGCAGCCGAAGGATCGAAGCCGCGGCATTGTCCAGGCTGGACCAGCGGCCCTGCTGCTTCAGATCGCCTCGATTGCGGGACTCCTGCTCCTCTCGACAACTTGCCACTCGGAACCAGGTGAAACGGGAGGATCGCCGTCTGCCAAAGCAGCATCCAACCGAGAACCCGCTGAGCAATCTTGGAAATCACCACCCCCATCGAGTCAGACTTTAGAGGACCTGGTGCGGATCCCGGCAGGTCTGTTCTTCTTTGGAGCCAGCGAGCAGCAGTTTCAATTCTTCTTGAGCCTGTCGGTTTACAACTTTCCCGGGATGGTTGAGAACATGCGAAAACTATTCGTTATGCCCTCCCGATCGGTGAACACTCCTGAATTTCAGATCGACCACTTCGAAGTGACCAACGAGCACTTCTGGCAATTTGTCTGGAAGCAAGAATACATTCCCAATCAGCCCACAGATTTCTTGAAACACTGGGGGGGGAAAAAGGCGCCCCCCGAATGGTCGCTGACGTTCCCTGTCGTCTGGGTTAGCCAGGAGGATGCCCAGGCTTTTTGTGAATGGCGGGGAGGAAGGCTGCCAACTCAAGAAGAGTGGGAAAAGGCAGCCAGAGGAACCAAGGATCAGTACTTTCCCTGGGGCAGCCAGATGCCTCAGAAAACCACCGCGAATTTCGGAAACAAGCAGGCAGAAGCTACCGGCAACCGACCAGGTGACGTCTCACCCTTCGAGGTCTTCGACATGGGCGGCAACGTCTCCGAGATGACGTTGACCAGGATCCCGAAGGGAAACGACTACCAGATCGTCGTCAAGGGTGGGGCCTTCTCCGGACCCGCTCGGGACATGCTCTGCTTCAACCGCATCATCATCCCCGAGAACGCCCGTCGAGCTACCGTTGGTTTCAGGTGTGTCGTCGAAACGGTTGCTGCTAAAGACAAGAATTGAGGCTCGAGGCAGAGCGGCGTTTCGAAAGCACGGATCTCCAAGAGATTTCAGAGGTTTCGACGACTACAGACCCCTCACGGATCCGCTCTCGGCTCGGGTGGCGTGGCCCCCTGGGGTAGGTTGAGGGGTCGCCTTTAAAGAGGCCGCGGTCCTTCAGGGCCAGGTGGGCGGGCAAGCGGCTGCTGGAGCCTGCTTCAGCGGGCTTCTCGGGTAGAGGCTTCAGCCAGGCTCCGGGTCCACGAGGGCTAAAGCCGCCGCTCGAGAAGGACCGTAAACGGCCCTCAGGGGAGAGAGGAGAAGCTGCTGACCCCGGCGTAAACACCGGGTCTAATACGCTTCGCGCCAGGGCGCTGAAGCGGCGTACCTGTTTAGCGTATCTCCCGATGGGAGAAGAAGAAGAAAGGAACGCAAGCACCAAGATACAAGATACAAACAAATTCCAAATCTCAAGCTCCAAATCTCAAACAGGTTCCAAGCTTCCAAAATCACAAATTTTCTGAAGCGACTCCTAGGTTCAGAGCTGATCCCGCTTCGGTGCCCAGAATTCCCCGCAGACGGT
>JAKZYH010000031.1:0-32785 GCA_047514575.1 Acidobacteriota bacterium | reverse complement strand
GTTTCTTTCTCGAATGGGGCAGCACCGCTGGGGCGCCACTAAGCTGAAACTTGAATAATTCAGGGGCGAGCGTTCGCCCGTTTCTTCTGTTCCTCCGTCAGCCTGAATCCATTCTCCTGAAACTTCTTTCCCTCTTGGTTGAGTTGTGGATCTTCGTCTTCCACCTCGGGAATTCCGCTGTGACAAAAGACACACTTCTTACTGGTCTCTCTTGAATTTGAGTGTGGCCGTCAACTGCAGGCTGAGGAGGCCTAGCACAAGGCTCAGCGGCAGCCCCAGGGTCAAGAAAAGCTTTGCTGGGTGCATTCTAGACTCATCGGACCCGAATCATCCAAGTTTACCACGAAAGCGGACCGCCCCACGGTGTCCTTTGATGTGTGTCAGTACGAATAAAATAGACTTTGCGAAATAGTTCCACTGCAAGGGAAGGTTGGCCGTTGCGTGGAATAGCCCTCTCCTATTCCGATTGAGCCGCATTCCAGAGTGGTATGATGTCGAAAATGTCGGCTCGAAGGCGTAAGAAACCCAAGCTTAGAGAGAAGGAAAGACAGCGAGTGGCGGAGATTCTCCGGGCCCTGGGCCTGGAGTACGCTGACGCTAACTGCGCGCTTCATCACCAGAATGCATACGAGCTGCTGGTTGCGACGGTCCTATCGGCCCAGTGTACCGATGTGCGGGTGAACATGGTCACTCCAGCTCTTTTCGAGCGTTATCCAGATGCCGAAGCATTGGCTGGAGCGGATCAGGAAGAGTTGCAGGAGATCATCAAGAGCACCGGATTCTATCGAAACAAAGCCAAGAACCTCATCGGAGCAGCGGCGAAACTGACTCAGGAGTTCGATGGAGTCGTCCCTCAGTCCATGACGGATCTTCTCGAACTTCCGGGGGTGGCTCGAAAAACGGCGAACGTTGTTCTTGGGAATGCCTATGGTATTTCCAGCGGCGTGGTAGTCGACACTCATGTCTCGCGCCTGTCGGGACGTCTGGGCCTAACCGAAGAAAAGGACCCGAAGAAGATCGAGATAGATCTGATGGAGATTGTCCCCGAGGACGAGTGGATAGATTTCTCGCACCGCTTGATTCAGCATGGCCGGCGTGTCTGCGTGGCGAGGAAGCCCCGCTGCGGAGACTGTTTCCTGGCTGATCTGTGCCCCTATTATCAAAATTCCAGGTAGTTGGAATGCAGGCCAACTTCAAGTACCCGAAGATTTTTTTCATCCTGACCTTCGTCCTAATCCTCTACGTCTTCTACCGGATGCTCGAACCCTTCCTGATTGCGGTCATCCTTGGAGTCACGCTCGTCTCACTTTTCTACCCCAACTATCTGCAGCTCAACCGCAGGTTGAAGGGGCACTCCAACCTGAGCTCCCTGATCATGTGCACGGTGATCACGCTGCTCATCATCCTGCCCCTGATTCTGTTTTTTCTGGCCCTCTTCAACGAGATCAACTCGGCCTACGGCGATTTCCGCCAGCAGTTGAGGACGGGACAGTGGGGACTGAAGATACCTGTGCCCGAGAACTCGATTGTCGAAATGTTCGGCCATCGCCTGGTCGGGTATCTAGGTGTCGAGGAAATGGACCTGACCCTGATTGCCTCATCCATCGTGGATCGGGTAGCCCGCTATTTGCTGGATCACTATTCGGGAATACTGGGGGGGATCGGAGCCTTCTTCTTCAAGTTCTTCATCATGATCTTTAGCATGTTCTTCTTTTTTCGGGACGGGGACATCCTCTTGCGAGAACTGAAGACTCTGATCCCGATGGCGCCCAAGTACAAGGACATGGTCGTCGATAAGCTGAGGGAGGTTACCTACGCCACCTTTTTCGGAATTTTCGGAACCGGTATTTGTCAGGGTGTGGCCGCAGGACTGATCTTCTGGGGACTGGGAATCAACAACCCTACCCTCTGGGCTGCAGCAACGGCACTCGTCTCGCTCATACCGGTGATCGGGACTGCGACGATCTGGGTGCCCCTTTCGATTTATCTCATGCTAACCGGATATCTGGGCAAGGGAATCGTGCTCCTGATGTTGGGTTCGGGAGTCATTGGACTGGTCGATAACTTTGTTCGTCCTCTCATCATAAAAGGCAGGTCGGAAGGCATGCACCTCTTGTTGGTGTTCTTTTCTCTTGTCGGTGGACTCATCCTATTCGGCCCTTCGGGACTCGTCCTTGGACCTCTAATCAGTGCTCTGTTGGTGACCTTCCTGGATATCTACCGAGCGGAGTTCAGGGAAGAGCCTTAGAACGAGAACTTCAATAATTCATCGCACGTCTTTGTAGAGACGTCGCACGTCTCTACTCCCCAAATAGTCCGGTTGAAGGGAGCCTCTGCTCTGGGGGGACTAAGCCCATGCTTCCTTGCCCGACTCCATCCGGATGGGCCGGGGCAGAGGCTGGAAAGCATCGCCATCTATGCGTGGAAGTGTCCAAGTGGGCCGTTTCCATGACCCAGTGTGAGGCTGTGTCTAATCGCCTCGGTCACATACCGTTTGGCCTGGGTCACGGCCTCCTTGAGCTCTAGCTGCTGGGCCAGGTAGGCGGCAATCGCCGACGCAAAAGTGCAACCACTGCCGTGAGTGTTCTGGGTGTCGATGCGCGGACCTTCTACCAGGGTCAATCCATCAGCATCGAAGAGGTAGTCGGTGGAACACTCTGGGTCGGGAAAGTGGCCGCCCTTTATGATCACAGCCTGGGGCCCCAGCTGGAGAATATCGCGAGCCGCAGCCTCAATCTCTTGCTCGTTTGTAATCCGCCTTTGTACCAGGAACTCCGCTTCTGGAAGGTTGGGTGTGACGATGGTCGCCAGGGGCAGCAGACGCTCCTTGAGCACGGCGACGGCTTCATCCTGAATCAGGGAGTCTCCCCCAGTGGACCTCATCACTGGATCGACGACCACTAGTTCGACCTGATAACGACCCAGATGAGCCACCACGCTCTCGATGATTTCCGCGCTTGGCAGCATGCCTGTCTTGACTGTGTTGGTGCCGATGTCTTCGAGTACGGCTTCGATCTGAAGTCCTACCTGATCGCCGGTTAGCTCGTAGGCCTGGTACACACGCCGAGTGTCCTGTGCGGTCACACAGGTGACGGCGCTCATTCCGTGGACACCCAAGGCCCCGAAGGTTTTCAGATCGGCCTGGATTCCAGCGCATCCAGAGCTATCAGAACCGGCTATCGTCAGTACAGTCGGAGTCGAGCTCATTGAATCATCTTACTAGGACTCATTTCTCATGCCCAGTTACACCCCGAAGTCAGGCGATGCGCAGTGCTGGATCAACTTGGAACTCAACATCGATCCGTGAAAAAGTGCGAGCGTGTCCGTCTATTGAGGAGACGATGGGTTTGTCCTCGGATTTTTTCAGCGGAGGATTCGCGACGAGATTGGACGTGCCCAACCGAAGAACGTCTCGTGCAAGCGGGAGGTGAAAGTGGCCAGGGATCTAGTAAGTCAGATGTTTGGGTATTCAACCAACACCGGAACACTGCCGTCAGAACCGACCTTGCTGGATGATCCTCCAAGCGTCGTTCACAGGTCGGCTTGGTTGCATCCTTTGAGAAGTCAACTGAGAACTTCGTACAGAGGAACCTTATCTTTAGCGAGGTTACTGGCCCTGAAACCCTCGTTCCTTCTATGGCGGTACGCCACTCTCTGCGCTCTCGTCTTCGGTGCACTGTCCTCGTGCTTGCTTGCGCCCCAGGGGCCGACCAAAAGGGCACTCCTGATCGGGATCGACGACTACGCAGCTACAACCGTTGCCGACCTGCGCGGCTGCGTGAACGACGTAGAGTTGATGAAGACGGTCTTGGTCGGCAAGTTCGAGATCCCGACCGCGAACATTCTCATGCTCAAGAATGAGCAGGCGACTCGCAGCGGGATCCTGAATGCTATTCGCGACCATCTGATCCGGCCCGCCCGGAGCGGCGATATCGTGATCTTGCACTACAGCGGACACGGCTCCCGCATGATGGATCGCTCTGGGGACGAATTGGACGGTTGGGATGAGACCATTGTGCCGCAAGACTCCCGCCAGGGCTCTGTTTTCGACATCAGCGATGACGAAATAAACGGACTCATGCTCGAGCTTTCGCAGAAGACCCCAAACGTTGTATTCATCTTTGATAGTTGTCACTCGGGTTCCGCGACCAGAGCAGTCGAGACCGGCAATACGGTGCGGCAGGTCACGCCTGACAGCCGGACACCGCCGGAGCCTTTGGATTTTGCCAGTGGATCCCGTGACCTCATCGAGGGAGTGGGCGATTTTCGGCTCCCGGGAGCCGGATATGCATTGATCTCCGGCTGCAAAGCCAACGAACTCTCCAACGAAGCAAGCTTCGGCGGTCAGCGGCACGGGGTACTCACATACTTCCTATCGCGGGCGCTTCGGGCAGCTGGGGAGTCCAGCACTTACCGGGACATCGTAGATGGTGTGAAGGCCGAGGTGTCGGGTCGCTTCCCGCAGCAGCAGCCCCAGGTTGAAGGTCCGGGTTTGGACAATCTGATTTTCGGTGACACCCAGATCCTGCCGCGCGCCTTCGTGCTGGTGGAGCCGGCGAACGGTGGCGCAGCCATACTCGCCGGTGAAGTCTACGGAGTCGATGTCGGCACGATGCTAGACGTCTTCCCTCCGGGTACCAAGCTCTTCAACCGCTCGACAACCCCTTCTGTGCGGGTGCGGATTACCCAGGTGGGAACTTTCCAGTCCAATGGCGAGATCGTGGGGGCTGGCACCATCTTGCCGCATTCACGAGCGGTATTGAGGGAAATCCGTCCTACGGATTTCCAAGTTGGCGTTTTCCTGCATGACCCGGAGACCTCTCCTCTGCTGGAGCAGGTGAGAGAGGCATTGAGTGGAGGAGACAACGAAGCGATCCGGTTAGTGGATAGGATAGGAGATGCTCAAATTCGCGTTCGTTTAGACAGCGGACAGGTTCTCTTGGAAGGTTCCGAACTCCAGAAGCTTTCGGTCCTGTCTTTGAACGGGCCGAATCCGAAGCAGGCAGTGCTCGATCGGATAGCGCACTGGGTTCGGTGGAACTCGATCCTCGCTATTGAGAACCCGAGCCCGACGATAGACGTGGACCTGAGGGTGCACAGGGCTGGAGTGCCGCAATCGGAGCCGCCCCCCGAGAGCATCAGCGCGGGGATTTGTGGGCAAGGCACTGGGAACTCGACCGAGATCGCCATCAGCGTCACCAACCGATCCGAGAAAGACCTCTACATCGTCCTACTCGATCTCGCTTCCGACGGAAGTGTCAACATCCTGTATCCGAGAGCCAGTATTCCCGACAGCCTCCCAGCTGGCGCGACCCTACCTCGAAAGATCGGGGCCTGCGTCCCTGGTGACAGAGAGGTATCCGTTGACATCATAAAGGTGATCGCAAGCACTGAGCCGATCTCTCCCAGGGTCTTTCAGCTAGGCCCGGTGCCAAGGAGCCGTGCGCCGCTCTCGAGTAGCGACGAAGACCCCTTGGAACGCTTCATGCGAAGGCATGTCCAGGGGCTCACTCGCAATCTGCACCAGATCAGAGTCGACGGTTGGGCGACGCGGCAACGGGTTCTCCGGGTAGTGAGATCTGATATGAGGATGCCACACTACGCGCTTCACTTCGACAACCAGGTGGAAGCGACGAGTGCTGTGGATAGGCTGTCCTCGGGCGGCACTCGCGCTCTTTGCAGTAGCCCCTCGGATCCCGGTTGCTACGAACTCGTTCTGGTCGAAGAAGACACCAGAACCCTCTTTGTGCGCCCGCCCTCGGCACGCTCTGGAGAGGGGGTGGTCACCTCGGTGGGCACAGCCTTTGACCAGGCCTACGAACTGGCCGAGGATACCGGTGCCGAACGGGCGGAGCCGCTGTTCGATCTCGAACCGAATGAAGCCCAGATGGCGCCTCGACTTGACTCTGCCGGAGCCCGGGGCTTGGGTGCCAAGAAACCCGACCCCCGAGCCGCGGACGATGCACTGTGGAGTTTGAAGTACACTCGGGTGCCGGAGGCGTGGGCCACGATCCGGAGTGCCAGAGGTAAGCCCCAGGGGGCGGAGGCCCAGGGTATCTTTATTGCCCACCTGGACACCGGCTATCGCCGACACCCGGAGATCTGGAGCGGCGATCCCGATCAGCGCTCGGTTTTAGCGGAGAAGGGCTACGACTACTACGGGAAGGATGACGACCCCACGGACGAGCTTGAATCGGATGGAGTACTGGACAACCCAGCGCATGGCACGGGTAGCGGCAGCGCGATCGTCAGCCCCGCGGGTTGCCAGCTTCCAGGCGCCACCAAGTGCCCTACAGGGGTGGCACCGGGTGCCCGGCTCATCCCGCTTCGTGTCCACCGTTCCGTGGTGCACTTCAGCACAGCACGGCTCAGTCAGGCGATCCTGGACGCTTCGGGAGAGGATCGTTCCCGCGTCAAGACCAAACCTCATCTGATTTCCATCGCGATGGGTGGCTTGCCCAGTTGGTCGCTCTGGAAGGCGGTGAAGAAGGCCGAGGAGCGTGGCGTGCTAGTCATCGCTGCCGCTGGCAACTTCGTCCGAAAGGTGGTCTGGCCGGCGCGCTTCGAATCCACGATCGCCGTGGGTGCCGTGAATGTTGGCTGCCGACCCTGGAGCCACACCTCATTGGGCCCCTCGGTGGATATCAGCGCGCCCGGAGAATCGGTCTGGCGCGCCACCCTGGGTGAAGGGAACGAGTACGTCACAGGCATGGGAACCGGCACAACCTACGCCACGGCCACCACGACAGGCATCGCCGCGCTGTGGATAGCACGCCACCTCGGCACACCCGCGTTCGAGGAGCTCCGGCAGCGCGGAGAGCTCACACGCACGTTTCGGCGCCTGGTCCAAGAGACGGCTTGGCGTCCGGGCTCGGAGCCGCTTAGGATCCCAATGGCCGCTAGCTGTGACGTTGGCACAGGCTGGAGTTCGCTGCTCCATGGGGCAGGCATCATCGACGCGGCAGCACTGCTGGAGCGGTCATTGGATGAAGGTCCGGCTTCGCGTGTGTTAGCAGCGACGGGTGTCGATGAATTGCCGCTCTGGCGCTCCCTGTATCCGGACCAAGGCGCTTCACGAACGGAGATAGCTGACTACCGTCGTTTGTTCCGTAGGGCGCCTGGTGTTGACCTGGATCGTGTGGGTATCTTTGAGGCCGAGGTGCTCCATCACTACGCCATCAGCGAGCGTGTCGCCTCTGCTCTCGATGCCATTCTCATAGGGGGTGATCGTAGCGAAGACGCCTTCGCCCGAGTTCGCGATTCGCTGCGGGTTCGGGACCTCTCGTCCCGTCTGCGATCAGCCCTGAGGTAGCGTTTTTGGGGAGTGACATGATCATGTTCAAATCGAAGAAGACACTCCTGGCGACCGTCGGCGTGGCTCTCACGCTCCTTGTGCTGGGTTCGGCGCCGGTCGCTCTGGCCCAGGACGACAGGCCCCCGCAGAAGCACGCGTTGGTGATAGGAGTCAACCGATATATTGCCGAGATTGAAAACGTTCCTCAGCTCCAATTTGCCGTCCCCGACGCTGAGAGGATCGGTGAGATCCTAGACGAAAGGGGATGGGATGCCCGTCGGGTTACTGACGAGTACGCCACAAGAGATCGGATCGTTCGCGAACTCTCCCGGCTAGCTCGGGAAACCAAGCAACAGGATTCCGTTCTGATTTACTTCGCAGGGCACGGTGTAGTGGACAAGACCGGACGAGATCACACCTACTGGCTGACGTATACCGCAACGTTGGGAAGCCTCGCTGTCCATGGAATCAGGTTGACTCATCTGTTGGAGTACGTCCAGGACATCCCAGCGAGCCGTAAGCTCGTGCTCCTCGATCATTGCCACAGTGGCGATGTCGAGAAGATTGTCGGTGTGGCTGCCGGTCGAGGACTACCTCCAGGATCCCGGGCGGGTGTTGGAGAGCTTCAAGTAACGCGCAATCTGTTTCCGACAGACGATTTCAAGAAAGAGGTCAAGGGGAGGTTCGGCGAGGGTCTGGCGATCTTGGGGGCCGCTCGAAATGCGGCTTACGAATTCGAGGATCTGGGGCACGGCATATTCACCCACGGACTGATCGAGGCACTCACCAAGCCGGGTGCGGATACGAACAAAGACAACTTCCTTTCTCTGAACGAAATCTGGACTCACACCAAGACCAAGCTTCAGGAAATCGTGACTCAGAAGGGGATAACCCAGGAACCCATTGATTTGGTCTTGGGGGCGGGCATGTTGGACTGGAATGTCATCGATGCGCCTGGCCTGGCCCCCGACAGAATTGCACGTGATCTAGAGAAGGTAATCAACGAGATCGATCAAATGGCGGGTCTGAATATCAGGGTCAAGGCTGCCTGCTTTCAGGCGGTGGGGACCTGGAAGGATGCCACGCTCACCGGGGGAGAACCTCCCCCGGCCGACGCACAGATCGTCGAGGAGCTCAGGGGAATTGGCACGCTAGGTACACAAATCTCCTGGACCACGAAGAAGAACATGCTCGAAAGCAAGCTGGAAGCCCTGGGAGTCGTGCGATGATGATAATCCGTCGTAATCAGTGTTGCAGGGTACTAACATTAGCTGGACTCCTTATTTGCAGCTTTTTGTTCTGCAGGCCCGCGCTGGCGGAATCTCAGAGACTTGGATCCCGTTGGGCCTTAATCATCGATACTGACTCCGGGAATCCGGAAGCCTCAGCAGAGCTAGCTCGGACGCTACGAGTCTCTTTCGGATTCTCACCGGAGCGTGTGATCGTCTTACTTGACGCCGAGGCGACCGAGCCAGCCATTCAAAGTGCCATGTCCTCACTCGGGGAAAGGATCGCACCGTCCGATACGCTCTTCGTCCACCTGTCCTCACGAATCGTCCAGCAGGAAGAGGGGGTCTATTTGTTTCCCTCGGGGAGCGACTTGAAATCGCCCTGGACGTGGCTCCAGATGAGGGACTTTTTTGGGTGGCTCCATCATCTCCCCACGGAGGCCACCCTGATCACGTACCCATGGTGCCCTCCGACCTCCCGGAAGTTCTCCTATCAGGATCTACTTTTCGAGGAGTTGCTCTATCAGAAACGGCCGGGCCCATTAGAGTTCCTCGAAGTTTGCGATTTTTCCGTCGCCAGGACGGTTCGTGGGAAAGGGCACGTTCAGGAGCCTGGAGTCGGCGTTTTTCCGGAGGAGGAATCCGCACCAAGTCGTCGACGAGCGTTCACGGTGGCGCTGGCATCCCTGTTACGTAAGTACGGCAAGGGTCGGAGGACTCTGACCGGCGAACAAATTGCCAGACAACTCGAGAGTTCTCTGGAAGGTTTTGCCCTCAGTATCCGAAAGGCCGACCATGTACGCGGTCGCTTCGGTTTCACTCCATCACCCTCGGAGATCGCGGCTTTTCGAGAGCGCTACACAGAGGCGGAGAGCCAGGGGGACAGGGAGGCTGCGCTCTACTCGCTGGTCCGAACCGCAAGGGAGCGGCAAGTCCCCCGAACCGAGACGATTGGTTTTCTTAAACAGACCGCGATCGACGAGGACGCGTCCTTGCCTCCCGATCAGGTGAGCGCTGACCAGAGGCTGGGACTGCGCCTACTGGCGGTCGAAGGACTCTCCCTGCTTGCGACGGGAGAGGCCCGCGCCGCTTTGGCAGAGATCTTTCAGGCTGCATCGAGTCCTACGGTGCGGCGGGCCGCCGTCTCCCAGATTTCTCGCTTCTCTGATCCCCGAGAGGCCGAGCGTGCGACGATTCGTCTGGCTCTTCGGGACGAGGACCCGTCGGTTCGAGAAACGGCTGTTCGCGCAGCCGTAGTGGTGCAAAATGCACGAGCGGCGGACGCCATCGTGGCTCTCCTCCGAAGCGAATCCAACGAACGCGTTCTCATTGCGGCCCTACAGAGCCTCTCAGCCCTGGGCCGGCAGCCGGATCGGGCTCCTGTCCAGGGACTGTTGCAGCACAACAGTCCCGAGGTCCGGAGCGAAGCGGCCGCAGCGCTAGGTAGCATGAGATCGGATCAGCGAACGACAGCAGCCTTATTGGAGCGCATCTTGGACCCGCAGGAGGACGATCGAGTTCGCCAGGCGGCCGGATACTCATTGGGCAGAGCACTGCCTGAGGCTCAGGAAGAAAGAGACAGGCTGGTCGCCGGCCTGATTACTATCGCCCAAGATGGCCCGGACTCGGTTCGTCAAGCCGTGGCCTTCTCGCTGGGGAGGCTGGGTGGCTCGACGGCGGAGCAAAGGCTGCTACTGATGCTTGGCGTGGACAACCCGGAGTCGGTTCGGATTGCCGCGGCTGAAGCGGTGGGTGAGCTTCGCAGTGAGCTGGCTATGAAGGTGCTGCGGCAGGCTGCGAAGGACGACTCTCCGGGGATGCGACGGGCGGCGGTCGCCGCTTTGGGCAGAATCGGGAATGATGCGGCCATCGAGATTCTCCTGGCCAGTTTGGACGACCCGGATCCTTACGTGCGAAGCGAAGCTGAGCGCGCGATCCACTCGCTACGGAGATCCGCCGTGGGTGTATTTTTACAGAGCATTCACAGTTCCTCCTCTCGTGTTCGGCGGGAAGCAGTTGAGAAGCTGGCGGAGAGTGGGGATCCGGCAGCCGTAGACTGGCTGATCGGGGTGCTCAACGATCACGTTACTGAAGTGCGGCAAGCAGCAGTTGCCGGACTAAGCCGTTACACGGACCCGGAATCGGTCGAGAAGGTGTCGATGTCCCTCAAGCATGAGGACTTCCGAACTCGCCAAGGAGCGGTCGCCGTTCTCGACAGAATCTCCAGTAGCCAGGTTATTCCAGCCCTCTTGGAGGCTTCGGTGGATCCGACCAGCGCTGTGCGTATCGAGGCTATACGTGCCCTCGGTAAGCGAAGTGATCCCAGAGCCGAAGCGGCCGTTCTACAGGCCACAAAAGACGCCCACTCTGAGGTTCGTGCGGCCGCCGCAGAGTCACTTGGCCGAATGGAGGGAGAGGAGCCGTTTCAGCGTTTGATGAGGCTGACCGTGGACGACTCCCGTGAGGTCCGAAGGGCCGCCTTCGAGGCCCTGACCATTCACAGCCGAAAGAAGGTTAGAAAGAAATAATGGGTGTTGCCTTTCAAGCCCGTACCTCGAACCTGAGATCACAATTGCCTGAGAGTCGAGTCGCCCGTCCCCGCGTGGGATCGCGCTGAAGCGAGCCGGTCCGTCATGATCCCCTCTTGGATCCCCGAAGACCCTTCTCTCGGGAATCGTTTGCTTTGGGAGGACCAAGGGTCCAGATTCTGGCAGCTACCGGCCGCGATCCCGGTCGAAATGGGGCGCTACCGCTCCCGATGACAAGATTCGGCGCGCGCACATCCCAATCCCCGATGGTCTCCGGTTTCCATTGTCCGTAAATCTGCTGGCGTGCAGTCTGGGTGAGTTCCGTTCTTTCGTGCCGCCGGAGGTTTGTGGTAACCTGTTTTTAGCGCTTTTTTTATCGGAAGGAGACGATCTATGGCCTCTAGTGGAGATAAACTGATCTACTTTATGGTGGGCGGCTTCGTGGGTGCTTCGGTCGCTCTTCTGCTGGCGCCTAGATCAGGAGAGGAGACTCGAGATCTGTTGGGTGATCGCTACCGCGAAGGGAGCGAGCGATTCGGCGAGACGCTTCGTTCGGGAAGGGAAGCCGTCGTTGACAGATCCAGGGAGTTTGCAGATCGCGCCAACGAGACGATTGGGAGAGGTCGCGACAACTTGAACCGGCAGAAGGGACAAATCTCTGCGGCGGTCGAGGCCGGGCGTCAGGCCTACGAGGAAGAGAAAAAGGAGCTTCAGGACTCCGAGAAGAAGGAGCCTCCTTCCGACAAGGGTGATGCACCCCAGGAGGCAGCGAAGAAGGAAGCGAAAGACAAGTCCGCCAGCTAAGACCAGATACTTCTCTGTGGTTCACGGTCTTGATTGACTGGGTCGCTCGATGTCGAATCTCAACGCCGAAGCACTCCTGGTGATCTTTGTAGGGGTAGCAGCGCTTGCTTTCGTCCTGCAGAGCGTCTCGATCTGGCTGGCGAGTCGGGCCGTACGCAAGACTGTGGAAAGGGTTCAGGAGCAGACATCCTTCCTTGAGAGCGAGATACAGTCGCTGACTGAAAAGCTCGGTGAGGTCACCGAAAACCTCAAGCCGGTTGCAGGTCTCGCCGACGAGTTCAACTCGAATGCGCGCGCCGTGATGGACCTGTTTCGCGAGCGTTCCGAGGACGTAGACCAGCTGATCCAGGAATTAGTCCAGGTGGGTCGAGAGCAAGCATCAAAGGTCGACTATATCGTCACCGACACCGTCGAGAAATTCGAACAGACCACGGACGTGATTCAAGAGAGAGTGGTCAACCCAGCAATCGAGATCTCGTCGTTTCTCAAGGGTATCCGGTCCGGGTTGGACTATTTCTTTGCCAAGAAGCCTGACCCCGGCGATGGTGAGTCCTACTCCAAAGAAGAACTGCTTAGTTGACAGGGGGCTCAATCCCCCATCGTAGCAACACGCCTCCCCAGGTAAACCCGGCACCGAACGAGACCAACAAGACGTGGTCTCCCTTCTCCAGACGGCCGTTCAAATGTGCCTCGGTCAGCCCAATTGGGATTGTTGCCGCAGTCGTGTTGGCGTAGCGGTCGATGTTGATGACGACCTGATCCGGTCGGAGTTTTAGCCGGTCCATCGACGACTTGATGATCCTGAGATTCGCCTGATGGGGGACGTAGAGGGCGAGCTCCTCTGTAGTGAGTCCATTTCGCTCGAGTATTTCAGCCGACGTTTCTACCATCAGCTTTACGGCGAACTTGAAGACATTACGCCCGTCCTGGTGCACGTAGTGCATTTTCTGCTTGACGGTTTCACAGGTTGCCGGATTCAGGCTTCCCCCGGCAGGCATGTAGAGGTGTTTTCCGCCGCTGCCGTCACAGCCCAGAAGGGCATCCAGAATTCCGAAGCCTTCGTCTTGGGCGGGTTCGAGCAAGGCAGCTCCAGCTCCATCCCCGAAAAGGACACAGGTCGAGCGGTCCTCAAAGTCAATAATGCTGCTCATCACGTCAGTTCCGACCACCAGGATCCTTTGGTGCCTGCCCGTTTCGATGAACTGAGAGGCTGTCACCAAGCCGAAGAGGAAGCCCGAGCAAGCTCCTGAAAGATCGAACCCCCAGGCCTTGCTTGCCCCAATCTTCTCCTGAATGACGCAGGCGGTGGAAGGGAACATCATATCGGGGGTAACCGTGGTGACGATGATCAGATCGATATCGTCAGGGGTGTAGTTTGTACGGCTCAGTGCGTCCTCGATCGCCTTTACGGAGAGGTCACTGTTGGCTTCTCCCTGGGAAACGATACGGCGTTCGGAGATCCCGGTCCGTCCCCGGATCCATTCATCTGAGGTATCGACCAGTTCGGTCAGGTCGTCATTCGTGACCCGTTTCTCTGGCACATGCATGCCGATGGCGGTGATGTTGGCACGAACTTTCTTCAATCGGATTCTCCTCGCACTCGCTGGTATGCGGTCCAAAGCCTAGGCGGTCGTATCCTCGCTGTCAAGGCTTGTGAGCCGCTGTTCGGATGTTCTGAGGAGTGGAGTCTAATAGGTCATTGAGCCTTTTGAGTCTGGGATTTTTCCAACCGAGGACCGAAGGACTGTTCGATGATTTCGACTTCGGATGGCACGTTGAGCCGGAACCTGGAATCGGGTATCCGCACATTTTCCTTGAACTCGGTAAAGGTATAGTCGATCCGGTCTCCGATCGGATCTATGACGGCGAGACGGTAGATGCGGTGCGACGCGGGAAAGAGTTCGACCAGCACGTGCGTGAACTCGGGTTGGTGGCGTTTGGGAGTCAGCCGCAAGAGTACGGTTTCTTTGGCCACCGGCGGCTCTTCCTGCTCCCAACTAGCAACGAAGTCCCGCTGTATATTTCCCCTACCGATCAGAAAGAGGAGAGGGGTCCGGACCTCTTCCAAGTCGAGTTCGGAAACCATGACCTGTTTATCTTTCGGGACATAGAAATAGGTGTTCTTGCCGTCTGCCACGAAGATCTTGCGGTTCGGCTGATCGTATTCCCAGTACATCTTCCCAGGTCTCTTCATCATCACGACGCCGGACTCGGTAGCTTCCCTCCCGGAGCGGCGGAGCTCCTTCAGCTGGAAGCGGGCGGAAAAGGTCCGAATCCCCTCATGCTTTTCTTGTAGTTGCGCGACCATTGTTTCCAGCTGTTCCGCGGTCCGGACTGGGGGCTGCGCGCTGAGGGTGGCGAACAGGGCAGGGATCAGGAACCAGACTGGAGAAGGAAGACTCGGAGCAGTAGGTGTGCCGTCATCGGGCTCCTCGGAGGCTTCCCCGAAACTACTCGTCCCAAAAAAGTTCTGAAAGAGGATGATGAAAACCCCGCAGGTAATCGCCGCATCTGCCACATTGAAGGTGGGCCAGGAAAAGCTATTCCTCCAATGGAGTTCCAGAAAGTCGACGACGTACCCTCTGATCAGCCGATCTGAGAAGTTTCCCAGGATACCTCCCTCGAGCAGCGCCAGGGAAAACATGATGCTGCGCTCCTCGATTGAATTGGTCCAGAGATAGTAGACCACGATCACTACGGCGACGATCGCCATCAGAGAGAGCAGGATAGGTTTCCAAGGGGAAGCCGTGGAATGAAATAGCCCGAACGCAATGCCTTCGTTCCGAACGTAGTGAATCGTGAAGAAACCTTTGATGACCGGGAAGTAGTGAAGCCAGGGCGTGCCATGAACCCACCACTTGGTAATCGCGTCCAGAGCGAAAACAAGCAGGCCGATTCCCATGAACAAGAGCCGCAGAGCCGTCTCATTTCTGTCAGGCGGGAAAGTGGATGCGTTCACTCTGTGACCCCTAGTTCCTGAAGGATCGAGTAGCAACGAGAACACACGCCGGGAAGATCGCCATGAGTTCCAACGGACTCCAGATAGTTCCAGCAGCGCTCGCACTTCTGAGCGGCACTTCTGTCTACTCTCACTTCAACCTCGTATGCCGACAATTCCTCATTCTTATCGAGTACTACCTCAGAGACGATGAAGAGGGCGGCGAGAGTCTCTGAGAAATCCTCCAGGTAGGTAAACCCATCTTGGCCGGAGCTTACCGTGACCCGGGCTTGCAGGGAGTTACCGATCTCCTTGTTCTGTCGGGCTATCTCCAGTGCCTTGCTCACCTGTCCCCGGATTTCGATGAGTCGTTCCCAGTGATCCAATAGGGCGTCATCTCGGTAAGTATGAATCGCCTTCGAGAACTCCGCCATGTGGACCGACTCCGTCGGCGCTCCAGTGGCGTAGAGATTCCTCCACACTTCCTCGGACGTAAACGGCAGGATCGGAGCCAGCAGGCGAACTAGAGTGTCTGAAATTCGGAACAGGGCGGTCTGGGCAGAGCGACGCTGGGGAGAGTCCGGTGCAGAGATGTAGAGTCGGTCTTTGAGGATATCGAGGTAGAAGCTGGAGAGATCGACAATCGAAAAGTGATAGAGGCTGTGGTAGACGAGGTGGAGCTCGAAGTTCTTATAGGCATTTTCGACTCGTTCGGCGACTGCGGCTGTGCGGGCCAAGGCCCAGCGATCGAGCTCAGTCAGGTCGTCGTCCTCAACCGCCTTTCCGGGGTCGAAGTCGTACAGATTGCCGAGAAGAAAGCGGTGTGTGTTGCGCAGTTTTCGGTAGGCTTCGCGCAGGCGAGAAAGGATCTCTTCTCCCAGCCGGACATCTTCGGTATAGTCGATTGAGGCCACCCAAAGGCGGAGGATCTCGGCCCCATTCTGCTTCATGATATCCAGCGGAGAAATGACGTTGCCTTGGGATTTGGACATTGCCCGGCCCTCTTCGTCCAGGGTCCAGCCATTGCAGATGACGGTGTGGTAGGGCGCCGCGTCACTCACTCCTACGGCAACCAGGAGAGAGCTGTGGAACCAACCGCGATACTGATCGCCACCCTCTAGATAGACGTCGGCCGGCCAGGCCAGGTCTGGGTTTCCTCTCAAGACGACGTGATGGCTGACGCCGGAATCGAACCAGACATCCAGGATATCGGTTTCCTTCCGGAAATCGGTAGAGCCGCAAGTACACTGTGTGCCTTGCGGTAATAGTTCGGCCGCGGTACGAGCGTACCAGGCATCAGCGCTCTCGGCTTCGAATATGCTTGCTACGTGATCGATGATTTTCTTGTCCAGTAGGGCTTCGCTGCACTTCCGGCAGTAGAGAACTGTGATGGGAACTCCCCAAAC
The DNA here is from genome assembly GCA_047514575.1 of Acidobacteriota bacterium. Taxonomy (GTDB): domain Bacteria; phylum Acidobacteriota; class UBA6911; order RPQK01; family JAJDTT01; genus CAUZIZ01. Next base: position 16,586 of record JAKZYH010000031.1, on the reverse strand, counting down.
CCGTTGACGACTGATGCACCAGTCTGGGCGGCTCCCGACCATATTGCTGATGCGTTCTTCTCCCCAAGCGGGAATCCATTGCGCCTTGGAGATCTCTTTCAAAGCCCGCTCCCGAAGATTCCCGTGATCCATGCTGATGAACCACTGAGGAGTGGCCCGAAAGATTACGGGATTATGGCAGCGCCAGCAGTGGGGATAGCTGTGTACGAAGTTCTGGTCCGCCAGCAGTCTGTTTTCTTGGGCCAGGAAATCGTTGATCCTCCGGTTCGCCTCGAAAACCGGCATTCCCGCGAAGTGAAGCACATCGGGATGAAAGCTCCCAGAATCGCTGACGGGACAATAGATCTCCAGCCCATTCTCGATTCCCATCCAGTAGTCTTCTTCTCCGTGCCCGGGAGCTGTATGGACCACCCCCGTACCCTGTTCCAACGTGACGTGGTTTCCGAAGATCGTCTTGGACTCCTGATCCAGCCAGGGATGTCTGCTCTGCAGCCCGGAGAGTTCTTTCCCCTTGAGTGCTCTCAGGACGCGGTAGTCCGAGAAACCTACTTGCGTCGCCACAGATTCCACCAGATCGCGGGCCAGAATGAGGATTTCCGCTCCCACTTCCACGAAGGCGTAGTCCAAGTCGGGGTGGAAGGCCAGCGCCAGATTGGCAGGGAGTGTCCAGGGAGTGGTGGTCCAGATCAGAACCGAGACCTGCGAGCCTGACATGTCCGGTCCGCCGGAAGGCAATCCTCCGGCAACTGGGAACTTGACAAACACTGAGAGACTGGTGTGATCGCGGTATTCGACTTCGGCTTCGGCCAGTGCGGTTTCGCAGGTGATACACCAGTGAACCGGTTTCAGTCCCTTGTAGACGCTTCCGTTCTCGACGAATCGGCCAAACAGGCGTGCCGTCTCGGATTCGTAGCCGCTGCTCATTGTGAGGTAGGGATGGTCCCAGTCCCCAAAGATGCCGAGACGCTTGAACTCTTCTTTCTGAATGTCGACGAACTTCTGGGCATACTGCCGACATTGTTGTCGCACTTTCAGGAAATCGAGGTCTTCCTTTACCTTTCCCACTACCTTGATCTCGATGGGGAGTCCGTGGCAATCCCAGCCGGGCACGTAAGGGCAGTCGTATCCCTCCATGGTCCTGGACTTAACGATGAAGTCTTTGAGGAGCTTGTTGAGTGCGTGTCCCAGGTGGATGTGGCCGTTGGCGTAGGGCGGCCCGTCATGGAGGATGAAGCGTGGTCGACCCTTCCTGGACTCCTGGATCTTGCCATACAGGTCTATGTCTTCCCACTCCTGAAGGAATCGCGGCTCCATGGAAGGAAGGTTGGCCTTCATCCCGAAGCCGGTCTTCGGAAGGTTGATGGTCTTTTTCAAGTCGATTGTTCTATCCACCTGGTTTTCCCCGCGGCGCGGTATTGGCAAAGGCTGCCATTATATGAAGAAACCCTGGCCATGCGTCAGCTATTTTTCGGTGAGGAGTGAGCAGCTAAGGATCTCAAGGGAAGGAATCTATTGATCTAGTAAAGCGTGGCGGCTAGAAACCTGGCTTCCGTCTCCAGGACGAGTCCTCGCTGCCGAGTCCTTGGTTCGACTTGGGTCAGAGGTGAAGGAAGAGCCAAAGGAAGGCTAACGAAGATTGAACTGGACTTCTATAGTGGCCAGGACGTCGACTGGATTGCCGTTGAGAGTACCAGGTCGGAATCGCCAGTTGGTCGCTATTTCCTGGATGGCTTGCTCTTCCAGGCCGTGCCCAAGGGCTCTGAGCACCTTGAAGCTATCCACCGACCCATCCTTGCGGATGATGGCCTGAAGCCAGACCACACCCTGAACCTTGGCCTTTATGGCGTCATCGGTGTAGCTCGGGGTGGTTTGGACGATGGGAACAGGATTGCTGACACCACTCCCATATTTGTAGACGCCGCTACCGTCTCCGGTGGCTGGTCCGGCCCCGGACGCAGGACCGGTTCCAGTGCCGACTCCTTTACCCTGCCCACGTCCGCCCTTTCCGACCGGTCCTGGAGGAGCCTGGATGTCGTCCAGGTCCAGCTCGGTCGTCAATTCCTTGCGGATCTGAGGGGCCTCCTCGGCCTCCAGCTTTCGGATAGGCTCGGGGGCCAGCGGGGTGGGATCGGGGATAGGTACCAATACGGGTTTGGGTTTGATTACCACCGGCTTTGGCTTGGGAGGTGCTGCCTTAGGACGCTCGCCCCCTCCCAAGAGGGCGGCTGGTCTGGCCATGCTCTTGAGCACGAGTACGTCTTGTGTCGGTATCAGGACGGTGTCTCCGAAGGACGGGAAGACGATCAGGAACAGCAGGACATGAAAAATAATCGCGAAAATCGCGGCAGTGCGCAGCGGCTTTCGGTCTTCGAAATCCAGCTCGAAAATGTTGTAGGGATCTCTAGCGTACTGAAGTTGCGCTGGCTGAAATTTCAGGCCGAGTAGCCGTTCCAGGTAGTCTCTCACACTGTCTCCAAAAACTCAGCACGCAAACAATTTTGCAAGATTTTCCCCAATCGCAACATACTTCCTTATACTAGTGAAGCCCCAATGCCTCCGTCAACTTCTCCGCACTCCTTTCTCTGAGATGGTTGTCGGGCAGAAAAGTATCACCGAAAGCCGTTCCGTGACCAAGCGGCAGTGTCTCTTGACGTCCCAGGTCGATCGCTTAGCACTCATTCCTCGGCTAGCTTTTGCAGTAGCGCCGGGTAGATCGAACGGATCCAAGCCTGAGTCCGCTGGGGGACGTTCGCTGGCTTCTGCGCGAGGTCCCGATACAGGTGGGTCAGGTCTTCCACTGTATCGATGTCGTACCAGGAGGGCAGCAGTGAATATTCGTTGGGATCGAGCTTGGCTCTAGTCTGCTCCAGAACCGATCCGGTTCCCCAGTCGATATCCGAAAAAAGATCCCCTCTGGGTTGGGATAGACCGATCAGGTAGTAGCCTCCATCCAGGGCGGGGCCGAGCACGACGGGGAGACGCTCGAGTTCCAGAGACGCCTTTTCGATGAATTCGGTCGGCAGGGTAGGGGAGTCACTGCCCACAAAAATGACCCGGTCCCACCGGGTGGATATGTCCTGATAGGCCTTCCAGAGTCGTTCTCCCAGGCCGTCTCCACTTTGGATTCCCAGTGCCAGACAAAGGGGGAGCCCATGTTCTTCAGCGAACGCCTGTTCCTCCGTTCTGGAACAGGCAGCTAGGTAGAGGAAGCGCTGCAGATTGAGGCTCGAAGTCCGCTCCACGGTATCGAGCAGCAGTGCCTGATGCAGCGAAAGGCACGCCTCCACGCCCAGAAAGGGCTGTAGGCGGGTCTTTACCTGACCCAGCCGGGGATAGCGCCCAAAGATGGCCAAGGCGCCGTTCAAGGGCTTGCCCCGTGCCAGAAAATGTAGTCTTTCCAGCTATCCGGGACATTCGGCTGACGGATGAGGAGGTGTATCTTGTAGGGAAAACCAGAAGGAGCCTTGGGCTGACGTCGCAGATCCAGACCCGCCTCTGCAGGACTGCGGTTGCCTTTCTTCCGGTTGCAGTCGATGCAACAGGTTACGATATTTTCCCAGGTTTTCAGCCCTTCGCGTGCTACCGGAACGACATGGTCGTAGGTCAACTCGCTGAGGTCTGGCTTGAGGCCGCAGTACTGGCATCGGTATCCGTCGCGGGCGTACAGATTTGCTCGGGTGAACCTGACTCGATTGTAGTTGTGTCGAATCTTCACGTATTGACGCAGTCTCAGAACGGCCGGCAATCGAATGCTGATTGAGATACTGTGAATTTGGCGGTCGTATTCAGCGACTACTTCGACCTTCTCTTGAAAGAGCATACGAAGCGCACGCTTCCAGGAAACAATCTGCAAGGGCTCGTAGGTCGCATTCAGGACAAGCGTGTGTTCCAAGGAAGCCGTTCTGAGCCTTTCCCGCTCGGCGATCTCACCTTCGAGTATCCCGGTACCGGGGCCGGGATCGCATTTCCCTGAAACCAAGAAGCTACGGTAACCCAAGGCGAGCAAACCGTTTTTTTTGTTAGACTAGACGATATCATGAAGCAGGTCATCACCTTGTTGATTTTCTGCATTGTCGAATCCTTCCTTCAGCTGGAAGCGGCAGACACGAAACCCCAGCTTGAACTGACCTTGTTCTTCACTGGCTATGTTCAGGGAAACTTCGAGCCTTGCGGGTGCAAGTCGGGTCCCTACGGGGGGTTGGCGCGCCGGGCGGGCTATCTCTCTGATTATCGAAAGAGCGGCGGTGGCCTCTCCATTCAGGCTGATGCGGGGAACTACTTCCAGATGGCAGGGCCTTACTCTGATGTAGTGAATCGGTTGATGTTGGATAGTCTTGAGGCGTTTCCAGTCCAGGTCCTCAACCTGGGTACCGAAGATCTGGTGTTTTGGCGCAAGCTGTCAGAGGCATCGCCTGCCCGAACCCAGGTTATCTCGACGAACCTGGTCCGAAGCAATGCCAGCCTGCCTTCACCTAAGCCGTATGCGGTTGTCGAGGTGCCAGCTGGCTCAGGAGAGTCCGACAAGCCCTTGAAAATCGGGTTTCTCGGATTGAGCGATCCCGCTCGAGTCAAGCCCAGATCAGGTTTTCGGGGCCGGGATCCCTTCGAAGTGTTGGCGGAGGTCGTACCCGAACTGTCGGGGAAGGTTGACCTGGTCGTGGTCTTGGCGGATCTTCCGCGGAAGGTAGCTCTCGAGGTTGCCCGTAGGCATTCGGAGGTCGCAGCCGTGCTCGTGGGGCAGCGTGGTTCCCGGGTAGAAGAGGCAGAGCAGGTGAACAACGCCATCATCGCGTCAAGCGTGGATCGAGGACGTTATCTGGGAAAGCTGACCTTGAACCTGGATCAGAAGCGCAGGGTGGTAGGCTGGGACTCAGAATATGTTGCGCTGAAGGAGGGCATGACCGAAGATCCGGTGTGGCTGAAGCGGCAGGCTAGAGTCGCTAAGCACCTTTACGGAAGTCCCAATGCGGCCAATTAGCTCCCTATTTTCCGGATGGCTAAGAGAAGTCACGCGGGACGACCAGGTAGCCCTTGTTTTTCTCATCGAGTTGTGGCCACAGATTGTTGGAGACGGGCTGGCGCAAAAGGCCACTCCGGTGGCGCTCGATGAACGAGTTCTCACTCTCTCTGTTCCCAGTGAGGCCTGGGGCAACGAACTCTCCGACCTGGGGAGAACTATCGTAAAAAGAGTCAATACTTTCTGGAGCCACTCTCTGATAAGAAAAGTCGAATGTAAGGTCCGAGCTGGCTAGTCGACGTCTGGCATCTCCGGTGCCGGGTCTCCCTCTACGCGTCTGGGCGAGCGATGATCCTCGGATCGCCAGGTCCTGGTTATAGGGTTGGTTGAGTCGGAAGGGGATGAAGCAGCCAGGGCGCAGAATCGATCATCTAACCACCTCCAAATGCGGCACGCACGCAATATCAAGCGCGTAATATAATGAGAAGCTCATGCGTCAATTTTTGACTATCCTCATCGGTCTCTGGATGTCGACGGTGCTGGCACAGGCGGAGAGAGCCTACGGCACGATCAATCCCAGTTTGATCCAAGAAGGTTTGTTTTTCGACATCAACACTCTCCCCGTTCAGATTGGAGACCGAAACGATCTCAACTTCGCACCCAACATTGTTTTCAGTGCGGACTCTACCCAGGCCTTCGTCAGCTTTCCTGCCTCGGATACCGTGATGGCGTTCGATCCCAAGAGTGGTGCGGTCATTGCTCTGATTCCGGTAGCACAGACACCGAATCAGATCGTGATGACCCCGGACGGAAAGACACTACTGGTTGTCTGTCTTTTCTTCCGCGAAAACGCGAGGGCTGATACCTTCCGCAGCGAAACCAAGGGAGCGATTTGTCGGATCGATGTCGAGACCCTGGCGGTCGATACCTTGGAAATGGAGGGGACCTTCTTCTCATTTGCCAACAATCTGGTCGTCACGCCCGATGGAACATCAGGCTTCATTGCTTCGTCGGGTACAGACGAGGTCCTCCGATTGGATCTGGAGTCTTTTCAGGAGCTGGGCCCACGCATTGAGCTCCCAGGGGGAACTCGACCGTCTTCGATTACTCTGGCACCCGACGCCAGCTTTTTTACCGTGCTGACTGTGGGGTCCGAATTGTTGTCACCGGGTGAGGAACCCGACGCCCTTCGACTCATTGACACGGCCTCATTCTCTATCTCCAGCACCTTGGTTCCTTCAACCCTGGAACTGCCGCTGCCGCTGCCGCACGACTTCGTAGCAGCCAATACAGTGGCCCTCTCGCACGATGGGAGGTTCGCCGTCGTGGCCGATCGAGAGACCGGGCAGCTGTCGACGCTTCCGGAGCTTGCAGTAGACCACGCACTTCTCCTCGATCTGAGCCAAGGAACGACGCTTCAGATTTTTGGCATATCGGGAATTCCCAGTTGGACCGGCTTGACTCCGGACGGGAAGTGGGTGGTTATTCTCAGCACCCTGGATGTGGATCTGGTGCCGATCCCGGTTCCTGAGGCAGATGGCACCATCGATGTGGACGCGCTCGACGCGGTCCGCCTCACACCCCAGATTTCGGAGTTTCGGCCCAGCTCGCGACCTACCTTTTCACCTGATGGAAACTTTCTCTTCGTGGGGGCGCCGATCGATGACGTTGTTCTGAAGATGGACCTCAGGACCTTTGAGTTTCCTCGACCGGTGCTGGTAGGTCAGAAGTTGCACGGTGCGGACGAGGATTTCAGACCTGACTTCTCCGCCGCTCCCCTGGACGTTTCAACGACTCCAGATGGAGAGGTGATGACGGTTCTCAACTTCAACTCGAGCACCATTGACCTGGTCGGCCCCAGCTTTAGCTCCTTTGTGCCCCGGATGGTGAGCAATGCGACCTGGTTTACCGGAATCGCGGTAGCCAATCTGTCCAACGCTGAGGCGGGGCTCGATACCAGACACTTCAACAATGGCGGCATTCGACTGCAGGATCTGAACGATACCGAGGATATAATCGAATTCGGACCCAGTCCCAAGAGGATTCCGCTGGCTCCGGGGGAACAGTTCGCCACCACCGCAAGACTGTTGACCGAGGCGCAGCCCGAGGACTCGACCTTCGAGGGCTGGATCCACATGGATGTCGACCAAAAGGATGTCGTGGGTTTCTTCATGACGGGTGACCGTCTCCAGAACAGGCTCGATGGAGGTCAGCTTGTCTCCGAGACCGCACAGCTGATCGTGATACCGAAGATTCGAATCGACGGAGAATTCCAGACTGAAATCATCGCCCTGAGCCCCAACATCACTGGGACCGACGTTTTTTTGACCCTCTATAACTACGCTGGCGAGATACTGGAGCAGTCTCAAAGGTTGGGCTTCGGAGGTGTCGTAACCAACGCTCGGTTGAAGGGAATTAACGGATTCTTTAGCGACGCCGCATTCGAGGGTTTCGAGGGTGGGTACGTCGTGGTGGAGAGTCGGGAAGGTCTTGTGGCGTTCGAACGCTACTTCGACGGGGAGCGGCTGGCCTCTCTCAATGGAATCGCAGTGAGGAGTCCCCAGACCGTTCCGACGAACAGGCTTTATTTCCCTCAGGCTGTGGCCTTCGGAGGGACCTCGACCGAAGTCACCCTCATCTACACCGGGACAGAAACCACCACGGTCGAGTTGATTTTCAAGGACGACCAGGGAACCGACGTGGCCACGGCGGAACCCGTCGTTCTGGAGCCCAACCAGGGATTTGGTAGAGATCTGACCGACCTCTTCCCCGGCCTCGTGGACCGCGGCGCTTCGATCAGCGGCTGGCTGCAGATCGAGAGCAGTGAAGCTGGTATTGTTGGAAGCGCTGAACTGCAGGTGTTTTCAGGACTTGCCATTAGTGCGATTCCAGCAGAATCCTCGCCCCAGAAAGCCTACGCGATGGCTCACCTTGCCAATAGCGGAGGCTTCTCTACTGGGATGGCAGTGCTTTACCCGGGAGTGGAGGGCACCGCAGAGGTGGAGATCAGCATCTACACTTCCGAGGGTGATCAGGTCGGCCAGAAGCAGCTCACCTTGGGGCCCGGTCATCGAGAGGTGAAGCTGTTGGGTGAGCTGATCCCCGACTTGCCTGCCCTGACGACTGGTTACGCCAAGATCGTTTCCAATCAGCCTATTTTTGTGCTTGAGCTCATTTTCGCTGACGCCCTTAACCTGATGTCGGCAGTCCCCGCCCAACCGCTAAGCTCCGGGCTTTGACTCGACTGCTCGGAGCGTCCTCGCCGCTTAGTGTTCGCGCAGAAATAACTTTGGTAGAATTGGCGCTCGGATTTGCACCAGATTCGGCCGCGAACGATTGAGCGGAACCGCAGGCGTAGCCGGGTCTGCGTTGAGGATTTCGCGATCGAGAAGCGGCCGATGATAGTGTGAAGACAGATGCCAGCTTCTTGTACGGACCCGTAGTATTCTCTGCTTCATGAATGCGGTGATGTATAGGCGTGCGCCGGCAGGTCGAGTGGGCGCAGCGACGATGAGGCGCTGGCTCCATGTCCGAACGCCACGCTAGTTGGAAACACTGGGATTGTGGGATAATATCAGAGTCGAATAAGCAACAGATGCCTAAGACGAACTAGAAGAATTTTTATGAGAATTTTAGCTCTTGTCTTGCCAGCGCTCCTGATTCAGGTCGGCTTTGCAGAGGTCCAAAGCCGAGACCTGGGCAAATCCTACTACCATTTCAGTCTGGCCAAGCTCCACGTAATAAACAAGGACTTCTCGGACGCGATCGCCGAGTTTGAAAAGGCGATCGCTTTGGATCCCGAGAGTCCCGAACTTCGAATCGAGTTTGCTGGCAGCCTGGCGAGGGCTCAAGAAATCTCGCGGGCCATCCAGGAAGGACAGAAAGCGGTTGAGTTGGATCCTCAAAGCAGTGAGGCTCATTTCTTTCTAGGGCAAATGTACTCTAGTTATCAGAGCGGAGGTCAGGGGAGTCTGGCCCAGAAGGCCGTTGCGGAGTTCGAGCGAGTAGTTCAATTGGCGCCGGATCATCATGACGCGTTTTTCTATCTGGGCCGATTGTATCTGGAACAACAAGATTATTCCAAGGCTGAACAGGCCTTCGCACGCTTGACCGCTTTACGCCCGGGGCGGGTGGAGGGTTATTACCATCACGCCACTGCTCTGGTCAAGCTGAGTAAGGTCGATGAAGCTATCCTCGTTTTACAGAAGTCCTTGCGGATCCGGGCAGACCAACCCGACAGTTTGAACCAGCTGGCCCGCCTGCTCGAACAGAAGGGGCGCCTGGACGAGGCAGTTGAGACCTACCGAAAAGCGTTGCGCGGCGAACCGAACCCGAAATCCCAACTCCAGCTCGGTACTCTGCTCGTGAGACTAGGGCGCTACCCAGAGGCCGTCAGCCTTCTACGAGAGGCGGCAGCGCGCTATCCTCAGAACACTGAGGTGCGAGTCGAGCTAGGCAAGGCGCTTAAAGAACAGAGAAAGTTTAGCGAAGCTGCCGAAGTCTTCCTGACGGTTCTGAAGGATGACCCCGACCAGATGGAGGCGAAGTTTGAGTTGGCGCGAGCGCTAGTGGGATTGGGTGAGCGTCAAAAAGCCGCAAAGCGGTTCGAAGATCTGATCGCGCTGGTAGAATCAGGTGGGCCGGTCCGTTTTGCAGACCTGTTCAAGACCCATCTAGCTCTCCTCTATCAGGACATGCGCCAGTTCGAAAGGGCTGTCAAGCTCTTTCGACAAATCGATGAAGCCAACGCCGATGACCCGGACTCCAGGCGGCGTCTGATCTATGCGCTCAAGGATGCAGGACACATCAATGAGGCAAATCGCTTGGCCAAGGATCTCCTGGCCCGGTATCCTGACAATGCGTTCGTTGTTATGACTCGAGCACAGATGTTGTCGTACGCCGGCCGGGTACAAGACGGCGTGGAGTTGCTGCGAGAGAATCTGAATCCGGAGCGTGACTTCGAACTGCTTTACCTGACGATCAGCCAGCTTTACATGGATCACAAGAAATATGGCGACGCCGAAAAAGTGGTGAAAGATGGACTCGCACAGAAACGCGAAAGCGAGGCGATCCACTTCCAACTTGCGGCAATCTACGAGCGGCAAGAGAAGTTTCAGGATGCCGAAGCGGAGTTCAAGAAGATCCTTCAAGCCAATCCGGAGCACGCTGGTGTGCTGAACTATCTCGGCTACATGTTCGCCGACCGAGGTATTCGGCTTCAGGAGGCACGCGATTACATAGCGAGAGCGCTCGAAGTTGATCCTTACAACGGGGCCTATTTGGACAGTCTGGGTTGGGTTTACTTCAAGCTCAATCAGCTCGATCTGGCGGAGACCAATCTCAAACGAGCGGCTGAACTTACCGATGATCCGACGATTTACGATCATCTGGGAGATCTCTACATCGAGTTGGGCCAATACCAGAAAGCTCGCCAGTACTACGAGCAGGCGGTATCTCTCGCCTCTGATGACGAGCACGCAAGGGTCGTAGAGAAACTGGCCCAGCTGAACCAGCGTTTGTCTCTCCAGGCCCCCTGACTCACTACTGACCACTCCGCCCGGTTAGATAACGGATTTCTTTGCGACAACTAACACTGCCTTGCTTTGCCAAGGTCAACTGGATTCTGAAAATCCTGGGCCGCCGGAAGGATGGGTTCCACCAGCTGGAAACCTTGTTTCAGACGGTGGACCTGCGCGACGAGATCGATCTGACAGCGACTCGCGATGCGACCATCAATTTGCAGGTTCAGGGGTACCCGGTACCTGCCGATTCGTCCAATCTGGTTTATCGGGCTGCCCAGCTCCTGCGAGAGTCTACGGGACAATCGGACGAAGGGGTTCGTCTTCTTCTGCGGAAGAGGATTCCGGTCGGTGCAGGACTGGGGGGAGGCTCCAGCAACGCGGCGGTTACTTTGCTGGGGCTGAATCAGCTCTGGAACTGCGGCCTCTCAGATAGGGAGCTCTCCCTCTTAGCGGAGAAGCTGGGTTCCGATGTGCCTTTCTTTCTGGTGGGGGGAATGGCTCTAGGAGAAGGAAGGGGAGAGATCGTCTCACCTCTGCCGGATCCGCTTGGGAAGGAAGATCTCATCCTCCTTTTTCCAAGGCGTTCGATCCCTAGTCGAGACGCCTATCAGATCAAGGATTGGGGACTCTGGAAGGGCGAGGAGGTATTGACAAAGGACCCCACCGAGACTACAATCCAACGCTTTTGTGCCTTAGGTACAGGAAGGAATTGGGACTTTCTCGAAAACGATTTTGAGACAGCCCTGTTTGAGCGATATCCGTTTCTAGGGAAGGCGGCGGAAGCGCTACGCGGTGTGGGATGCCAGCGGGTGATGCTTTGCGGCAGCGGTTCGGCCGTGATGGGACTGGGCCAGCCGGCGGCGTGGACCGAGGAAAGCAGAGATTCGCTGGACGAGTGGGGCGAAGTCTTTCCTTGCAAGACGATCTCTCGAAGGCAATACCGGGCGATCTTGAAAGAGGCAGGTGTGTGCTGAAATTCGACTCGATCCTCGGCTGCATCGGCCGGTGGGCAGTGTGAATCTTTCAGGACCTGATGGCCGCAGGCGAGCCCTTGATCGAGTCGAGGGGACGCAGGAAGAGTTCAAGTCATGTCGGAGTATAGAGTTTTTTCAGGCAGCGCCAACCCAGCGTTGAGCCAGCAGATCTGTCAATACCTAGGGGTACCTTTGGGTGAAGTCAAGCTTGCCCGTTTCAGCGATGGCGAAGTCAACTTCCAGATACTGGAAAATGTTCGTGGCAAGGACGTTTTCCTGGTCCAGCCGACCTGCCCTCCAGTCAGCGAGAATCTGCTGGAACTGCTGATCATGGTAGATGCCTTCAAGCGATCTTCCGCGCAAAGAATTACGACCGTGCTTCCCTACTACGGCTACGCGCGACAGGATCGCAAAGACAAACCTCGAGTCCCGATCTCGGCCAAGCTGGTTGGGGATCTGCTCTCGGCGGCTGGAGCGCACCGGTTGCTAACCTTGGACCTGCATGTGGGACAGATTCAAGGGTTTTTCGACATCCCCGTGGACCATCTGTTCGCGACCCCCGTGATTCTCGATTATCTCAAGGAATTAGATCTCGAGAACCTGACCGTGGTCTCACCGGACGCTGGAGGTGTTGAACGGGCACGCTTCTATGCCAAGCGCCTGGGTGCGAACCTGGCAATCATCGATAAGCGGCGAGTCGATGACAACGAAGCCGAAGTCATGAATATCGTCGGGGACGTCGACGACAAGGACGTGATTATCGTAGACGATATGATTGATACTGCGGGCTCCATGGTGCGTGCCACAGAGGCGCTGCGGCGCCAAGGGGCACGGAGGCTGTTTGCTGCGGCCAGCCACGCCGTCCTTTCAGGCCCGGCAATCGAAAGACTGATGGCGTCGGAGTTTGAAGCGGTGATTGTGACCAACAGCGTTTTCTTGTCGGAGCAAAAGCAGGTTCCCATGCTCAAGGTTCTGAGCGTGGCTCGCCTGTTGGGAGAGGCGATCAAGTCGATTCACGAAGAGAGCTCAGTAAGCAGGCTCTTTGTAAACTGAATACCTCGCCGTTTTGAGGCGAGGGGAGGTTCGAGAAAATGGCAGAATTGACGGTTGATGCCGAGATTCGACAGGAGTTTGGGAAGAATGCGAATCGGCGCACGCGAGCTGGTGGTCGAATTCCCGGTATCGTGTATGGCCGAGGTGTCGATTCGGTTGCGGTATCGGTCGACCGCAAGGACCTGGAGAGGATCCTGCACTCTGGAGCGGGGCACAATACGATTTTCAAATTGACCTTTGAAGGGAACTCCAAGGATGTGCTGATTCGCGACTATCAGGTGGACCCGGTCAACGAGGACTTCCTTCACGCCGACTTCCAGACCGTCATCATGGATCAGTTGATGACGTTCCAGGTACCTGTGGAGGCCGTTGGGACCGCAGAGGGTGTCAGACTCTACGGTGGAGTGCTGGATACAGTACTTCGGGAAATTGAGTTGGAATGTCTTCCGACCGACCTACCTGACAATATCCGGGTCGACGTCGATCAGCTTGGGGTGGGTGACTCTCTACGGGTCCGTGATGTTGAATTTGACGAATCTAAGATCCAGATTCTCTCTGATCCTGAACAAGTCGTGTTTAACGTGATTCCGCCCGTCGCAGAGGAAGAGGAAGAGGAAGAAGAGGTGGAGGAAGCGGCAGTCGAGGAAGAGGGAGAGCCCGAAGTTATCAAGAAAGGGAAGGCGGAGGAGGACGAGGCCGGCGAGGAGTAGCCTCTGTTGTATCTACTTGCGGGACTCGGTAATCCCGGACTCCACTACTCGAACACCCGACACAATCTGGGCTTCATGCTGGTTGACCGACTTGCCAGCGAGTCGGGAGAGAGGTTCGACCATCTGCTCCCGACCTGCCAGGTATGTTCGGTGGAGCGCTTGGATCGGCGATTGATTCTGGCTAAACCGATGACCTATATGAATCGTAGCGGGGTAGCAGTCAGGGAACTTCTTACCCGCTACTCAGCGGACCCAAGACAGCTGATCGTCGCCTACGATGACGTCGCTCTTCCACTCGGGAGCATCCGGCTTCGGACCAAGGGCACTGCCGGTGGACAGAAGGGCATGCGGTCGATCATCGATGCGGTGGGAACCCCCGAGATTGCGCGCTTGCGAATGGGGATCGACGGTGAACGCTCCCCCGCGGATTTGACGGATTATGTCTTATCAGAATTTGGTCGGAAAGAAAGGCTGATCGTGGAGGAGGTCCTCGACCAGGCACTTCTGGCGATTGATACTATTTTGACTCATGGCTTTTCTCGCGCCATGGCTCTGCATAACAGGCGAACCGAGTCGATCGATGAGTCTGAAGGGAAAGGGTAGGGAGTGTTGATGATCTATCTGACGTTCGTGGTAGCCCCCCAGGTGCTGGTGAGTTCTCTGGTCCTGGCAGCTCTAGCAGGTCTGGTAGCCGCAGGTCTGATCTACGTTTTCATCAAAAGGATTCCGGTCGAAGACGAAACCATGGTGCGGATTTCGAATGCCATCCACCAGGGGGCCATGGTTTTTCTGCGTCGCGAGTACTCGATACTGGCCGTTTTCATCCTGCTGGTATTTCTACTCCTCAGCTGGAAGCTCACTCAGGGCACGGGTTTGGCGTTCTTGTGCGGAGCCCTGCTCTCGATGACCGCAGGTTTCATCGGAATGAAGGCGGCCACCCGGGCCAACGTGAGGACCTCCCAGGCAGCTGCCCAGTCGGGTTTGGCTGGTGCTCTCAGCGTCGCTTTTTCAGGCGGCGCGGTCATGGGACTCTCGGTTGCCAGCCTGGGACTGCTCGGTCTCTCAGTCGCCTATCTGCTGTATCTGAACGATGTCATCGCCGTCACGGATATCAACGGTTTCGCCATGGGCGCCAGTTCGATTGCACTCTTTGCCCGAGTGGGCGGGGGGATTTTTACCAAGACCGCGGATGTGGGAGCCGATCTGGTGGGCAAGGTCGAGGCGGGCATTCCTGAGGACGATCCGCGAAATCCGGCTACCATTGCCGACAACGTCGGCGACTGTGTTGGAGACACTGCTGGCATGGGAGCCGACATCTTCGAGAGCTACGTGGGCTCAGTGGTCGCAACCATTGCCATCGCTGCCGTCGGGACCTCGAAGGTTCTCGATATCTCTCCCGATCGGAAGCTGCTCTACATGTTGTTTCCAATGCTGCTTATAGGTATCGGCCTGATTGCCTCGCTGATCGGAGTCGTGTCGATTCGTGTTCTGCGCAATCTGCAACCGGCAGCGGTTCTTCGAAACGCGACCTATGTGAGCGCAATTCTCCTGCTGATAGGAGCCTTCCTCATCGTCAATGCCATGGAACTCGAGATCGGGATCTTCTACGCCGTATTGCTGGGGACGATCGCTGGGGTGCTGATCGGTCTGCTGACGGAGTGGTACACCTCGGGAAGTCCCGTTCGCCGAATCGCCGAGGCGTGCAAGACCGGGGTGGCGACCAATATCATCTCCGGACTCGCCGTCGGGATGCAGTCGACCGCGCTGCCTGTTATCAGTATATGCGGCACGATTCTGATCTCCTACCACTATGCGGGCCTGTACGGGATCGGTATCGCCGCGGTGGGAATGCTGGCCACTGTCGGAGTCACCATGTCCGTGGATGCCTATGGCCCAATCGCCGACAACGCGGGTGGCATCTCGGAAATGAGTGGTCTGGGGCCTGAAGTTCGTAAGATCACCGACAATCTGGATTCCGTGGGTAATACCACTGCTGCGATCGGGAAAGGCTTTGCCATCGGGTCGGCGGCACTCACGGCCCTGGCACTTTTCTCTGCCTACACTCAGACCGCCGGACTCAAGGTTCTGAATATGATTGACCCCACGGTTGTCGTAGGTTTCTTTATTGGAGGAATTCTTCCCTTCTTCGTCGGCGATTTGACCATGTCCTCTGTGGGTAGGGCGGCCTTCAAGATGGTGGAAGAGGTACGGAGGCAGTTTCGCGAAATTCCTGGTCTGATGGAGGGAGAAGCCGAACCCGATACTGCGCGCTGCATTGATATTGCCACCCGCTCCGCCTTAAGGGAGATGGTGTTGCCTGGAGTGACTGCCGTTTCTGCTCCAGTGGTCGTAGGCTTTCTTCTGGGGCCACACGCCCTGGGTGGCATGCTTGCGGGAGCCACTCTGGTGGGCGTCCTGCTGGCCCTGTTCATGTCGAACTCGGGCGGAGCCTGGGACAATGCCAAGAAGCTGATTGAAGACGGTCTTCTGGGAGGAAAGGGTTCCGAAGCACACAAGGCAGCTGTAGTCGGAGATACCGTGGGCGACCCTTTCAAAGATACCAGCGGCCCTTCGATGAACATTCTGATCAAGCTGATGTCGATCGTGGCACTGGTCATCGCGCCCCTGCTGGCTTAGTACACTGGAACACAAATACGGCAACCTATGTGGCGAGCGCGACGGGTCGAGTCCGCGAAGCGTCTCGACGCGAAGCGACGACACCCATGCTTGGCCATAGTGGAGGAGGAGTCGACAAAGATATCAGGCCGTCCCGTCGCCATCCGGAGGGCAGTGTACCAAGATACGCTGTGTTACAATGTACAGTTCGTAACTGAGGAACGTTGAAGAGGATGAGAGAATACGAGACCACCTTTGTCCTGGCTCCCACGCTGTCGGAAGAAGAAGTCGAAGAGACGGTGACCGGTTTCACCGGTGTGGCTGAAGAGAAAGGTGCGAAAGTTGTAAACGTGGACAATTGGGGAAAGCGACGTCTCGCCTTTCCGGTAAAGAAGCATGAGGATGGGTTTTATGTTGTCTTGACGCTCCAGGAGGAGGCCGTCGAGGCGGTCACCGAGCTCGAGCGTCGATTTAAGGTCAACGATTCTGTGATTCGCTTCCTCTCGATTCGAGTGGACGAAGAGCTGAAACGGGCCGAGACCTCGAGGCTGCGCCGCGAGAGGCGCAGCAAGAAAGCGTCCGAGAGCACCGCCTCGAAAGCTGAGGCAGCGGAGCCAGTCGAGGCAGCGGAGCCAGTCGAGGCAGCCAAGCCAGCTAGCTAGCATCGCTAAAGGTAAACCATGGCCAGACGTAGATTCTGTAAGTTCTGTGCTGGAAAGATCGATTACATAGATTACAAGGACGTCAAGACCTT
>JAKZYH010000030.1:0-13113 GCA_047514575.1 Acidobacteriota bacterium | reverse complement strand
GAGGGATCCGGGCTGGTCCACAGCTCCTTGAGTCCCTCGATGTATTCGTTGGAGACTGCTCCTCGGTCCTCAAAAGAAGTTGGCACCTCGAGGGCCTGGAACTCTTCGCGCATCCAGCCGACGCCGCAGCCCACCGTCAGTCGGCCTCCTGAAAGAACGTCGAGTGTGGCTAACATCTTTGCGGCCAGAAGGGGATTTCGATAGGGCAGGACGAGGACCGAGGTCAGCAGTCGTATACGCGAGGTCTGGCCTGCCAGAAACGCCAGGACCGTGAGCATCTCCAGTGTGTGTTGGCTCGCTTCTCCGCCTGGGAACCGCCCAGAGACACCGTAGGGATAGCGAGAGCGGACATTCCGAGGCAGGATGAGGCGCTCGCTGGCCGCCAACATATCGAAGCCCAGTTCTTCGCCCTTCCTAGCCAGGGCTCCCAGGCATTCCGATGTAGCCTGAGGGCCCGCGACAGGAAGATGCAGTAGGTATTTCATAGTGTGTTAGATGGAGCGATTCCAGGCATGGTAACATTGGTTCACTGATGCAGTGTCTCAGAGTGCAGCACGTCAGTCTTCCCCGGCCACCCGGCAGCGAGCAAGAGACCCGCGCTTTCTATGGGGGTGTGTTGGGACTGGAAGAAGCAGAGCCGCCCGAATCAATTCAAGGGCTGGATCTGATCTGGTTCCGACTGGGTGACCAGGAACTGCATCTTTTCAGGGAAGACCCTGTCGATGATCCTTCGCGCCGCCATCTGTGCCTGGAAGTGGCGGATGTCGATGCCGTCCGCACCCGCCTGGTGGAGGCCGGCTATCCGGTGGAGGAGACGATTCCCGTCCCCAACCGGCCCCGATTCTTCTGCCGAGATCCTTTCGACAACCTTCTTGAATTCACGACCATTCTAGGGGATTACGAGGCCGCGGGAAAAGGGTAGGAAAAGTAGCTCCGTTTCCAGCTCTTGAAGGGGATGCGTACGGGGGCCCCGAGGAATTGTGCTGTTGTCCGGCTCTCTCCTCGAAACCTTGGCTCATTTTGCTAGCGGCTCAAGTCGTTCGCGGCTCTGTTGATCGCCATCGTTGGGGATGATAGTCGATCGTTTGGAATTTGGTGCTTGTCTTTTGGAGCTTGTTTGTACCTTGTATCTTGTACCTTGGGATCTTCTAAGCTTCAGCTTCGCTTCCCAAGCTCCCGGGTCTTAGAAGCGGACACGCAGACCTCCCCAGACCCCTCTGGGAGCGCCTGGACCCACAAACCGTGAGCCCTCGATTCCAGGAGCTTCTTCCAGATCCAATTCCAGCTCGGCCAACACCCCGAATGTGGCGTACCTTTGGTTCAGTAGATTGTTCACGGTGGCGAACACTTCGAGGCGGTCGTTGATAGGGTAGCTCGATCTCAAGTTGAGAATCCCGTAGCCGGCGATTGGCTCCTGGTCATTCCCTTGGTCGCCGAGGAGGAAACGACTGGAAGACAGAATCGATTCAAGGGACACAGTCCAGTCCTCGAGTAAAGCATGAGAGAGGCCGAGCTTGGCGGAGTGAAGGGGAATGCCAGGGAGTCGATCTCCCGGTTCCACATTAAGCTCGCCATTGGCATCGGCGGCGTCGTTGATCCTGGCGTTGCTGGGTAGGGTAAGTCCCGACTCGAAAGTCGCTTTGATCAGAGAGTAATTGGCGTACCAGGCTGTTCGGCACATCTGTCCGCTGAGGCCCAACTCGGCTCCCAGACGTTGGGTTTCCCCTGCGTTCTGGAAGAAACCTGATCCGATCAGGAGAGGAGAAGCGACGAAGATGATGTCCTCTGAGTTGCGTGAGCCGAAGAGGGTCGCCGACCACTCGAGCACTCGGTCTCCGGAAGCCAGCAGCTGGCCCCAGGCACCTGTCTCGATTGACCTGGATGCCACCTGCTCGAGAGGGGGGTCGGAGATGAAGGCATTGGGGAGGCGGCACGGCTCTTCGGGGTCGGCACAGCTCAATTCAGCGGCAGTAGGGAAGCGATTGGACTCACCGTAACTGAGATAGCCTGTGACCTGTTCCGAGAACTGGTACGACAGACCGATTGCCGGATTGAAGCGGCTGAAGCGGTGGTTTCCATCCAGGGAGGTCCCCAGTTGGTCGGCCAGTTCCAGCCGAGCTCTGTTATAGCGGCCGGCCAGGGTGAAATGAAGTCGCTCTGTCAGGGAAAGGGTATTGCTGACGTAGGCTGCTGAGAACCGGTTTTTCGACCGCAGGTCAAGATTGAATTGATCATCCGGAGCAAGGCCGAACTCGCCGATGAGAATACCGGTGGGGCTTACCGTTCTACCCGGGATGAGGGTCCCGATTTCGGTAGTGCGTCCGAATTCGACGTCAGATTTGTCGAGAGCCATCCCCAACAGAAAGTAGTTCCGGAGCCCAAGAAGGCTACGGGTAGACGCTCCTTCCAGAGAGACTCCGTAGGCCTCGGCCTCGGTGTCGGTCCGGTTGAAGACTCCATCCCCGACAGCCTCGGCGGTCGTCACGAAGGTACCCGAAGCGAGGCTCACCACAGCCGAGTTGCTGCCCTCCCGGCAGAGCGCTGCTGGTGGTGCGCCCAGGGGCCTGGAGTTTTCCTCGCAAACCTCTAAGTCGGACTCGTCACCGTTGAGTGTCCGACGTCTTCCGCTGCGGTGATAGGCAGTTCCTTGAAGCGAGAGCTGCTCCGTCAGAGAGTAGCTGCCGCGCGCCTGGAAAAAGGCGAGATCGTTGCGAGTGTTGTCGGGGAAAGTAAACACGGCCCGACGATCAACTTCCAGCAGACCCTCAGGAGCTGGGCCGTTTCCGTTCAGGTCGGTGTCGGCGTAGGTGAAACTGCTTCCCAGCGCCCATTTGTTGTTCCGAAAGGCCAGATCGGCAAAGATCTGTGTCAGACCGGAGTTCGATTGCTCCCGCCACCCCTCCTCGGATGTATTTGCCAATCCAACGTAGGCTCCCCAATTCCCGGATTGAACCCCATGCTGGCCGCTGACGGTATAGCGACCAAAGGAGCCGCCCCGGGCCTCGGCCTGAGTGCCCTGAAAGCTGAAGCCGTTCTTCATCTGCAACGCCAGGGCTCCACCCAGTGCATTCAGGCCATAGACGGGATTGGATCCGGGGATCACCTGGACCGTGTGGATGGCGAAGCCCGGGATCAAATCGAATTGGACGGTATCTCCGAAGGGCTCGTTGATTCTCACTCCGTTCTGGTAGACAGCAACCCCCTGGGGCAAACCTAGCAGGGGGGAGGCCGTAAAGCCACGAAAGAGGAGGTCTTGTTGGAAGGGACTCGTAGTGACATCGTTCAAGCTGACGCTGCCCAGTTTCTGGTTCAGGAGATCGGTCAGAGATAGCGCTCCTCGAGCCTCGATGTCAGCCTGTTCGATGGTTTGAATATTGGCTGCTACTCGCGTCCGTTCGATCCCGATACCCAGGACGGGTGATATGCCAACAACCTCGACCGTGTAGCTGGAGTCTTTCTCTTCCTCGGGTTGGGCTGCCACGCCGGCGAACAACCCAAGCCAGATCAACCCATAGAGCATTTGACTAGATCGTACCGGGGAGGCGCGTACTGCTGTTCTGGATTGTGAGAGAAACCCGACAATAAAGGGGGGTCCCTGGCTGGGATCACTTGAGCCATTTTGCACTGATTGGCCCCACCTCGTAGAAGGGTTCCGGAGCCCAGGCAGATCTGTCTGGGTAGAATCTACTCAGATCGTCGGACAGAGGTTTTCCATGCTCTCCCACGTTGTTGTAGCGGGGCGGTTCCAGGGACGTAATATCAGCCAGGAAGCGGACCCCCAGGGCATTGATGTCATCGTCGCAGTCGTCAAGGATGGGCACCCTTCCGTAGGGAGAGTCCTGGCCATCCAGATCGCGGGTGAGGTGTTGGTGATGTTTCCCGGCCGACATATAGACGATGGGGTGCATTAGATTGTAAACCTCCAGGCGTGACCTGTAGGGCCAAACCGGATGTTGGGAAGGAAAGATGGGGTATCCCTGGATCTTATCGGCTCCTCGCGATGAAAGGCCGAGGAAGATCAGGCGCCATGAGACTCCGTCGTTATCGGATTCCAGTACGAAAAGCGCATCGTCATTGTCGCCTTGATGGGAATGGCGATTGACACAATGCCAGTCTGACCTGGACCCATAACCACTGTCTTCCTGGAAGAGAAAAACCCATTGGATCCCCAGCAGGGAAGTCCCGATTTCGGGTTCAGGGACTGGCTTCCAAACCCAGGATTTTCGGAGTCTGTACTCACCCGGGGCGAGGCTTCGTACCTGGAAGAGCGTTACCGGTTCGTGCTCGAGCCTCGACCCCTCGGCATCGTCGAAGATGAGGTAGGGACGAAAAGCCGATGCCAGCTGGTTCTCGAGTTTGTCGACAAGACCGTCCTGGTCCAGGTCTGATGAGGCCGGGTCGTTTCGGGTCGTGAAAACACTCCTTTCCAGGATCGTCTTCAATTCCGGTTTTCTGACCAGCTCCGGTCCGTTGATCTTTTCGTACCAGTAGAATCCCTCTCCACGACGCCCTCCGTGGTCGCTGCCGAAGACGCGTCGAAACCCCCGGGGAGAAGTGCTGTCCGGATCTGCGGGATCATAGACTGCACCGTTCCATCGAAGGCGCTTCTTCGGTTGATTCCTTGAGTGTTTGAGCCCTACCACGGTCCATTTTGGAAGTCGGTCAACCAGCTGCCAGTTGGAAAATCCATTCCCCGTCGATTCGTACCAGGAAAAGCCTTCCTTCTCTTTCGAACCCAGATCTCCGCCAAACCGCCGGCGTAGAGATCCGTAGGGAGTCTCCACCAATTCAGCGGTTTCCTCGAGCTCCATGTCGAAAATCCGACGTACGGGCGTACGCCAGACTCTACTGCCCCAGCTGCCTTGGACCCGGCTGTGTCTCAGGGAAAAAACAAGCCCAGGTGGAAGGATGACGGGGTCTTGACCTCGCCTACCGACAGTCGGTTTGACCGCCCACCATTCGTACCCACGTTGTGGAGGCGCACCGGAGTCACCTCCATACATGCGCTCGACCGGTGCCTTCTCAGATGCTGAGAACATTGCCTCATAGCGTCCTTGTACTCCCTGGTGGTGAAGGTTGTGTCTGAGAGCTACTACCAGGCCAGGAGGGGTCAGCAGGGCTTCATCGGTCTCGGCTATTTCGGTGAGGTGCCGTGGGTTGGAGAGCACCCCGATCCCCGCCGCGCAAAGAAGGGTACACAGTGCGTATCGTAGTGAAGACCCAATGGCACCGTTCAAAAGTCGAACCAAACCCCGATTCCGAAGAGTTCTTCGTGCTTATCGAAGAACTCATATTGTAGAGCCTTGCCGTTGAAGTACTGGACTCCCGTCCGTATAACCCGACCCGATTCGGAGCTTGGCCACTGCCAACCGGTCAGAACGTTGATGTTTCCTCCGAAGTCGAATTCTTCACGCAGATGACCGTTGACGGCCGCGAACGGGGTCCCTCGCCAGCCCGAGGCACTCGAGGGGGCATACTGTGCTCCGAATTGAAACTCAAGTGGCTCGGCGCCTCCCTGGGTGCCATAAGCGTATCCGATCTCACCGTAGACCGAGAAGTCATCGTTGAGATTCTGAGTGATCCCGGCGACCAAAGCGTCCCGCACGTAGTCTCTTCGTTCGAAGTCTGGGTTACGGTCCCGAAACTCATCACCTATGTGTGAGCTGATATGGTAGGTACCTCCTTTGAAGGCGGTGTTCCCACTGCGCCAGGTCATCGTCACACCGACTCTGAAGTCGACTGCGTCCACATCGGTGCCAGTTCCGACGTCGACCCGGGTAAAGGCGCCTCCTTCCAGCTCCAACTGCCAGCCTTCCGGATCGATCGCGTCAGCGGTTCCGTAGCGCACCATGGGAAAGCGTCCTCCCAAAGCCGACTCCCAGATCCATCCCACTCCGGTCTCATAGAACCAGACCGAGCTGAAACGGGGTTCCTTCTCGCCAGCAATGTAGGAACGATAGAGGAGTCCGTGGGGGAGAAAGTGCCAACCTCTATCCGAGGGGGTTGGAGCGGCGCCGGAGCCATCGCAGGGACGGTCGGTATCCTCGCAGTCAGGGTCTTGTCTATCCGATTTCTCGACTTTGGATGTGTCCTGGTTGCTCTTCGGATCAGAAGGCTCGCCTCCGCCATCAGCGTCCATGTTGCGTGCTACGATGGAAGAGGATTGTGGTTGTTTTCCAGTTGGAGCGAGAGAGCTCTGGAGCGTTGAGAAGTTGGACGAGGACAGGAGGGGATCTCTGGCTAGAGCCTTTTCGAGAGATCCCATGACCCCCGAGAGGAGGAGGGACAGCAGAAAGATCCGACCTCGTAGAAAGCCTCTTCGCGCTCGCACTTGCATTCAGGTTTCAACTGAGGCCGACAGGGTCGACGGGAATAACTATCCTGGCCGACAGTGAACCTGACCCAGTGGCTTGAATTGACCACTTCAGCCAGTTCAGGTTCTGGAACAGCAGCAACAGAAAAGGACAACCACCCAGTGGCCGAGAGTCGGAACCTGAGCATGCTTTCTAGCCTTCCGGCCAACTCGGCGCAAGGGATTATAGCATTCACAGGATGTGGGCAGTATCTGAAATCTCGCCCGCCAAATTTCGCCTCAGTGTTGCCCAGCTGGGTTGGATCACTCTGGAAAAGCTTCAGTGAGAAAGGTGTGCTGTTGTCCAGCTCTCTCCTCGAAATCTGGCCGCATATTGCTAGTGGGTCAAGTCGTTCGCGGCTCTGTTTGGCTACAGCTGTTTTCCGCTATTGCTCACTGCTCAACTGCTCACTATTTATTGTCCGAGCGCGGGCTGGCAGTCTGAAGACGAGGCAAAGGGCCAGCAGGGCAACGGAAACGCCCAGGATGAAACTGGCAGAAAAACCGTAGCTGTCGGCCAGAGCACCGTAAATCGCGGGTGCGAAGCTGCTGATGGGCGTGACCAGGGTGAGAAAAGCCAGGTTCCGGGCACTGGTAGCCCGGGATGAGATGGTAACGATGTAGTTCGGAAAGTAGGCTCCGGCCAACTCTCCGCCTCCCAGCAGCCCAAAGGCGAGCAGATAGAAGTACCCAGGGACGGTCCAGGCCCAGAGGATGCCGGTTGCCACCAGAAGCACGGTCGTGGCCAGGGGAGCACGGATGCCCCGGCGAGCGAGGATCAGACCGAGGCCAAACCCGGTAATGGCCTTGAATCCAAAGCGTAGAGCATTCATGTATCCGGCAAATTCCTTGGGATCTTCTCCCAACGCCTCTTTGGAGTAGAGGGACAGGTTTGTCATGGAGTTCATGGCGATAGAGAACAGGAGATAGGCGATCCACAAGAAAGCCAGAGTCCGGGACCGAAGAAATGACTGGATCGTTGCCCGCATGGATTGGAAGAACGGTTCCTTTGTTGAGGAGATAGAGATCAATTCATACTTACTTGCAAGAACAGCGACGCCGGCGGTGCAGGCAGAGGCGATCAGGTAGAGAACCGCGAAATCCATCGGATGGGGCAGGTAGTGGATACCTCCGGAAAGGATGAACTGGGCAAGCAGATTGCCCGCGACAGCAAAGAGTGGACCCAGTGAAAAGCTCCATTTCAAGGCCTTGGCTCGAGCAGGCAGGTTAGTTCCGCGATTTAGACATTGGTACATGTAGACGATGGAGATCGAGTCCGCGAAGCCGAGGATCAAGCCTTGGCCGATGACCGCCAGCAGCCGGAAGTTGTCCTCAAATGGAAGGAAAAGAGAGAGGGCTACGAGTGCGAGGGAAGACGAGGTAACGAGGTTGGCCGTGACTACCGCACTTTTCTCTAATCGGTAGGGGATAAGCCAGGCCAGAAGGACTGGAGCGAAGAATCCGAAAAAGTAGGCTGAAGTGGGGAGGTTGGCGACAGTGGCACTGGCTCCCAGCTTGTCGCAAAGAGCGGCTTGCACGATCCCGACATAGACCACGGGGGAAGCGAAATAGATCAGCATGTTGGAGGCGGCGAAGATGAGGGAATTCCTTCGATCCATTCCCGCCGTGATGGTGTTGGTTCCGGGCTGATCGGTTGTCATGGTTTCGCCTGGGGATGAGTATCGCGGCCACGGTAGCACACTTGCGACGCCGGCTCTAACCGATTGGCGGTCTCACGCAACTACTGCGAGAAGCCGTCCCAGCAAGTCGGCGATTCGTCTGACACACCTACTCGGACATGCCGGACTGCTCCAACTATCCGTACTCCATGAACACCACCGCTGATAAGGCCGGCACGGTGGCCTGCCCGTCTGCAGCTCGAGACTCGGGCGCCTCGGGTGTTACTGAAACCAACGCTGCCGCGTTGGGTAACGTGCAGACGATGTCAACATCCTCGTCCGCTGCCGGATTAATCACGACCACCGCCCGTCGGCCGGAATCGCGGTCAACAAACACCGAGTAGTGTTCGTACGGCTTGCCATCGGCCGTGACGTTTGCCCCCACGGTGTGGCGAAACTCTGCCGTCCATAACCAATCCGCGTAACGGCGACGGAGCGCGTCGACGCGCTTGCCATACTCCAGCGTGAGCGGAAACTCCTGCAGTCGTCCCTTATAGTTTCTGGGCTCGTAACTCAGGATGTACCGGTACATCAGCGCTTGGTTGATCTGGTGGCGCTCGTCGTAACCCCATACGCCGGTCATGATCTGTGTGTCGGGAGCAATATACCGGTGCAGAGGTAAGTGATCCCTCCCAATGCGTATGTAACTCAGACCATATTGATTCAACTGCCGGTCGTACGAACCTTCACCCCCTAACAGAAAAGCCGCGCAGGTCTTCGTCCTGACCGAGCTGGCCCGTGAAGAGCCCCCTTCCTTCAGCGAGAGGGTTGCGGGACTCCCTTCCTCGATATGGGGCTACGTCGGTCCCGGAGGAGAGAGCGAGGAAGACCTGGCACCGGCAGCCAACGCCTACTTCCAGAAGGGGGTAGATGCCTTCCAGGAGCCGACCAGGGAAGCCTGGCGATTCTGGGGTGTTGTGAGCCTGGCGATTTCGATCGTCTCCCTACTGGTGGTGTGCGTGCGCAAAGGTGTCCGCTGGGGCATCGACATCCCAGACGCCGTCGATGCGGGAGGCGTCGCCCTCGCGACGGTCGGAAGCCTCCTGATCCTGAAGGGTATCTGGCTCCTGATCTCGTCAGCCTTCGGAGTCGTCTCCTCCTAGCCCAGGCTGAAGCTTTCCCACCTCAATCCGTAGCGCCTCTAAATCCTTGCGAAGTGCTGCGACCTGTCCAAATGCGATAATTCCAAAGACCCCGAGAACCATCCCTACAACTTCCATCTTCTATCTCTCCCCATTTCTTTGACGAGCCCAGGACATTCTAATACGACCTGTCCCTTTCTCGGTCTCTTTCAGGTGTGGCGTAGCGGTGGTCTCCAGGCCGCCGCGTTGAGACCGAAGTCTCTAAGGGAAGAGTGCAGCGGCCTGGAGACCACCGCCACAATCTTCTTCTGCTGTTCTTGAGTGAGAGGATCAAGTATGTGCCGACGCGATTTGCCACCGGATATCACGCCCAAACTGGACCCTCCGGGCGGTGGCCGTCTAAGTCACTCATCCCAAACCCGGTCGGGACTGACAGGGCCGGATTGATCCGAGCCAAGTCGATCTGGATCGATGTCAGCTTCAATGAAGTTCTCCGGTGCCACTGGGTCCCCACTGAGCCGACGTAGCATCGCGAGCTGGCCGGCGTGTGTCATCGCGTCTGAGAAAGGACCCTGAAGTAACCTCTCCTCGGTCGTCGCAGACAGCGGCTTCTTGGACATCAGCAGTTCCGAGAGTGTCTCCAACATATGATGGAACCTGGTGATCTCATCCCCAAATGTCGGCAGGGGTTCTGCCCGATAGGATCCCCCTACAAAGAAGGTACGAGCGTATCCAACACGGAAGTCATGTGGCGGACGAGCTCCTTCGGAGACCGCGACTGCTCCCCAGCCGCAAACTCCCCAAAACTGACGGGAGCGCCGCGAAGCGCCTTCTGGGTCCGGTATGCGAGCGCGGCGAGGAGGTGTCGGAGCATTTCACGCTTAGGGTCCATGAGCTACCTTGTCTGATCACCTGAAACTCGAAGGATTCGGCGCAGGTCTGAACCTCTTACGTCCCAGGTTCCTGAATCCTCAACTATCGTTGCTCAACCGCCTCCGGTCAACAGGTTCCAGTGAGCACTCGAGGGGTGGCGAGGGGGCGACCGGACTCGAACCGGTGAATGGCGGCCATTCGCTTTCGATCGATCGGACGCTGTCTGCAAGATCGGGTGACGACTATCACATGTAAGTAGCGGCCACAGCCGCCGTGCTAGCCGACCGTTCCAATCAGGGTAAGATCCTTCGACCCCGCCTGACGGACCCATACGTCGAGTCCAACCCGCCCCGCAGCAGCACCGAGCTCACCCAAATCTACAGAGTGATTCGCCATCGAACTAACTCGAGGAGTTTACACCTGGAGCTTTTGCCATATGGGCTTAACCATCGGCTGGCAGACCAGAGAGTGCGACTCGCTGTGCTCTGTGGGCAAACGTCTTCGCAATTAGATACGGGCCCGCTATCCGTCAGGCCATCGTCCGGACGTGGGCCAGTTTGCTGTGACTACCGTCAGTCAAGAGGAATCGTCGGACGTGTTCGGGGGACGGCCGCTGCTGAGGTCGACCCGATGGTCCAAAAGATCCTGACTGGATGGCGTGATTGCACGGTTGCTTCCGACAGATGCCTCGCCACCGTCGGCAAAGAGGCATGTGCCTGTAACGTAGGACGCTTCATCGGAAGCCAGGAACAGGACACAGGCGGCGATTTCCGCCGGCGTCGCCGCCCGCTTGAGCATGGTGGACCGTCCGAATTCTTCCTGAAATTCCTCGGGTGTTTTTCCGGCCGCGGCGGCACGCTTCTCGTGAAAGGCGGTAAAGGTCGGCCCCGGACAAAGAGCATTGACCCTGATGCCATCCTCGGCATGATCGTTGGCCATAGCCCGCGTCAGGCCGGTGACGGCTGCTTTGGTGGTGTCGTACTGGACCGCATTGTGGCTCGCAATCACGGCACTGTTGGAGGCGATGTTGACGATGCTCCCGTTACCGGTGCCACGCAGGACCGGGATGGCGGCTTTGGCGCAGAAGGCGTATCCCTTGACGTTCACACCCAAAATCGTGTCCCAGCTCTCCTCACTGGCCTCGGTCACGCTCTGGTAGAGCCGGATGGCAGCGTTATTCACGAGAATATTGAGCTGACCGAAGTGTTTTACCGTACGCTGGATGAAGGCCCTGGCCTCGGCTTCACGTTCCGTGTGGGCCTCCACAAAGAGCACTTCTCCTCCACCGGCCCTGATCTGTTCGGCGAGGCTGGTGCCGCAGATGGCGTCACGATCGGCAAAGGCCACCCGTGCACCCTCTTCCACAAACCGCCGCACCGTGGCTTCGCCAATGCCCGATGCTCCACCGGTGATGGCCGCCACCTTGCCATAAAGTCTTCCCATCTGTGCGGTCCTTGAAAAGCCTGGGCAGGGGCGCACGCCTCCGCCCGGTCGATCAGCGTTGCGCAGCCGCGGTCGGAAACTCGGCCGGCATACAGATCTCGACCACCTCGAAATCGTCCGAGAATTCCAGGACTTCGTGCTTGACCTTGGGATCCTGGTACCAACTGTCGCCGGCCTCGAAGCGGACCTCACCGACGTCTTCGAATTCAACCCGAGCCCAGCCCCGCAACATGTAATTCATCTGGAACTCGAGATCGTGGGCGTGGTAGCCACCGGGACCGCTGCAAGGTTTCTTGGCACGGATGACGTGCGCGAGGACCTTACCCTTGCTGGCCTCGACGATGCCAAGCTCCCGATACTCAAAATAGCTGCGAAGACCGGTCTTCCATTCCGCCGACTTATGAAACGACATGATGGTCATAGTGATGGATCCTCTTGGGTTGGATGGATACACATTTCAATCTGAAAGAGACCAACCAAGTCTAACCGCCAAACCCTCTTTCAAGAAACACCTGAATCTGTCTCAACTTATGTTTCCCGTTTAGCGCTTGCCCGCCCCTCCAATGCCCAAACTGGATTAGACCTGGTTTTGGCAGGGCGGACTTACCTGCTCTTACCAAGAATTTCCAATCAAAAGTGGAGGCAAAGTGGAGGACCGTTCATGTCAGTTTGACCCAGGTTCCTGAACAGTGACCCCGGGCGCTGGAGCACCAGGTAGAGATTCCCGAGAAGGCAATACGTGGATGAGCATGAGCGTTCCGCTTTATCCACACGCTCAAAAAAATCAATAGGAATTTCCTTTCTGATGGGGTTCTAGGAAAAGGGAGGAAAATGGAGAAAACGACCGAAAAGGGACTGAAATGAGGTGAAGGGGAAAAAGGATGGGGATCCAAAGAGTGAAAAATCCTCTAACGGGGGTGGGAGCGGAAGCGAGGAGGTGCCAAGACACCGGTGGCGAGGAAAAAACGGACACAAGGATATTGGAAGCCAACTGAAGAGCTCGAGCTCTTCAGTTGGGCGAATCTGCAACCTCGTCCCAGAAGAGCGAGTCGTCGGAGGCTCTCACGGCTTGAGCCTGCTGGGGGGAAAGTTCCACCAGAAAGCGTTCCAGCTTTTGCGGAAACAGCCGGGGTGGGGGAGCGCGTTGGGCCCTTTGCCCCCGCTTTAAATGGGCCAGAATCTGCCGAATGACGTGAGGCTGTTCGATGACGGCAATGATGCTCAAAGAACCGCCACAGGAGCAGCGCAGGGGATCTACTTCATAGATCTTGCGCAGCAGGCGAGCCCAGCTGCGACGGCGCCGACGGCTGAGACGCTCGGCTGCCGACTCCTCCTCAGCCGGAGGCTCTTCAGAGCCCAAGCAGTGGCTGGCTCTCTCCTGCTGCCGTCGTTTTCCACGTGAGGCGCAAGCGTAACGGCCATAATAACGCACCTGGTGTTCATTACGATCGGGGATGTGAGAGCAGACGCGGGCAATCCAGTCCAGGGCATCCAGGGATTGCAGTGTCCCCTTGGCGGTGCGGTAGAGGATCTGCCCCCGATCGCTGTGGTAGTCGAGGCGGGAGGCGGCGAAACTAGGACGTCGAATGTAGGCCAGCAGGCGCTCCAGAGCCGGGCGATCCTCGGGAGGGATGGGTCGAGAGCAGTAGACCCCAAATCCGGAGGGAGACCAGGAGCGCAACCT
>JAKZYH010000029.1:0-3039 GCA_047514575.1 Acidobacteriota bacterium | reverse complement strand
AATCGCAACCGCGTAACTCGTTGTACCTCAATGGCATGCACATGGGAGCCAGGCGTCCTCGCCGCTTTCTCTTTGGTTTCAACCGTTTACGCTTCGCCTTCTTCCTCCGCGCAAGTGTTGCGTCGATCGGTTGAATCCACCCCTAGAAGCGGACATTCAAATTTGCATTGATCGAGTGATTTCTGACGATATCCTGTAGCTTTCCAACTGGACGATAACTGGACGACATACAAGCGGGCTCGTCTCAGTCGTCGGTGGGCACCAGCCGCTTGAGTTCTTCAACCCAGTTGAGGACGACATGGATGGGTGCAGCCTTCCCTTCCATCGGTTCGATAAGCAAAAATCTCTGGCCATCGCTGGTGACGCAGTATTGATCGATAGCGGGAATCACATTAACACCTGTCTGAAAGAGAACCTTGGGAATGCCAGTCGCTAGAGTGGAACCCGCCTTTACGTCCACGGACAAGAGCTTTCCGTCAGGTTGAAGAAAGAATAGCTCCTTGCCGTCTCCTCTCCACAGTGCCTGAAAGCCACCGGCCTTGGACACCTGCCGTTTGCTTGAAAAATCCGGAAAGGTGGCGATGTACACCTCATGCCTTCCCGACTCGTCGGAGTTGTATGCGATCCATTTCCCGTTGGGAGAGAGATGAAGCTCGTCTTTGTGAAAAGGGTCCTCAAGTAAGAGCCTCGGTTTTTCATCTTCGCCCGGGCTGAAAGCATATACCGAATTCCCCACCTTAGGATTCTGGGAGTGAAGGACGATGTGTCCGTCCTCGGACCAGGCAGTGAGCCAGTAAGGGTTCTCGGATTTAAACAGTGCTTCCACCTCGCTGCCACCCACACTCTTCTGGAACAGACCTGGTGGGCCATTTCGAAAGGAAACGAACGCGACTCGGTGTCCGTCCGGGGACCAGGTGGGATCGACTTCCCCAGCAGGATGAAAGGTGAAACGAGAAAGAATGTCACTCGATAGTTCGAGCAACCAAATGTCCGACGTACTGAGCGGTCCTCTTTCTACCGCTACCCGCTTTTCGTCCGGCGAGAGAACAATCTGCCCGTAGATTCCAGGTTCGTTTACTCTGCCGATCAGCTTGCCCGATCGATCACGCCAAGCAAGGCTGTTGGTGCCTGGATCATCAGCCGTATATACCAAGACGCCGTGGTCTGAAACGGAGAAGGAAGAGCCAGCCACCTGTTCAGCGATGGAAAAAGGCTCGCCCAGGGCTTCCCACTTAGTGGTGTCGAACCGTTGGGCCATAAATCTTTCGCCGCGCATGAAGAGCAAATAACCAGGTGGTGCAAAGGCCAACCCAGAAAAAGAGGCGTTGACCAGGAACTTGCGTTCCTTGGAGTCAAGAGACCCTAGGTAAATCGCCGGTTCTTCTCCCGTGCCTGTCACGGCCCCATAAACAAAGCGGCGACCGTCCGGTAGGAAAACGGGGGAAAAATGATTATTTTCCTGACGTGACTGGTCGAGTGTGGTTAGGACTGTCGCCTCACCTCCTGACGCAGAAATACGGTAGAGCGGTCCTCTGAATCGCGAAAAGACGATCGTCCCTTCCCGGTTCCAGGTCCCGTCGCGAGTATTAGGAATATCCGTGAGGGAAACAGGAGGTCCGCCTGAGACATCGATCTTCTTGAGTTCGCCATCTGCAAAGAATCCAATGGAGCGGGAGTCTGGAGACCAGAAGTATCCACGTATGAGAACCCGGTTTCCCCCTCCGCGAACTCCAGCCGTGCCTTGTAGTCTCTGGGCGATATAAGAATCCATCCTGCGCACCCAGAGTGACCACTTGCCATCGTCGTCGAGACCGCCAAAGACGATCTGCGTCCCATCGGGCGAAATAGAAGGGCGACCAACACGGGATACCTTCTCAGGCGGAGAGATGGGAAAGCGGACGGTGGCCATTCCCTCGGTTGCCTCGTCAGAATCAACCAGCGCCAGTGTCAACGCGACGACTGTTGCAACAGCAACCAGGGTCCAGGGAAGGACTTGTCGCCAGGATGATCAAGGCGGACCTGCTTCAACCCTCACAGGGGTGGTGCCAAAAGGCTCACTGAGAACGACGCTGATCTCGATCCGGGCGTCGGCTATGTGGTGGAGGCGATCATGGGGATCTTTCTCAAGACACCTGCGGAGCAGTCGCTGGATACCCTGGGGTGTGCTCTCTGGCAGGGCCTCCCAGTCCGGCTCTTTGTGGACGATGGCTCCGAGAATGTCCGTCATGGTCTCGCCGCCGAATACCTGTCTGCTGGTCAGCGCCTCATACAGCACACACCCGAAGGACCAGATGTCGGTCCTCTTGTCCACAGCCTGCCCGCGAGCCTGCTCTGGACTCATATATCCTGCTGTTCCCAGAATCACGCCAGCAGAAGTCATCTCGTCCGTTCGCGTGGGCGAGTGGGAAATATCCGCCGCAGCCGTCTCACCCTCCAGTGCCTTGGCCAAGCCGAAGTCCAGGACCTTGACCTTCCCTTCGGGCGTAATCTTCACGTTGGCTGGCTTCAGGTCGCGGTGGATGATCCCGCTCTCATGGGCAGCTTCCAGACCCTCGGCGATCTGGCGGGAGACTTCCAGGGCCTCCTCCACAGGCAAGGGTCCCTTGGCGACACGCTCGGCCAGGGTTTCCCCCTCCACCAACTCCATCGCAAGAAAATGAACTCCATCCGAGTGCTCAAAGCTGTGTATGGCGGCAATGTTCGGATGATTCAGCGAGGCCAGGACCTGAGCCTCGCGCTGGAACCTGGCCAGCCTCTCAGTATCTTGGGTGAATCGCTCAGGCAGGACCTTGATGGCGACTTCCCGCTTCAGGGTGGTGTCCTCGGCTCGGTAGACCTCACCCATTCCGCCCTCACCTATCTTTTCAGTGATCTTGTAGTGGGAGATGGTCTGGCCTATCAACGAGCCTCCAGACTGCTGGGGAGTCTATGTGGCAATACTAGATCTTTGACTTTGGAAGGGCAATCTCAGAGGACGGCGGATATAAGAGATCGGAAGGTTAGGCGGAACTCAATCCGCCTTTTCCGCTGACACTCGGA
>JAKZYH010000028.1:0-10130 GCA_047514575.1 Acidobacteriota bacterium | reverse complement strand
ACCCTGGACAGTTGGTCTCAACTGGGCGTCGAGGTACCCGGCTGCAAGGATCAAGAGATCGTCCGGATAAGCCGCCAAAACAACTCCGGCACCTACGTCTACTTTCGGGAAGCTGTGCTGGGTCGCAGAGACTACAAGCTGGGATCCCGTGATTTGCATGGCTCCAAGGACGTCGTAGACCTGGTCGAGAACACTCCCTGTGCCATCGGGTACAGTGGCCTGGCCTACGCGACCGAACACGTAAAGCTGGTCTGCATCAACTCTGAAGCCGATGGGAGCTGCGTGAATCCATCGACCCAGACGGCAGTAGACAAAAGCTACCCCATCGCGCGCCCCC
Organism: Acidobacteriota bacterium; assembly: GCA_047514575.1. Lineage (GTDB taxonomy): Bacteria > Acidobacteriota > UBA6911 > RPQK01 > JAJDTT01 > CAUZIZ01. The sequence continues at coordinate 9,793 of JAKZYH010000028.1, read as the reverse complement.
TGTTCATGTACACCCTGGGGGAGCCCTCGGGAAACACCAAAGAGTATCTGGATTGGATTCTGAGCGAAGAGGGCCAGTGCATCATTCAGAATCGAGGCTACGCTCCCGTCCGAGAGGTCGATTGTAGCGGCCAGCAAGCAGCCGGCTCATAACCCTGGGGAGAGATAGACATGCCCCCCCTTTACGAAGAACGTCTCAATCATGATCTGGAACGGATCAGAGATCTTGTTACCGAGGTCGCGGCCCAGGTCGTCACGGCCCTCAAGAACTCGGTGCAATCTCTTTGCAGCATGGACCGCCACCTGGCATACCGGACCATACTAGGCGATCTCCCGATCAATCGCTCGACTCGGGAAATCGACCGTCTCTGCCACCATTTCGTAGCACGTCACCTTCCCAGTGCGGGCCACTTGCGATTCATCTCTTCAGTGCTGCGACTCAGCCTGGAGCTGGAACGACTTGGGGACTACGCCGTAACGATTTGCCGAGAGACCGTCGACCTTTCCGGGCCAATCGAAAAGACCCTGCAGACAGAGGTCGAGAGGATGGCGAAGGACAGTTTCCAGATGTTGGAGCAGGCAATCGAGGCCTTCAACAGTAGGAACTCGGACCTGGCCCGAGAAACCATGGGTTATGCAGATCAAGTGGAAAGAAGTTTCGGCCTGGTTTTCCAGGAGTTGGTGAAGAAAGGTCAAGAGGGTACGCTCGAGGTGAAGGATCTGTTTGCCATTCTGGTCATTTTCAACATGCTGGAGAGGGTCAGCGATCAAGCCAAAAACATCTGCGAGGAAACTGTCTTCGCTCTCACGGGTGAGAGAAAAAGGCCCAAAATCTACCGAATTCTCTTCCTCGAAAAAGGGGACGACTGCCGCAGCCAACTAGCCGTCGGCATTGCCCGAAAGGCCTATCCCAACAGTGGCAACTACAGCAGCGCCGGACTCACACCCGCAGCGGGAATCGATGCACTCCTCGGCGGCTTCATGGAAGAGCACGGGATCCCCTTCGAAAAGGCGAAACCCCGCCCTTTGGACTGGATCTCCGAGGAACTGGGCAGCTTTCATGTAGTGGTGAGCCTGGAGGGACCCGTCGAGGACTATCTCACAGATATTCCATTCAACACCGCGGCTCTGGAGTGGCCCATCCCGACTCCACTGCCGAGCGACCGTAGCGAAGAGGAAAGACATGAGACCTTCCGCCAGATCTATCAGGAGATCTCTTTGAAGATACGGGAACTGATCGAGATCCTTCACGGAAAAGAGGCTTCCTAAGTGGCATCTTCTGAAGAAACTATACAAGACCAGCGAAACCTGGCCTGGCTTGTCGACAGAGCCGTCCAGGTGGTGGTGTTCGTAGGCGGCTGCTCAGCCATTGTGTTCATCCTGGGGATTTTCATCTTCATCACGAAGGAGGGGATAGGCTTCGTCTGGAACACTCTGGATGTGGGAGAGTTCTTGACCTCTCCCCGGTGGAGGCCAACCTCGGATGTCAATCCTACCTTCGGTGCCCTGGCCCTGATCCTGGGAACAGCGAGCGTCACAGGTACTGCCATGTTGGTGGCCATCCCTTTCTCGCTTGGGGGTGCTATCTACATCGGCGAATTTGCGTCCGACCGGACCCGTGAGATTCTGAAGGTGCTGGTCGAGTTGCTGGCCGCAATTCCTTCAGTGGTATGGGGATTCATCGGCCTGAGCCTCATGAACCCCTTAATCATCGAGCTCTTCGACGTGCCTATCGGCCTCAGCATCCTCAATTCAGGTCTCATCCTGGGACTGATGGCGGCTCCGATCATAACCACCATCGCCGAGGACGCACTGAAGGCGGTTCCAGATCAATATCGGGAAGCCGCCGAGGCCATGGGTGCTACCCGCTGGCAGATCGTTTGGAAGGTGGTGCTGCCTGCTGCCAAGAACGGTCTGGTCGCCGCCATACTGCTGGGAGTAGGTCGTGGCTTCGGAGAGACCATGGCGGTCCTGATGGCCAGCGGTCATTCCATCAATCTCCCCACCAGCGTCTTCGATTCCGTTCGGGCACTGACGGCAACTATCGCTGCCGAGCTTGGCGAAACGGCTGCGGGTTCGGACCACTACCGTGCCCTCTTCACGCTGGGGATCCTACTGTTCCTGGTGACCTTTACCATCAACCTGGGCGCTGATCTTCTGGTTCGTGGAACCGGTAGGGGACGAAGCTAGGTACTAATGTTCGAGGCCACCGAGCTCAACCGGCACAACCTGAAAGTCCAGGGAAGGCTGCGGATACTGTTCCTGACCATGACGGCCATGCTGATCGCGCCCGTGGTGATCATCCTGGGGGTCCTGATCCAGCGCGGAGCTCCCGCCCTCTCGTTCGACTTCCTCTTCTCCTTTCCAGAAAAGGGAATGACAGCGGGTGGTATCTTCCCGGCCCTGCTGGGCACCCTGATCCTGGTCCTTACCGCACTGCTGTTCTCGGTCCCGCTGGGAGTCGCCGCTGCCATCTACCTGAGCGAATACTCCCCCGACAACTGGCTGACGCGGCTGATCAACCTGGCCATCATCAACCTCGCCGGAGTCCCTTCCATCGTCCACGCCCTCTTCGGAGTCGGGGCTTTTGTCCTCTTCTTCAGATTTGGAACCAGCATTCTGGCAGCTTCCTTGACCCTGGCGATCATGACGCTTCCAGTGGTGATTGTAGCGACGAGAGAATCACTCAAAGCGGTACCTCAAGCGTTTAGGGAGGCCTGTTGGAGTATGGGTGCTACCCGCTGGCAGACAATTCGGAAGGTCGTTCTTCCCAATGCTGGAAGCGGCATCTTGACCGGCGTCATCCTGGAAGTCTCTCGAACCGCAGGAGAAACCGCGCCCATCATGTTCACGGGAGCGGCGTTCTTCCTACCATTCCTACCCCAGAGCGTGTTCGACCAGAGCATGGCACTCTCGCTGCACCTGTTCGTGATCTCCACTCAGGTTCCTGGGGTACCTGAGCACCTGCCCTACGGCGTCGCACTGCTGCTGATCGGCATCGTCCTCGTCATAAATTCCGTCTCCATTGCCTTTCGCATGTATCTGCGGGGGAAGAAGAAGTGGTAGAGAACAGTATCGCTTCCCCGGGAGCCCCCCCTCTCCCAGAGGAGACCGTATTGGAGGTGAACGATCTTTCCATCAGCTACGAAGGTCTCCTGGCCTTGAACGGAGTCAGTCTTTCGGTCAAGAAGAATGAGATCTTCGGCATCATCGGCCCCTCAAATGGCGGCAAGACCTCCCTGCTGAAAGCCATCAATCGAATGGACTTGTTCCATCCCTCGATGAAGGTGACGGGAGATATTCTCTTCCAGGGACGCAGTACTTCCCAATGGCGCAATGTCTACGCCTTGCGAGCGCAGATCGGCGTCGTCTTCCCCCTCCCGGTAGGACTTCCCATGAGCGTCTATGACAACGTGGCCCTGGCGCCCCGTCTAGCTGGAGTCAGGAAGAAGGCCGATCTCGAGATCGTGGTCGAACGCTGTCTCAGACGGGCTGCGCTGTGGGACGAAGTTCGAGATCGTTTGGACTCGCTGGGGAGCCTACTCTCCGGAGGACAGCAGCAACGGCTGACGATCGCTCGCGCGCTTTCACAGAATCCCAAGCTACTCATGCTCGACGAGTTTTCGATTGCGGTTGATCCCGTGACAACGATGCGCATCGAGGATGTCCTGAAGGAGCTCAGATCGGAGATGACCATCATCCTGGTCACCAATCTGGTGCAGCAAGCGCGGCGGCTGGCAGATCGAACCGCCTTCTTCCTGACCGGGAGCTGCGTTGAAATCGGTTCCACGGAAGAGATGTTCTCCGGATCGGTAAGGGATGACCGGACGCGGGATTACATCCTGGGACGCTTCGGTTGAGCGAAGGCAGGGAGCCGACAAAGTTGAGCAAATCCCTTGAAGGGGCCCTTCCCACGCCCAAGGTCTCTTCGGAAGCCGGCATTGATCAAAGGAGCCGGGCTGCGGAGAACCACCGGGAAGCCATGGCGCTGGCGATCCGTACGCGGAAACTCAGCCTCTGGTATGGAACATTCCAGGCTCTCTTCGAAGTGGACTTCCAGGTCAAGAAGGGTTTAATTACGGCACTCATAGGACCCTCGGGATGCGGAAAAACCACACTGCTCCGCTGTGTCAATCGGATCAACGAGAGGATCACCTCGGTACGCACCCAGGGTTCGGTGGAGGTCTATGGCCACAACATCTACCAGGAAAGCGTAGAGCTGGCTCAGCTGCGCTGCCAGGTCGGCATGGTTTTCCAGCGACCCAATCCTCTCCCCATATCCATCCGCGACAACGTGCTTTTTGGGTACGACATTCATACTCCGAGAAATCCCAAAAAGCGTCCCAGTGAGAAGGATGAAATCGTGGAGCAGGCTCTAAGCCAGGTCCTCCTCTGGGACACCGTCAAAGACCGCCTAGGCAAGAACGCGACCGAGCTTTCCCTGGAAGAGCAGCAGAAGTTGTGTATCGCCCGTCTGCTACCTGTAAAACCGACCGTTCTGTTGATGGATGAACCCTGTTCGGCCCTGGATCCAAAGGGGACAGAGGCGGTAGAAGAGCTGATCTGGGAGCTGCGGGGACAGTACTCCATACTGATCGTTACCCACAACATGGCTCAGGCCCGGCGAGCCAGCGATGAGTGCGCGTTCATGTTACTGGGGAAGCTCATCGAGCACACCAAAACAGGGGATATGTTTGTCACCCCTCAACACCAGGAAACCGCCGACTACATCGAAGGTCGTTACGGCTAGAAAGATATTTATCAATGAGGATTATCATGAAGCGGATTTATTCATTCTTTGCACTGATGATGCTGGCTGCTTTGCCTCTCGGCGCCCAAGACGATAGGGGACTACAGGCGAGAATCGAGGCTCTAGAGCAAGAGGTTGCGCATCTTAAACGTCTGCTCCTGCAGGTGGTGGAGAAGGACACCGAGCCGGCACCAGTTGAGAAGGCGGTGGAAACACCGCGAGGCAAGCCGGAAGCCACCCCTAGCCCAGATCCTTCTACCTTTCGCGCCTATTGGAAGGAGGGGATTCGAATGGATTCGACGGACCAGAGCGTCAAGTTCAGGCTGGGAGGCCGAATCATGAACGACTGGGTCGGTTTTTCCGCCGATCGGGCCGTGGACGAGAATTTCTTCCCGGTGGGGGGAACAGAGTTCCGCACCGCTCGACTCTATATGTCGGGAACCATCCACGATCGTGTCGAGTTCAAAGCCCAGTACGATTTTGCCCCCATCGGCACAGCTTTCAAGGATGTCTGGATTGGAATCAAGGGAATCCCGGGCCTGGGAAAGTTTCGCGTAGGCCATTTCAAAGAGCCATTTGGCTTGGAGCTGATGAACAGCAGCCGCTACATCACCTTTATGGAACGGGCCCTGACCGCTTCATTGATGCCCTCAAGAAACACCGGGTTTCTGTTCACCAACCCCCTGGCAGACGATCGGATGACCTGGGCTGCAGGCGTTTTCAAGGATACCCCCGACACGGGTACTGGACTCGGCTCGGAGAACTACAGCTTGACCGGCAGATTTACGGGGCTACCCCTATATGAGGAGGAAGGCAAGAGGTTGGTGCATCTGGGACTGGCCTACAGCCGAAGAAACCCCATCCTCGACAGGCTTCGTCTGAGAGCCAGACCCGAAACCCATTTCTCCACTCGCTGGATCGATACCCGAGCCTTTCCGGCCCGATCCGAGGACCTGTTGGGGGTGGAAGCCGCTCTGGTCCAGGGCCCCTTCTCTCTGCAAAGCGAGTATGTGAACGCGGCGACCGACTCTCCCGGGTTGGGAGATCCTTCCTTCAACAGCTTCTATGTGGCTGGCAGCTTCTTCCTGACCGGTGAGACCCGACGCTATAAGCGTGATACCGGAACCTTCACTCGGGTACGCCCCAGGGGCAATCTGTTCGGTGGCGAAAGAGGTCTGGGTGCCTGGCAACTGGCGGCTCGGTATTCCCGCCTGGATCTGAACCACGGCAGTATCCTGGGGGGAAAGCTGGACAATTTCACAATGGGGCTCAACTGGTTTCTGAATCCGAACACGCGAGTCATGTTCAACTACGTCCTGTCGGATCGCCAGGATATCGGCGAAGCCAACATCTTCCAGACCCGCATCCAGGTCGATTTCTGAGCCGGCCAGATTCCGACGGCATCCCCGGACATTGCCATCCGTGACCGCTTGGGTTAGCTTGCTCCAGGGCATAGCAAGTGAACACTCGACATCGACACGAACTTTCGGTAGTCATACCGGCCTACAACGAAGCGGAAGGCATCACCCGGGTCCTGTCGGAGTGGATGACCCAGCTGAACGAGCTCTCGATCGACTATGAGCTACTGGTCTACGATGACGGCTCCACTGACGAGACCGGCGGTATCTTGGAGAAGCTGGCCAAGACCAACCCCAGGCTGCGGCCTACGCGGCACTCCAATCGAGGACACGGCCCCACCGTCCTCAAGGCCTACCATGAAGCTGAGGGCGAATGGGTGCTTCAAATCGACGGCGATGGAGAGATTCCGGCCGACCAATTCTCCAAGCTGTGGAAGAAGCGCTTGGAGTTCGACCTTCTGCTGGGCTATCGGCAGGGTCGAGAATCTGCGCTGGCTCGACAGTTCATCACGAAATGCTCACGACTCACGGTAGCCCTCTTATTCGGCCGCTCAGTCGAAGATGTCAATACTCCGTTTCGCCTGATGCGAAACCAGTCGCTGAAACCCCTCCTCGCCTTTCTTCCAGTGAACGCCTTCGCTCCCAACGTCATCCTCTCCGGTCTGGCCGGTCGAGCCCGACTCCGGATCCACGAGGAACCGGTAACCCACCAGGGCCGAGTAGCTGCCGGCGCAGTCCTGCTGGTGAAATGGACACTGCTAAAAGCAGCCTTCGACAGCTTCGTCCAGACAGTGGCCGTGGCGTCACGGTCTCGCCGGGAGCTCAGGAGCAAGTGAAGGACCCAGGGCACATCGTGATCCTGGGCGCTGGTCCCACCGGCCTGGGTGCCGCCTATCGTTTGCAGGAGCTGGGAATAGACGACTTCACGCTGCTCGAAAGCCGAGAGACACCGGGCGGGCTTGCTTCTAGCTACCTTGACGAACAGGGCTTCACCTGGGATGTAGGAGGACACGTTCAGTTCAGCCACTACAAGTACTACGACTCGGTGCTGGATCGAGCTCTGGGAAAAGATTGGCTCTTCCACGAGCGGGAATCCTGGGTCTGGATGCGAGGGCGATTCATTCCCTATCCCTTCCAGAACAACATCCATCGTCTAGACCCAGAGGAACGGTTGCTGGCCTGGAAGGGACTTGAGCGGGCCAACAACCTCAGAAGCAGCACCACGCCCAGCAATTTTCAGGAGTGGATCTACTCCACCTTCGGCGAGGGCATCGCGGAGATTTTTCTGGTGCCCTACAACTTGAAGGTGTGGGGACATCCGCTGGAGTCGATCTCGATCGGCTGGATGGGGGAGCGGGTTGCGGTCCCCGATCTGGAGCGTATCCGTCAGAACCTGAAGGAGAACCGAGACGATGTCGGCTGGGGACCCAATAGCCAGTTTCGCTTTCCGCTTCGCGGAGGAACCGGGGCCATCTGGGATGGGGTCACGAAGCTGCTGTCGCCCGAACGGCTCCGCTTCGGTTGTCGGGTGACCGAAATCGAGACGTCTCAAAGAGCGATCAAACTCCATTCTGGGGAACGACTATCCTACGATACCCTGATAACCTCACTTCCTCTGGACGGCCTCTGCCACAGATGCACCGATCTGAGTCAAACCGCCGCCAGAGCGGCCTCCTCCCTGGTATACAGCAGCTGCAACATCCTGGGGATTGGGCTCAAGGGAGGAAAACCTGAGACGCTGGCAAAGAAGTGCTGGATGTACTTCCCAGAAGGCAACAGCCCCTACTACCGAGTCACGGTTTTCTCCAACTACTCTCCCTACAACGTTCCTGCCGGAGAGGAACATTGGTCGCTGATGGCCGAGGTGTGTGAGTCACCCTCTCGACCTATCGATCACTCCAGGCTCGAAAGTTGGACGCTGGAGGCCCTGAGGGCTGACGGTCTCATCTCCCAGGACTCAGAGGTGATCTCCTACTGGCACAGACGAGAGGAGCGCGGCTACCCTACACCTTTTCTGGAGAGGGACAAGGTGCTGGCTGCCATCCGTCCCGAGCTGGAGAAACGCCGAATCTTCTCTCGTGGGCGCTTCGGAGCCTGGAGGTACGAAGTCTCCAACCAGGACCATTCCTTCATGCAGGGCGTCGAGGCAGTGCATCGAATCCTCGACATCGGGGAAGAGTTTACGATTGACCGTCCCGACTACGCCAACAGCGGTGTGTTCTTGAAGTGAAGAGGTCTTTCGAAGAAGCGAATAAGTGAGGCCAGCTGGAAAGAGCGTGGCACAAGAGAAACCGACAGATCTACCTCCTACCCCCCAAACGGTAGACGAGCTGGAAAAGAACCTGAGCACACCCAGTGTCCAGGCGGTGGCTACGATGGGCCGCCTCTCGGGCGATCTCATCCTGTTGGGCGTGGGGGGAAAGATGGGTCCTACTCTGGCCAGAATGGCGAAGCGAGCCACGCAAGCGGCGGGCATCGATCGGCGGGTGGTCGGGGTTTCACGCTTCTCCGGAGCAGGTGTTCGGGAGCAGCTGGAAGAACACGGAATAGAAACCATCGCCGGCAATCTGCTGGACAAAGACTTCGTCGACTCACTGCCCCAGGTCACGAACGTGGTCTATATGGCGGGCTTCAAATTCGGAGCAAGCGCGGATCCATCGATGACCTGGGCTATGAACTGCTATTTGCCGAGCCTCATCTGTCGGAAATACCGCGATAGCCGAATCGTCGCCTTTTCGACCGGCAACGTCTATGGGTTGGTGGCCAACGAGCGAAGGGGTTCAGACGAGACTGACGTTCCCAATCCGGTTGGGGAGTATGCCATGGCCGCACTGGGCCGGGAGCGGATCTTCCAGTATTTCAGCGGTTCCCTGCCGCTTCCGGCGGTGCTGTTGCGTCTGAACTATGCTACCGAGCTCCGCTATGGTGTGTTGGTGGATCTGGCACGGAGAGTCTGGGCAAAACAGCCAATCGACCTGACGATGGGCCATGTGAACGTAATATGGCAAGCCGACGCCAATGCCATGGCGTTGTCAGCCCTGGAACACACAATGACGCCCCCTCTGGTCCTGAACGTCGCAGGCGAGGAAATCCTGTCCATCCGAGAGACGGCACAAGAGTTGGGACGACTGCTGGAGACGCCTGTCCACCTCACGGGCAGTGAAGCACCTGATTCCCTACTGAGTAACGGCCAAAAGGGACATCGAGTGCTGGGCAAGCCGCAAACTGGCTCGGCTCAAATGCTTCGCTGGACGGCCGACTGGGTCCGCCGCGGCGGCGAAACGCTGGGCAAACCGACCGAGTTCCAGAACCGTGAGGGGAGGTTCTAAGCTGAAACTTGATTTGCAAACGTGGCTTCGGTCTCCAGGCCGAAGGTCCTCTTCCTTCGAGCCTTTGGCTCGATGCACGGCGGCCTGGAGACCGCCGCCACGCCCTGACGCGAAGTTTCTTTTCTGTACGATCCGGCGCAGCCGGCGGCGGGGCTAAGCTGAAACTTCATTGGGCTGTTCCTGAGGCACAAGGGTGTAACCCATTGATGTGGCGAGCTTTAGTGCGTATCGGAGACGATTGTGCTGAAATCGAGCTTCGTAGGCTTCGGCTCCTTGATCCAGGTACTCCGTTCCCCACCGGAGGGCTCGGTAGATGTGCTCGGCCAGCTTGCGGGCCGTGGCCCCGATCCCGATGGA
>JAKZYH010000027.1:0-10776 GCA_047514575.1 Acidobacteriota bacterium | reverse complement strand
CGTGTCAGATTGTTCTGCCCCACCCAACTACCCAACCCCAAAATGCCTTCGCCGCTCCCATAGTAAGAGAGGTCCATCTTGCGTTCGACGGCACCAGAATCGCCTGTTCTAAAAGAGCCGCACCCAAGTTATTTTTGACAGGGCCCTAAGGTAGGTGTCTCGTGAATGACCCGAATGCTCAGAAGGTTCGTTACACCGATTCCCTCGAGGGCATCTCAACTGTCCAATTGGAAGGCTTCTTCGAAAGATGGCCTAATCCTCCTTCAGCCGCAGCACACTTGGAAATCCTGCGTCGCAGCTTTGCGGTGGATCTCGCCATCACCACCGACTCTGACCAGGTCGTGGGGTTCATCAATGTCTTGTCCGACGGGATCCTCTCTGCCTATGTCCCGCTACTCGAGGTGAAAAGAGGGTATCGACGACGCGGGGTAGGATCCCAGCTGGTTCGGCGAATACTGCGGCGGCTTGGCTCTCTGTACGTGATCGACATCGTGTGTGATTCGGAGTCAGTGCGCTTCTACACCAGGCTGGGCCTGAGACCCGGTCGAGCCATGTGTCACCGGAACTACTCAGCACAGCAGGGCATCCCACAAAAGATCATTTTCGACGAGTCTACTACCCGGAGCCAAGATGGTAGCTGATAGGACCCTTCTAGATGCCGAAGAAACCCACGGTCTGGGGAGGATCGAGATCCTGCATCCATCCGGGACCTTCTCGCTCACTCCAGCGAGTATGCTTGCACTCAGGAGCATCTACCGGCATCAAGATCTTCTCAGCGGAGCGGGCATCGATTGGGGTCCTGGGACCGGGTGCCTTGCGATTGCGGCCGCGAGAATCAGACGAGTCGACAAGGTGATCGGTTTGGAGATCCTCAGGGCAAACGTGGATGTGTCTCGCGAGAATGTGTCCAGCAACGGCCTTGAGGGTAAGGTTGAGATTCTGCTTTCGGACTCTTACGCCCCGATCGACAATGCTGACGCGGCGAGACTGGATGGTCTCGAGGGTAGAGTTGATTTCATCGTTGCCAATCCGCCAACGAGCGAAGGGGATGACGGCTTCGGATTCCGAAGGGAGGTTCTGCGAGGGGGCCGAAGGTTCTTGGCGAAGAACGGGGTTGTCTCTCTTAGTGTTTCCTCTCAATACGGAATGCAGAGAGTACACGGGCTTTGTCAAGAGATCCCAGGGTTTGTCTACGAAGGTCTTCTCGAAAGTACGGAGTGGGTACCTTTCGACCTGGATCGACCGATCCTTCTGCAATGTTTGCGCTTGTATGCTCGAGAGGAGTCGAGGGGTGGCCTGGAGTACGTCTTTCAGGACCCTGCCGTCGAAGATCAGACGTCCATGAGTGCCCGCTCTGCGCTGGTCCATTTTCAGCAAACGGGGCAGAGCCCCCTTTCGAAGTGGCAGACCCATCTTTTCCGGTTCACAGGCTCCTAGGTGCCGCTTGGGTAGCGCCTACCCCTCAGGTGGAGAGTTGTTGGCTGAGCCAGCTCACCAGAGCTCGTTCAAACTCGGGTCCAGCTTTTGATTCGATCCAAGGATAGTGCCCACATGATTGGATTTCGCGGTACTCGAGTTGGCGAACGTAGGGATCCAGGCTTGCGAAGATCATCGGGCCGGGGTGTGGATCGTCGGTACCGTGGAGCATCAGGACAGGGTTTCTGATCGTCGAGAAGCAGGCTGGAGCGATCCCCTCTGTCTGCAGGCGAAGCATGTCGTTCCAGCTCTCCAGATAGCCGGCCGCGTCGCACTGGATCTCACCCAATGTTCGGACGTTTGGGGCGTGTGAATAGACCGGAAGCAGAAGATCCCCGAGGCGCTAAAAACGCTCGTCGGGGTCTTCAATCTCCCTCGAGAGTCTGTCGAGCTTGGCCTGGACGTCAGGCGGTGTTCGGGCACTGACCCGTCTCTTGTATTCTTCCCTCGCTGTTTCGTCGAAGGTGCCGCATCCGATGAGGACCAGTGCGTCGGCGAGTTCAGGAAAGTCACAGCCGAAGCACAGGGCCAGCATGGCTCCCCAGGAGTGACCGACAATGGCATGAACGGAATCAGAGGACTCGGCCGCGAGGAAACTGGCCAGGTCGGACACATGTTGCTGGACGCTCAGAGGTTCGCCGCCGCTCCACCGTTGGAACGGTTCAAGGACTCGAAAGGAGGACTTAGCCAGGTGCCGACCGATCGGTGCCAGATATCCCGCGGCACCTGGGCCACCGTGCACGAGCACGACCAGCGGACCTTCGCTGCCGTAGGCACGAAATTGAAGGCCCATCGAAGACTCCCTGACCCTCACGATTTCCAGCTCTCTCCTCGGAACCTGGCAACATGCTGCTGGCGAGTCAAGTCGTCCGCGGCACTGTTGGCTGTAGCTCTTCCGCCATTGCTCACTGAACTACTGCTCAGTGTGCGTCGATGGACTGGGGCCCGATCCCCTTCTTCGGAAGGTAGTTTTCCATGACCCAGAATTCTTTCCGATTTCGGGAAAGGCACACGGCAAGGCGTTTCCCACCGGGATGGACGGCTATGTTGGAGATCCGAGCCTCAGAATCCCAAAGGCGCTCTGGACTCACATCCTGCGTCGAGGTCCGCCACAAGCTGGAGGTGCTACCCTCAACACTCGCGAAGAAGAGGTGATTCGCGTCTGGGCTCCAGGCAGGAAAGCTGATCGGGGAGTGGATTCGTTTCGATTTCTCGCGCCTGATCAGCTCTCGGACTTGCCCGTCCGGGAGGGATAAACTCAGGAGACGAGTAGTGCTGTCATCCTCTACGCGGGTGACAAAGGCCACCTTCTGCTGATCCTCGGAGAGAGTCGAGAACAACATAGCCTCCCGGTGTTCATGGAGCATCGTCTTTTCCCCTGATTCGACGTCGCGTCTTATCAGATGCCAACGCATGGCGTCGGTATAGAGGATCGTGCGATCATTCGAGAACCCGACAATCTCCGATCCGTCCCATTGTCTGCGCCCGAGCAATGCAGTCGTTTCCCCGCTGTCGACGTCCACCCGCATCAGTGCTCGATCGGCCTGGACCAGGATCTCGCGTCCATCGGGTGACCAGCGAGGTATCGAAAACATCCTCTTTGTGACAAGCTCGCGGTCCTCTCCTGTCTCGATGTTCTTGACGCGGAGCGTTTCGTAGTAGAGGTGTGGATCCGTTGGTGAGACTGGCGTGGACACATACGCCAGGTGTCGTCCGTCGGGTGACCAATCCGGGTGACGGCTATTGCCCAATATCGATTGACTCGCCTGTAACCGAGTTTCACGCCCGATAGGGTCGAACGAAAGAATCTCGATAGTGGACGTCCTGGCCGCATAGCTGAAATAGAAGGCACCGTCCGGGGAGAATCCCTCTGGCGTTATCTTCCCCACGTTTTGCTTTATCAGCCTGGGTGGACCTTCCACTCTGTCGCCGACCACGTCAACGGCAAAGATATCGTACGTCCCCAATCGATCACTCCGAAAGAGCAGTTCAGAGCGGTTGGGGATCCACCCAAGGACCCTATCATCGGCTGGGTGCTCGACTATCCGTCGCTCTGTTTTTCCATCTGTGGAGAGCAAGGAAATATCCCGGCGGTGGGAATCGGTCCTGGCGGGGTAGTCGAACGCAATAAATTGGTTATCCGCGGAAAGACTACCACGCCAGAATCCTCGGTGTGGCTTCCAGAAAGTTCTACTCGTCTTCAGAACTCGGGCGGAACCAGTCACGATGTCGATGAGCACAAAGTCACGGTTTGGCGTCCTGGATTTCCTGGACGGCGCGATCCGTCTGGCCAGTAGGAGTTGGCCGTCAAGAGACCACGCAGCCGGATGAATGACGTCGTGTTTCTTCTTGTATAGCGAGCGGTCTCTCGAACCGTCGAGCCCGACGAGACGAATTTCATAGCCTCCGGAGAAGGAGTTGTATAGGGAGTAGGCGATCCACCTGCTTTCGGGAGAGATCACCGAGTGGTGTGCGAACACCGTAGGTCCCACCTGTGACCCCGTGGTTGTCACGAAGCGTGTGCTTCCGGTTGTGACTTCGCGAAGAGCCAGATTACTTCGATCGACGTAAGATATGTATCTCCCGTTCGGAGACAGTCTTTCGAAAAGATGGGCTTCTTCGAGACGTGAGCCCACTTGGCGGATGACCAGACTGTCTGCGCGGACTAGCGGCTGTTGCCGGTCCAGCCATGAGTCTTTCCATGAGAAGAGGACGATCAAGAGCACCGCGAGGCCGCCGAGAGCTATTGCTAGACTTCCTTTTACGGAGTTGAGACGGTCATGAGACCCACTAGCTTTCGGCTTTCGAGCCGTTCTCCAAGACTCCAGTTCGCTGGCATAAGCGTAGACGCTGCTGCGCTTGATCAGGCGGTGGCGGCGGATGGGAAGTCCCTCATCCTTCTCCCAGCGTCGGGCTGTCCTCTCATCGCGCTCCAGGTACACCGCGATCTCCTTCCACGACTGCAGCGGCTCTTCCGACTGCCTTCGGGTTCGTCTTGCTGACATTCGTTTTCTGCCAAACATGCGGTTGTTCCCGGGGTCTCGTGAGATCAACCTATAATGGCGTCATCATTCGGCGCAAGCCGAGTGTTGCCTCGAGGGTGAAATGTCCGTTCATGCCCGGCATACCATCCGCTGGGCGAATGCGGTGAAGGAAATTATGCTTCCAACCCGGGCTAGCCGGCCCGCTCTTTAGACAAACGACCTCCAAGACACTACGCGTTCTGAGAACTCCTTCCCAACGAATCGAACCTCAGAGAGATAAGCCTTGATCTAATTCCCGCACCCCTCGATGGGTCAGGTAGGCTCGTTACCGGGGGGCCCCTCGAGCGCTTGACGCACACACTCTCTGAGTTGGTCGGGCCTATATGGTTTCTGGATGAAGGCAGACAGCCCTTTGCCGGCAAAACAGTCGGTGAGGTCCTGTTCGTTGTATCCGCTGGATAGGATTGTCTTCACATCCGGACGGACGCACAGCAGTTCCCGTAACGTTCCCGCCCCATCCAGGTGCGGCATTGTGAGGCAGTGTGATCTCTAGTGGAAGGGCGAGGGTGTTTTTCTATCTTTGCCTGCCCTGGCGCTCCACTCAAAGAAGCTTTAGATGCTAGTTCGCGCGTTCTGAGAATGCTGCTCTGACATCTGTCTGGTCGTGTCGGTTCGGTGGGAACCAGAATTCCGAAGGTTCACGAATGCGTCCTGTGGGCGAAAAAGCAATGATCCGCTCTCGGCTCCAGGCCAGCCGGGCTCCGCCGGGAGGGTCGAGGGGTCGCTTTCAAAGAGGCCGCTGAAGCGGCCTCCTGGAAAGGGCCACATTGCAACGATGGCTAGCGTCCAATCCCTGAGAAGCACAAATTCAGATGTTTTTGACTAGATTCAGGCACGATTCGATTCCCTTCTTGAGGGGACACCTCCAGTTTAGAAATCACCCGCGATCTGGCTTCTGGGGCCGTATCACGTGAAGAAGACACAAGTCTAGAAGTGCGTACGCCGCTGCTACGAGGATGCTCGGAAGGTAATTGCGTGCTCCCGGAAACCGAGGGAGCGCCAGAAGCTGATGCCCGCCTCGTTATTCACCAGGACCTCGAGCACGAGGGCCGTGCCGGATGGCAGGACCTGCAGGCGAAACAGCTCGATTGCTTGACGACCGAGTCCCTGCCTTCGGCGATCACGGATGACAAAGAACTGGCGTAGGTATAAACCCTCCTCGGAGGGCCGGTAGAGCGCATAGGCGACAGGCTCGGAGGCGACTTCGAAGATGACGGCGCGGTATTCCGAGGCAAGCCATCGGCTCATCCGTTCCTGGAGTTCACAAAGCGACATGGGATTCTGCGCCTGCTCATCCTGGATCAGCTGACGATTGAGTTCGGCGAGAAGCCGAAGGTCGTCCTTGGAAGCGTGGCGTAGTTTCATCTCATGCGCCTCGCTCTCCTCGGGGTTCCCAAGGCCCGCCGTCTGGCAGGCGCCGCCGGACATGGCGATCCTCCAGAACGAATGTCGCCTGTCGTGATTTCAGAAAAAGCAGGGTAGGAAAGGGCTTGTCCTTCTTCATGCCTGATCCAACAACGCCTCCGATAGTTCGGATGGTGAGCCGACGATGAGGTCGGGGCCGGCACTCTCCAACTCCTGCCTGGACCCTATTCCCCAAAGGACACCGATCGCTCTGATCTGGTTGCTGCGCGCGCCTTCGATGTCGTGGTGGCGGTCGCCAATCATCACGGCTTCGGCGGGGTGGATGGACCAGGAGGCCATCGCGTCCCTGATTACCTCTGATTTGAGACTCCGCTCTCCCGATAGTTCAGCGCCCTGGATGCCTCCGAATAGAGGTCGGAGTGAGAAGTGCTCGATGACCTTCACAGCGTAGACGGTGGGCTTGGAAGTGGCCACCCAGAGTCGTTTCCCTTTGCTGATCGACTGTTCGAGCAGGTCACGGATCCCGTCGTGCACCTTGGCTTCAGCGTAACCAACGGTTGAGTATCTCTCGCGATACGCGTCCACCGCCCGCCAAATCCGCTGCTGGTCGTCGCTCTCCAGGATCTCCGCGAAGGAGTGGTGAAGAGGCGGTCCCAGGAAGCGCTCGAGCTGTGACGCGGATCTGTTCGGCCCCCCTACGATTCGCAAGGCATACTGGATCGAACGGATGAATCCAGGCCGCGGGTCTGTGAGCGTGCCGTCGAGATCGAAAAGCAGATCCCTGAAAGTCATCCTAACGATAGTGAAGGGAAGTAGGCAACGCTGATGATAAGTTTCGACACCGTCCTTCTAGAAGATTAGCGAGTCTGGACGCGAAAGCAAAGCCGATGAGCTCGACGACCCAAGAACTACCACCCGGCGTGGGTTTTTCGATTCTCAGGCGTCAACAGGCGTCAAGTAGGTTAGAAGCATCAGAAGAAGATTTCGTTTTCAGAAACAGGGAGATCGCGAATCGGTGATCTATTGACATCCCTGATTACGAGGGTAAGAGTGACGGTATGACCGCTGTCGATTCCGAACCTCGTGTGGAATACACCCACCTGTTGAAAGCTCGTGAAAACCTGGCCAAGCAGCTGTCTCGTGCCTCTTCACGTATTAGCTGGGTGCGATTCGCAATCGCGGCGGCTGCTGCGATCGTGGTTTGGAAGGCCGTAGTGGAAGTCTCGTGGGACGTAATCTGGCTTCTGTTGCCGATCATCGTATTTCTGATCGTCGCGACGCTGCACGAACGGGTTGAACGGCGTCGGAAACGGGCGGAGGCCGGCGCCACATTCTACCGAGCTGGTCTCGCTCGCATCGACGACGCCTGGGCCGGCCACGGTCCCAGCGGCGAACGCTTTTCTGAGGCCGATCATCTCTATTCCTCGGATCTGGATTTGTTTGGCTCGGGATCGCTCTTTCAACTCCTCGCGACTGTGCCAACCCAGGAGGGGCAGCGGACCTTAGCAAGCTGGCTGTGCTCGGGGGCGTGCCCCCGGGAGATCCGGCAGCGGCAGGGGGCGGTGGAGGCTCTGCGGGAGAAACTGGATCTTCGCGAAGATCTGGCGATCCTCGGCGGCGTCAGCGACGCCACAATGGACTTCGAGAGGTTCAGAGCGTGGGCCGCCGGGCGTACGAAACTGAACACCCTCTGGCCAGCCGTGGTTGCAGCCCTCCTGGCGTTGGCGAATCTGGCTGCCGCCACACACTGGTCTCTCCACCTGGTCGCCTTCTTTATCGGACCCGCGTCTGGCAGCGACGGCTTCTTCGATGGATCTCTACCACTACTCGCATCGAGTACATTGTCAGCGTGCCTGGTGTTTTGGTTTATAGGTGCGGCCCGTAGAGTTCGCCTCCTCCTCGATGCGCAGGTCCGGGACTTGGCGGCGCTGGCCCGCATTCTTGGGAGGGTTGAGGAAGAGGACTGCGATACACCACTCTGGCGAGATCTAGGTAGTCGGCTAGCTACGACAGGCGGGATGCCCTCGAAGAGCATCACCCGATTGGTACGGCTGGTCCAGACAGATCAGTCAAGAAGGAACCCCTTCTTTCGCACGATTGCGGGCTTGCTGCTCCCCGGTACCCAACTGACCTTTGCGTTCGAACGCTGGCGAGTACGATTCGGCCCGAATGTAGCGGATTGGCTCGAGGTACTGGGGACGATGGAAGCTCTGTCGGCCTTGTCCGGATACGCCTACGAACATCCGGAGGATCCGTTTCCAGAGATTGTCGAGGACGGTCCGTGCTTCGAGGCCAGAGGGCTCGCGCATCCCTTGATTCCGCGATCGCAGAGCGTTTGCAACGACCTGTCGATTGGACCCGAGCTGCGACTCCTGCTGGTCAGTGGATCGAACATGTCCGGAAAGAGTACGCTTCTCCGGATGATTGGCGTCAACGTCGTTCTGGCCCTGGCTGGTGCTCCAGTACGCGCCCAGCGTCTGAGCGTATCACCGGTTGTCCTGGGAACCGCGATGCGCATAGTGGATTCGCTGCAGCAGGGCGTCTCTCATTTTTACGCAGAGTTGAGGCGGCTGCGGGCCATCATCGAAGCGTCCGGCGGCGAGCTTCCGGTTTTCTTCCTCCTAGATGAGATCCTACACGGAACCAATTCCCACGATCGCCAGATCGGTGCCGCTGCAGTGGTTCGGGCGCTGATCGATAGTGGGGCAGTAGGGCTGGTTACAACCCACGACCTGGCACTAACCCAGATCGCCAGCGATTCGGGTCTGCGTGGAGAGAACGCCCATTTCACCGATCGGGTGGAAAACGGACGGATCTTTTTCGACTACAAGCTTCGTCCCGGTGTGGTCGAAAGGGGAAATGCACTCGAGTTGATGCGTTCGGTCGGTTTGGAAGTCTGAGAGGCGGTTTTGGGTCGGTGAGTCCTGACTGGGCAGGGACGCCCCAAACCGCACCGCTGAAGGTCCTCTGAAGGGCTTCGCATCCAATGGACTACCTTTGCTCAGGTTTCTCCTTCAGGGTCATTTCGACGTTCTGAATTGTCCCGGAAGCGAGGAAAACGACCCTACTTTCTTCCATGGAAGCTTGCTCACCCGTGGACCAGCCCAGCACGTCGAGCTGGAATCTCCCTGCCGGCAGGTCCCTCATTGAGAAGAGGCCATTTGCGTCGCTGAATGTCTTGGAGGTGACCCACCTGTAACTCGCCGCGGGATCCCGGACCCTCACCATGAAGTGACGTACCGGGTGACCCTTTGCGTCCACTACACGGCCGGCGAGCTCCGTCTGTATAGGTTCGAGGTGCACCGCCGCGTATGAAGTTTCCTGCTTGAACGCCACCCATTTCTCCCGATACCACGGATGGGAAACGTGAATCTGACGGATCGGAGGCCGCATCGAACGGACCGAAAATTCGCCTCGTTCGTTTGTCTGGACCGACAACTCATAAATCCCGTTGACCGGGCCAGGGCTATTCACTGTTTTCCAGTTTGGAAAGCCCACGCTAGAAAGTTTCGACCCCCAGATCGAGATTGTGGCGCCAGAGAGGGGAAGACCACTCTTCGAGAGAACCTGTCCGGATAATTCGAATCCGTCCTCTAAGAAGATTTCCGAGGGGGTCTGCTTGGGATCGACAGACAGCTTTCGCAAGAGATACCGCGGAGCCCACAGCTTGAGTTCAAAGGGCTCGGATTTCGGCATCAAGGGGAAGGAAACGAGGCCTGCTCGGTCTGCAGTAGCCGTCAGGCCATTCGGTCGCAACACGGTAGCCATGGCGATCGGCTCCCGTCTTTGGTTCATGACGGTGAATGAGAGGCTGTCCACTTCCACCATTCGGAGTTCGATGCTGCTCGTCTTTCCACTCAGCACGTCCACGCGCCGGATGTCCTCCATATAGCTGGGGAATGAGGAGGTGAGCGAAGCCCTGCATTCCGGTACCTCCTCGAACGAGAAACGTCCGGCAGAGTCAGTTCGAACACGCCGGGGAGAAAAGTCGGGCTCCGGACGTGGTGCCAGAGGAGAGCGATAGGACAGTCTGTGGAGCACGTCCCAAGATGAGCGGCCAAGGGTGAGGAAGACCTCGGCGTTTGCAAGGGGTTTCTCCTTCAGGACGTCGAGGACCAGTCCTTCAATCCGACCCGAGGCTGGGCTGAGCACGTAGTCCCTCACGATGATCCCCGGTTGGGACAAGAAGAGCCGCTGTTCGACTGCAGCAAAACCGGGTTTCCGGACGGTAAGCCAGCTTTCGATGAGAGACGATATGGGGACTTCATAGGTGCCATCGGTAAGCGAGGTGGCCGAGTTGAGGAGGCTCTCGAACTCTTTCGTCCGTTGGTTTCTTGAGGCAAACGCCGACAACGTTGCTCCAGGGATAGGAGCCCCGTCTGGTGTCGTTACCTGACCCTGAAGTAGGCAACGCACGGAGGAGGGCGTCTCGGGGAGCTTGGACCACTGCTTGAATGAAGCTGAGTCGACTATGCTGTGGGTTGCTCCTTCCTCAAGAAGGGCATCTTTTTCGAGATCGGCTCTTTCGGAGATGTCGAGTGAACCAGGCAGGCCGCCGTCCGGAGGCGTCCCGCTCCTGAACCAGAAAACCAAGGCCAGGACAGCCACAAAGATCAGAGACAGATAAAGGCGGGACGACCACATCACCCGCTCCTCGTTCAAGCCTGGGAAGCTTTTCCCATAGATTCTAACACCTAAGTCCGCATTCCGCAGCGTCTTAGATATTCCAGCTCAAAGCTCACTCCTGGTGTAAGCTGAAGTTCCTTTGTGTTGGGGGCAGAAAAGTGCCATGATTTCAAAGGGATAGGTGCGATAGGGAGTGCAGCGCTCTGCCTACACTCCAATGGTCTCCAGAAGATCAAAGGCGCGTTGCTGCTTGGCGCTAGGTGTG
>JAKZYH010000026.1:0-4433 GCA_047514575.1 Acidobacteriota bacterium | reverse complement strand
AAAGTGGAGACAGCGGAACTTGTTCGGAAGACGGCTAAAGCCTTTGTTTGTAGGGGGATAGGAGTAGAGTGATTATAATCTTACAGTTAAGCGAGCTTTAAGTCCTTTGGAATCAACAACATCAAACCGGACACTAGTGTCCCAAGATACAAGAAACAAGATACAAACAAGCTCCAAATCACAAGCACCAAATTCCAAACGATCGCCTATCATCAACCCTTGGCGATCCGACAGAGCCGCGAACGACTTGAGCCGCTAGCAGAATGAACCCAGGTTCCGAGGAGAGAGCCGGACAACTCTTCCCCACGGAGTGACCTTCCCCACGGAGTGACGCACAAATCCCCAGTAGCCGGAAGTTTCTTTCTCGCATGGGGCCAGGACTCCTGGGGGCGGGACTGAGCTGAAACTTCATTTGCTGTTTTCGACAGAGAAACGGCGTGACCCATTGATTTATAGTTGGATAGAGAGTTATCCAAGCAATTTTTGGAAAACCGTGGCGGTGGCCTCCAGGCCGCCGTTTTTCGGGCCAAAGGCTCGAGGGAAGGAATACGGCGGCTTGGAAGCCACCGCCACACCCTGACGCGAAGCTTGCTCTCAGCCGGTGCGGGTCTTTGGCGTCGCCCTGCCCCAGTAGTTGAAGCTTGCCGGGCGCCAACCAGGAATGTACATCGTCTCCAAGTTCGTAACCTCGAAGCCGGCGCGTTCGATGAGGTCCGGTATCGGACGGTTCAGGTTACATCCCCCTCCTACCCGCTTCCAAATGGGATTGAGACGATCCTGCCAGCGACGGACTCCATCGTCTGGGGCAGCGCCGTGCTCGCAGAACATCAGTTCGCCGCCCGGCTTCAGAACGCGGCTCATCTCTCGCAAAGCCGGTTCGCACCCTACGATTGTACAAAGAGTATAGGTAATGAGGACCGTGTCGACCGCGTCGTCGTCCAGGGGAATCTCTTCAGCGGACAACCCGATCAACTCGACTTCGAAGCCGACCCTGTGCGTCGCTCTCTCTGCAACTCTTCTCATTTCCAGGGAGGGTTCCAGGCCCCACAGTCGTGTAACCTTCGTGGAATCGTAAAAGGGTAGGTTCAGGCCGGACCCAATACCGATTTCCAGGACTCGTCCCCGAGCGTGCGGAACCACTTTCTCCCGTTGACGCCTGACGGGCTTGAGGCCGCACGCGAAATGCAGGAGCTTCGGGAGTATGAATCTATCGTAGAATCTCATCGGTCCGGCCCTACACCCGAGCCTTGAATATGCCGGTGGTCATGGTCTGGCCTTCCAAGCGACCTCGCGGCAGGATCACGAGGTCAACCCGTAGTCCACATGGCAAGTTCATGGAAGGTATCATCGCTTGTGAGGAAAGGGCCGGAGTGTAATGTTGTGCCCTCTGGCCAACCAAACCTTATGATCCACTGTGCCGGCCATCACTCAAGCATCCGCCGTCAAGACTTGGAGTCGTCATGCCAGTTCTCTATGTTGCTTTCATCCTGTCCCTACTTCAAGTGAATACGGTTTCCGCTTCAGAAGAGGCGTGGGTCGTCGATCGTGACCGTGCCGCTTACAGCACCTTTCGATACGAGGCCAGCGAAGGGACATGGATCAGCCTGGACGTCTCTCCCGATGGGCGAACGATCATATTCGACCTACTCGGCCAGCTCTACCGGGTGCCGATCGTTGGTGGAGATGCGACCGCCCTGACCCAGGGCAGGTCTTGGAATCAGTTCCCTCGTTTCAGCCCGGACGGGCGGAAGCTCGCGTTCACGTCGGACCGGACTGGGAGCGAAGACCTGTGGGTGATGGACCTCTCGGACGGAACACTGAAGAACGTCTCCCAGATGGAGCTGCCCGTTTTTCAGGGGACGTGGACGACCGACTCACCACTGGGACGACGATTTCTACCACAAGGAAATGGCTGCCGAGTTGACCAAGCTTCACCGGGCCGGAGTCCTGCTGCAGATGGGGGCGCACGGCCAGATGATGGGACTAGGAGCTCACTGGGAGATGGAGCTCTTCGTCCACGGCGGATTCACTCCTTCGGAAGCGATTCAGATCGCCACCATCAACGGTTTCAGGCATCACGGTCTCGACCATTCGCTCGGTTCCATAGAACCAGGCAAACTCGCGGATCTAGTGATACTCGAAGAGAATCCGCTGGAGGATATCCGCAACACCCGATCGATCCGCTACGTGATTCAAAACGGAGTGGTCTATGAAGGCTCCGATGCGGCGCGGGCCCACCCGGATCCCAAGCCGGCGAGAAGACTTTACTTCATGAACCACTGACCCAGGAGCTCTATGACGTTTCAAGAAACAGGTACTGAGCACAACTCGCCAAAGGGCTGAGTTCTTGCCGACCTTGGTCTTGTATATCGCCCATATTCGACGGTAAGCTGCGTGCTGGGACAATGTTGCTTGAGGCGACTGAACAGTGTCGCACCGTACCGTCCGTCCTAATAATTGGGGATATCATGATGAAAGAGCTTGCAACAACCAGCCGCGGTTTCTTCGCCACATGCGTGCTCATCGGTAGCTTGGCCATTCCTACGAGCTCTCTAGCGCAAGCGTTGCTACCACGCGTTGAAAAATGTCCCTCGGACTTGAAGCAGCGGCTCGTAGAAGCCAAGCGATTTCTCGTCGGATATCAGAAGACATTGGCCAATGATTTAATTTCTGAATTTAAAGGAAAACCTCATGCGTCGACTGGGTTTGTATCTCTTGACAGGAATCGGGTTGTTGCCCCTGAGTGTGTTCCTGGGCTGCACGGGTTCTGTTCCATCCGAGCCAGAGGTCGACCCGGTGACCCGGATCCTTCGACAATACACGGTCGTAGATGCGGCTGTGACCACCCGCTTTTTTCGTTTTCCCGCCGAACCGCAAGCGGCCTTCCGTCCGGATGAATTGACGAAGGAGGGGATCGACGTGGCCGGCTTGGGAATCGGCTCCCTTACGGAAATCCTCATCACGGGAGACTTCAGTCCCTATCTATACGAATCTCCCGAGCCAGGAAATGTACTGAGTCGGTCTGTCTTCGAAGGCGCCGCAGCCACCAAGAGATTCCTCTGGGAGCTGGATGCCATCTACCAGGCGGTGGCCCAACAGCCGAAGCAGGTAGCCGTGGCCCTCACGGCGGAAGATATCGATCGCTTCCGATCCCAGGGAAAACTGTCTCTCCTGATTGGGCTGGACAGTGGTGTCGCCCTCGAAGATCTGGCCACCTTGCGGCTCTATCACCGTCTGGGCCTGAGGAAGCTGGAGCTGGTTCACAGCTTCCCCTTCCAGTGGGCGGATTCCAGTTTGGGAAGCATAAACGACGACGATCCCGGTCTGGAGGAGTTCGGACTCGAGGTAGTTCGCGAGTGCAACCGCCTGGGGATCCTGGTAGACATTTCCCACGGCTCGGATCAGACCATGTGGGACGCCCTGGAGACATCGACAAAGCCACTGATAGCCTCGCACTCGGGAGCCCGCTCCGTGGTGAATGCCCATCGCAACCTGACAGACGAGATGCTCCAGGCTTTGGCGAGTAAGGGTGGAATGATCGGAGTCGGCGCCTACTATGATCCGGATCTCCTGGAGCCCCTGCGGGCCGCGGGGACCTGGACGGCCACTTCCCAGATCCACAACCATCTGGCAGAAGTTTACCCCGATCCCTTCGATCTGGCGGCTGCCCTACACAGCCCCGCTGAACAGAAACAGGCTCGGAAAACCTTGGGCCTGTCCCCTTCTCCCCCTCTGGCTAAAGTCGTACCCCGATCCGGTGTGATCACCGAGGGGTCCAACGTGCAGGGGACCCTGGACCACATCGATTACATCGTTGCGTTGATCGGAGTCGACCACGTGGGCATTGGCACAGACATCGATATGGGAAGAGAGGATTACGTCTGGCTCTATCGGCAGTTGGTCCAGGGCCTTCTCGAACGCAATTACACGGAGGAGCAGATTGGCAAGATCCTGGGAGGAAACTTTCTACGCGTCCTCCGGGCCAATGCGCCGACCGGGGCAGGAGGCAACTAACGGTAGCACCGAGCCGATATGTCGCCCATTCTGACAATTGTGCTCTCACATTGGTCTGGTCGCGTGGGTTCGGTGTGGACCAGAATTCCGAGGGTTCACAAACAGGTTTAGTGGGCGAAAAGGCAATGACTCGCTCTCGGCTCTAGGCCATCCGGGCTCCGCGGGGCGGGTTGAGGGGTCGCTTTCGAAGAGGCCGCTTCAGCGGCCTGGCGCGAAGCGTATTAGACCCGGTGTTTACGCCGGGGTCCGTAGCTTCTCCTACCTCCCCTGAGGGCCGTTTACGGTCCTTCTCGAGCGACGGCTTTAGCCATCGTGGACCGGGAGCCTGGCTGAAGCCTTTACCGAGAAGCCCGCTGAAGCAGGCTCCAGCAGCCGATTGCCCGCCCACCCGGCCCTGAAGGACCGGTCTATTACGCTTC
>JAKZYH010000025.1:0-9786 GCA_047514575.1 Acidobacteriota bacterium | reverse complement strand
GTGCTGAGGGCGTCGGGGGGAGTGTGAGTCCTGGATCGGGCTCGGCAGGCGGCTTGCCGAAGTCCAGTATCCTCTTTCAACTCCTACCCTTGCCTTTGCCTTCCAACTTGCGCGATATGCTTTGCGATGCTGACGCGGCGCCTCCGGCCGAACAGCCCTCGCGCTCTTCTCACTGAAGCGAAAAGTCTGTGTTCAGGTGATCAGGGCGACTATACTACTGCCAACCCCGGGGCAGCAGCGCTGGGGGGCTACTAACTGAAACTTGATTTTCTGTTTTCGACAGAGGCACGGCGTAACCCATTGCTTTATAGTTGGATAGGGCGTTTTCGAAGCGATTGTCCGAATAATCGTGGCGGTGGCCTCCGGGCCGCCGTTTTTCGAGCCAAAGGCTCGACGGAAGGAATACGGCGGCTTGGAAGCCACCGCCACGCCGGCCGAAGTTTCTTTTTCGAATGATCCGGCGGTCCGCAGCCGGTGGCGGGGCTAAGCTGAATTTCAAATCCCACCAAAGGGCAAATCTGCCTGGATCCTGCCCGTTGCAGCCCATCAATTTGTCTGGGTGTTTCCCGACGGAGACGGAGAGAAGCCGCGCGGGATCAGTTCCAAGCTCTTTGGAGAGAATGCCGGAGTCCTGATCGGCTACCTCGCTTTGAGCCGGCCCTGATGAAAGCCTTGCCAACAGCACACGGTCCTCCCGAGGCAGGGGCACGCTGCAATCTGCCATCTCCTACATCGGGTCCGAGGAACCGGTGGGGCTGATCGGGGCGGCAGCAGTCCCAGCAGGAGGACGCTTCACTCGGTCACCTGGCGAAAGACGCGCAGGAAGTTCTCTCCCAGCAGCTTCCGGATCTCCTCCTCATCGTAACCCCGCCGGAGCAGGGCTTCCGTCACCTGGGGGAACCGGGAGGCGTCTTCGAAGCCCTGTAACTCTCCTCCCCCATCGAAATCGGTGCCGATCGCCACGTGATCGATACCCGCCACCTTTACTGCGTGGTCCAGATGCTCGAGCATCCGCTCAAGCGCCACCGGCGGAGCCGGGGCCGGAGCCGGAGTCCCCCGCGCTGACCGGCTCCTCTCTAGGGCTCTCCGTCGGGTCTCCCGGACCCAGTCGAAGGGACGGTCCTTGTAGGCGGCCGCAAGCGAGAGGTGGCTCTGGAGTATCTGGTCGAAGCTGTCCCCCTCCATGCGGCTTTTCAGAAGCTCCGCGTCCAGCATGCCCTGATCGGCAACGATCCCAAGGACCCCCCCGTTGCGGGCCAGGGACCGGAGCTCATTATCCGTGAGATTGCGCTCGACCCGAGACAGGCTGTAGCAGCCACTATGGGAGGCTAGAACCGGCTTTCGGGTCACGGCAAGGGTATCCCGGAACGTCTCCTCCGAGGCGTGGGAGACATCTACAATCACCCCCAGGCGGTTGCACTCCTCGACGACGGCGCGGCCAAAATCGGTCAGGCCGGCGAAGGCGGGCAGCTCCCGGTCCGAGCTGGCCCAGCCCAGCGAGTCCCCATGGCAGAGGGCCAGGACCCGCATTCCCAGGCGGTGGTAGGACCGGAGCACGGCCAGGTCCGAGTCGAACCAGCCGTGGTTGGTTCCGATGATGACGGCGAACTTTCCTTCGGCCTTGGCCCGGAGGATGTCCGCGGTGCTCCGGGCAATGAGCATCTGGGAGGAATGCTGCCGGACGGTCTCGTAGAGGGCGTCCAGCTCCCAGAGGATTCTTTTGACGATGTCGGGTCCCTTGAAGAAAGCGTCCAAGACGTTCACTCCTCGAGGGGGAGGTTCCAACAGGCCCATCCGGGGGTCTGCGACGAAGAGCTCTTCGGCGCCAACGCCGAAGTTGGCCGCAGTGACGCCTCCCCGTATGGCCTTGGGCAGGTCGTACTTGCCTCCCGGCGTGCCGGTTCCGAAATCGGGCCGGCGGTAGAACTGGGTGGCCGAATAGGCGTCGATGACGATCGCCTCCCGGTGCAAACGCAGGGCCTTCTGCGAAACTCCGGAAGCAGGCTTCACGGCGCCCGCCAGCGGAGAGATGAGGCACAGGGCCATCAGTCCCGAGGTAAGGGCCTGCAGGTCAGTTCTCATGATCACAACTCCTCCCGGGCAACCAGGGAGCACTCAGATTGACCGGACTTCTTCATCTTCGACGGCACGGATCACTTCCACGATTCCCGTTCATCTTACCCGATGCTCGAATGATTGCGTGCAGGCTCCGACTGAGGATCTCCGGGAACTCTTGATATGCAAACTTGCCACCTTCGCAGGGATGAGACTGCGAGAGATCTTCGGGCTCATATGGAAACATAGATCAGGGAGAGTTCCATCCGGCCTCCGTCACGGTGATAGACCGGCTGGAGATCCCCAAGGCTGACGGCGTCATCATCGTGGCGGGATTGATGGAGAATGACGACTCAGCCCCGGTCGGCGTTTCCAAGGCCGTCTTCACGAAATGCGGTCGGCATGCTCTTAAGAGTGGACGGGCAGCGGCGGTGAAGTCGCTGAGGGACTGCGACCGGAGGATTCTGATCAATCAAGTGCAGTTGCAGGACAACGAGAATGACGACGACTTGGTCGGCGTCAAGGAGCTGAGGTTGACCGAGGACCTCCTGCGCACCTGTCGAACCAGGAAGGGTTGGCACAAGAAGAACCTTCGGATCGCAGGTGACGGCGGGCGCTACCGGCTCCAATTCGCGGTAAAGGCCGAACCGATGTGAACGAAGGGTAGCGGCGGTCTCCAGAGGGCGGAGGTTGGCATCCCGACTAAGCCCAGGTGTGAGAGGATCACAGGCCAACGCTCCATAGCTCCGCGGCTCGACTATTTCAGTGCCTCATCCCGGGGGCAAGCAAAGGTTCCCTTCACGGTGATCTTTTGCCTCGGTTCTTTGGAGGCGCTGTAAGACGAGAATTCAAAGCTTCCTTCCACCCGCGTGTCGAAAGCTGTGAATTTGGCACTACCCTCGGTATCGTGGGAGAACATTTCCCGTTTCTTTCCCGAGACTTTGAGGGATCCCCCCAAGGTGTTCTCCTTAGATAGATAGTGAAAACGGATCGGGTAGATGCCTGGAGCAGCACTGAACTTTCTTGAGAAAAACAAGTTGGCCATGAAGCCGTTACCATGTTGTTTCTTGTACTCCCGCCGAGACCTGATCTGAAGCATCCAGATGCGGGCACGCTGGTTGAATACAAGCTGTACGCTGGTCTCTTTGAGCTCTGCCTCGAAGGTGCCGCTGATCTCCAGTGTGCCGGTTCTTCCTTCAGCAACCAGGTTGACAGCAGCCAAGAATCCTACAATCGCGAAGACCAACAGATTTGCCATGGCTCATAGCTCCCCGTATACAGACAGTGCATTGAGCGACTCGCTTGTATCATATGCGTTTTACAACGTGCCTGACACGTCTGGAGTGGATGGGTAGACCTGCACTTGAGATGGTGTAAAGATGAGATGCAAGAGTGAGAGTCGTTCTTGAAGGAGCCCTCAGGGTTTCAGATGTCACCAATCCCAGCTTCAAAGGAGGAAGAGCAATGAAGGCCAAACGTCTGGTACAGTCCATCGCACTCGTCACCCTTGTCATGGCCCCGTCCCTTGTTGTTGAGAGCTTCCACGACCCGGAGAATACGAGGGTATTTCCCCAGCTCGTGGTAGGGCAGGTCGGATCTCTGTCTTACTTTCCCGTGTTGAGAGCGTGCTCACCAGGACCTTTTCAGGGCCAGGTCGCTATCTTCCAGACTGACCGTTCCACTCCCACTAATCTATTGATTAACGGCCAACCCTATCAGGGACCCGTTCCGTTCGATCTGGGTGCTCAAGAGTGTGTCACCTATGAGATGACGGTCGGAGACCAGCTTGCAATCCTCCGTACAAGGAATGATTCCCAGACTCTCATTGGGCTCCTTGTCATCGAGACACTGGTGTCTCCAGTATTTAGGGTGAAATCGCCTGTGCCAACCGGCGTTACGACGGATCTATCGGACGTTTCCCTCTCGTTTTTCTACAACATTCGGGATAACGACGGCACACTGGTGGATAGCGTCGCTGTACCTCCTTCCAGTACCGGAAGCGGCTTCCGATTCATCACGTCCCGGGGCGGCGGGTTTGATGTGGGTGTAGCTGCCTTCGTTACCACACCCAACTCAACGGTAAACATCACCGTCCACCTACCCGCTCAGGGCTCAGGGAATTCAGTAGTACAGGGCACAAATACTCTGACCGGCTCGGTGCAGATCGTGGGCCAGAGAGCTTTCTTTCTCAATGAGGTGATTAACAACTTTCCTGAGACCGTCTCTGCCGCTCTGGTCGAGGTGGAACTCGCTGGGTCAGGAGAGATCTATGGGGTCGCCCTGGGAGTCCAGGCCGAAGATGCCAATGTGCAGCTTTCAGGACAGACTGTCACCGTGACCCCTCTGCTATGAGCGGCGACAGGAGATTCGGGCAAGCCTGGGATGATTTGGTCAAACCGCTAAATCTAGCCAAAAATATTTGAAGTTTTGATCTCCACCGATCGGACGCGAAAGGGTCGGCAGAGTGGCCCTTTCTAGGAGGCCCCTCAACCTACCCCAGGGCGCCACGCCGCACGAGCCGAAAACGGGAACTGTCTTTTGGCCAACTGGACCCGTTCGTGAACTTTCGGAATTGTGATCCCCATCCAACCCACGCTTCCAGACAAATGTGAGAGCACAATTCTCAGAATGCGCGAGCTAGCAGCTAGAGACCAGCAATCGAATCCAGGTATTCACTCGATTCCGAGTGGGCTCTAGAGCCCCCAGGGCGCTGTCGAAGCAGTCTAATCAATTTGCTTGATCGGGAACAGCCAGGAAGTGAAATCCAGTTCCAGGACTCTTCTCTATTTCTGATCGCAGCCTGACCTCGGTTCCCCGATCTACTTTGCCATACCCAACATCTCACTGAGAGCCGATTGGCGGTTCAACCAACTCGAATTCGTAGTCGGGTGTTTCCGCTGCGAGACTCGAGGTCTTCCAGGGCTCGACGTGCTTCAGGTTCTCGGCGCCGTAGACCGCTGAGTAGGCGCGCCGGCATAGATCGCTGTGATTCGGATAGCTGCGATGCGCGAGACCGCTGTCGAAGAAGATCGCGTCGCCGGCATCAAGCTCCATAGCAATCTGTTTACTGACGTCGATCTGGTGGTCGTGAAGGATGTGCCCCTGGATCGGATCGTCCTGGTGCACTAGGTCTGCTTTGTGGGTTCCCGGGACAACATGAAGGCAGCCGTTGCGGACGGTTGCCGGGTCGATGGCGAGCCAGAAGTTCATGGCGTTCGGTTCCAGTTTGGGCCAGAAGGCAGTGTCCTGGTGGAGGGCCGCCTCGATGCCGTGGTGGGCCGGCTTCACGAAGATCGTATCGCTGAACATGCGCACACCGGTCCGGTACAGCGATGAAGCGACTTCGTAGATCGAGCGGTGACTCCCAAACTCTTTGAAGTAGGGGTGGTGATGGTACATGTTAGATATAAGCCTCACGCTCTCGCGTCGCGGCAAGTCTCCTCGGTCCTGCATCTCCGGTTCCCAGAACGTATAGAAGTCAGCAGGCCTCCACCCCTTGTATGACGTTTCGGGTTTGAGTGCCCCGTCAAGAAGTGAGTCGACCATCCGGTCCAGCTCGGCCAGGTCGCTGCCGCCGATCAGACCCCGAACGACAAGATAGCCGTCGTTTACGTACTGACTCCGCTGCTGAGCGGTCATGGCGTGGGCTGCTCCTCTTCCGACGGCGCACGACGCGAAGAAGTTGCGCCGAAGAGCACGCGGAAATCACACAGGGTCGAAGATTCCGTCTTGACACCCCTGTGTCGATTGGTTCCTGCTGGCGCCGTTTCTCCCGTGAGGCGCTCGCGTAACGGCCCTAAGAGCGGACCTGGTGTTTATTGCGATCGGGGATGTGAGAAGAGACCCGGGGCCCGAAAGAGGCTGGAGCATTTTCGCGCGGAACCTGTCCTCCGGCTCTGCTCTTTCGGGAAGGCGCGGGTCATGCCTGACATGACATTCGAGATCAACCCGCGTCCGGTACTTCATTGGAAAATCAGGGAATACAGGTCCGCGTCCTTCATGACGAAGCGCAGACGAACGGTCTGACCTGCCATCCGGCTAAGATCACTGCCTCCCTGCCAGGAAACTACCCTGTCGATCTCATCCCCTATGATCTCGGGACAATCCGAAGCCGCAAAGCCAGGGACCACACTCCCTTCACCGTCCTGAATCTCTACCTGAACGCTTCCGGCAGCTGAGGTGGAATAGTTGATCTTCAATTTCCCGCCTGAGAATCGGAAGGGTCTGGTCACCATTTCACCGCCCTCGTAGGGCGCATTGAGCGAGGAGAAACCGTCCAGGCGCAGAGTCTGTCGCTCGATGTGCCAGGACTTCTGGGCGTAGTGCCGATTCACGTAGAAAGACATCTCGGCCGGACCGGTCTGGAAGACTCCCTGCAAAGCATAGTTGGTGCGGGAAACCCAGTTTTCCGTCCCCATCCCGGGTGTCACAAAACCCTCCATGAAGGTGCGGTTGTAGCGGGTCGTTCCGGGCCGGGTCGTCATGAAAACGGTTTCGGAGCAGTCGTTGTAGTAGATATGTCCCTCGTAGCCAACCACCGCCATGCGAGAAAGTTGCTCATCGGTCACGACCCTCCGCTGGTACATGAAGCGAGCCGGCAACGCCACGTAGATGTGGGGGGCTCGGAAATAGGGAATCGTCCGGTTGACGTAGAGGTGCTCCCGAGTAGTGACTCCGTAGCTCATGACCTTCAGGGGCGTCCAGTAGATCAAGTCCTTGGAAGTGCTGCGGAGGACACTCCGCCACGGGTCCATGAAGCGAAAGTAGGCCACATAGGAATCCTCCACTTCCGACCAGAAGGAGGCGAAATCGCCGTCGAAGCAGTTGTGCATCGTACAGGTCAACTCGGGCTGCCGCGGCATTCGGGCAAAACGGACTCCATCGGCGGAGGTGTATCCGATCACATGAGGCGTGTGTCCCGGTCCCCGACGGTCATCCTGCACGATT
The DNA here is from genome assembly GCA_047514575.1 of Acidobacteriota bacterium. Classification (GTDB taxonomy): domain Bacteria; phylum Acidobacteriota; class UBA6911; order RPQK01; family JAJDTT01; genus CAUZIZ01. The sequence continues at coordinate 2,784 of JAKZYH010000025.1, read as the reverse complement.
CCCTTGAACCTCTCGTTCTCCGGTATCTCAGGCCGGGTGTCGACAAAAACGTTGGGGGGAGATAGGCTGTCCCTTCTCATCGACAATCACGTTGTTCTGTCGGGAGCCCTGAAACTCGAAGTGTCCCAGGTTAGGCTTATCCCAGGAAATGCCGTCCTTGCTGGTGGCGTAGCAGAGAAATGACTTCGCCACATCCGTGTCCAAGCCCCGGTAATAAAGACGGTAGAGACCTTCATGGAGGTGCACGCTGTTCCCGAAGTTGAAGGCCCCCTCCCAGGGACGGTCTGCCTTCAAAATGACTTCAGCTGGCAGAGGACGACCCAGACGTAGTGCCGTGCCCTTGACTGAGTCGATGAGATAGTCATCCACGAACAGCTCCCGCCGCGAGCCGATGTCCAGGGCTTCGGCGGAGACGGGCTGTTCTGTCCGGGGGGTCGCCACGAGCGAGGAAAACACTAGCGTAGCCACCGTCAGTTCCAATATTTTGGTCGTCATTGTCACTCCTCTTTGCCCAAGGTCGGGGACTGCCCAAGGTTGGGGACAGTGATCTTTGCGGATTCGGTGATCTTTGCGGATTCGAGATGAGGGCTGATCGCCATGAATTTCTCGGGGTGGCCGAAAACTGTGGTTTCCCAACCGTCTTGAGCGTAGAAAACTATCCTTGAAAAATCAAGAGTTTAGCGGCACGGCTTCAGAGGAGCTGACTTCATTATCCCCCCTGATTCCCAGGTCTCGTCAAGCTCGGATCTAGAGGCCCCTTCAACAGAAATATGAGAAAAGGTGCTTGCTCCGATGGGGGAAGGTTGGTAGCTTCATGCGGACCTCAGAGAAACTCGGATCCGAAGTTGATATGAGGAATGTCGGTTCTATGGAGCGACGTGGCTTTCTCAAGCAGTCTCTTTCCGCCCTCGCCTTGGGTGTGGCTGGTAGATCCACCCGGGGAGAACGTTCAGCTGGATCTGCCGGGGCTGTAGACGCGGCCCAGCTGCACCGGGAAGCCATCGTCATCGACACCTACGGGAGCCTGTACCTGGAAGACTTCCGAGAAGGGCACGTAGACGTCATCCTCCACGGAATCGGTGTAGAAGAACTGTTCGTGAGCGATGCCCGGGAAGGAATCATCGATCCTCCCCAGCAGGGCAAGAACATTATCGAGAACCTGTTTGACGGCCCGGAGGTGGTCAAGCGGGTCCTGCAGCGAGTCGACCAGGTGCTGCAGAGCGTGCAGCGGCACCCGGATGCCGTGGAGCTGGCCCTTCCGTCCGCTGACGTGAAGCGAATAGTCAGAGCCGGCAAGATTGCGGTCATCCCCATGCTCAACGCGGGCTGGATCGACAGCGATCTGGCCGTCCTGAGGATGTATCACCGCATGGGGATCCGGGTCTTTGCGTTGACTAATATCGCTGCTTTCGACTGGGTTGACTCCAGCGGGGAGCTGAACCCGAAGTCCGGGTTGAATGACTTCGGCCGAGAGGTGGTTCGGGAGTGCAACCGGATCGGGATGCTGGTGGATGTCTCTCATGCCTCGGATCAGGCCTTCTGGGACACGATCCGTACCAGTTCCAGACCTGTCATCGCCACCCATTCCGGTTGCCGGGCTCTGTGCCGGGTGCAACGCAACCTTACGGACGAGATGCTGCGGGCCCTGGCCGAGAACGGGGGGGTGGTGGGAATCTTCACCGTTCCCTCCTACCTGGACACCAAAGCCCTGGACGAGATGATGAAGAGCAGCTTCCTCCCCGACTACTCGGACCGGGATCGGCGCCTGGCCCAGGAATTCTCCGATCCCTTCGAGCTGGCCGCCGCCATGAGGAATACGCTGGATTCACATTCCTACGTAGATAAAATCCAGTTGCCTCCTATCGACGTTTTTCTAGACCACATCGACCATGCCGTCCAGGTGGCCGGAATCGACCATGTGGCGGTCTCCTCCGACAACGAGGGCGTGCAGGACCTGGAAGACCGATCCAAGTGGCCGAACCTGACCCGGGGTCTGGTGGAACGGGGATACAACGATCGGGACATCCGAAAGATCCTGGGAGAGAACTTCCTCCGGGTCTGGGACCAGGCGGCCAGGCCCTGAGCTCGCTTCTTTCCTGAACGTCCTTCGGCTAGCATACCTCGAGGACGCTGAGGGAGCGTAACGCAGCTAAGACGGACCGCAGTAGGTTGAGCCTGAGAAGTTCGGGATAAAGCCATCGGATGTTGGGGCACTAGATCCAGGGCTGTCTCGTCATCCATATCAAGAATCATTTACGGAGGAAACCGATGGTAGAACTGAATTCGAGTTGGAAGCGGAGTTTTGATGTCTACGATAGGATCAGTCGGCTGGGAGTCGATCTGGGGCAGAAGGAAGACGCAGTTCCGCCCCCAGGTGCGCAGAATATTTCCCAGGTCACCTTTACCCCCTCGGGTCTGGCCTTTCTTTCCGGCACGTCCGCTGGCACGGGACCTGTCACCGACGAGGATGCGGAGGTCGAGGCGGGGATCGAGGCGGGTCGCGAGGCGGGTATCCTGCACATCCGTTCTCTGCACTGGGGACTCCATCCTCTGGGGACGCTGAACGATGTCTGGTACTGCGTCAAATGTCTCGGCATGGTCAACTCGGCCGGCGGCGGAGTCCTGAACCGCTCACACGAGGTTGTCAACGGATACTCCAAGGTCTTTCATGACGTCTTCGGCGGACCGCTCTCTCAGTTTGCAGACGATGGCAGGGATCAATCTCTTTCAGGTTGGCACTCACGTAGTGCCGTCGGGGGGTTCGATCTGCCCGGGGGATACCGG
>JAKZYH010000024.1:0-3331 GCA_047514575.1 Acidobacteriota bacterium | reverse complement strand
AGCCGCTCTGCCGAAACGCCATCACTGGGGTAGAGGACGGTAGAGCCGGCGATTGCCCTCATCATCCCAAGATCCTCCAAACCCATTTGGGAAGGGCCATCCTCACCGATGGAAATACCCGCATGAGAACCGCAGAGTTTGATATTGGAGCGGGAAATGGCTGCCATGCGGACCTGGTCGTAGGCCCGTGTCAGAAAGCAGGCGAACGTCGAGGCAAAGGGAATCTTTCCTACGGCCCCCATTCCCACGGCCGCTCCTACCATTGCCTGCTCGGCAATGAAGCACTCGACGAACCTTTCCGGGTAGTCATCCCGAAACTTCTCGGAAAAGGTCGAGTTCTTGGTATCCCCATCGAGGACCACTACCCTGGGATTGCTGGCGCCCAGTTTCCTCAGGGCATTGCCGTAGGATTGACGGGTGGCTACCATCTCATCGGCCGCATAGTCAGGTGGGGCAGGGGGACCGCCGGGGATCGCTTCAGAAGAGGGGACAGACCGTGAGGGGGTGGCCACGCTCAAGGGCTTCTCCAACTCCAGTTGATCGCCTACGGCGCTGAGTGCTTTCTCCAACTGTTCCCCGGCGGCACAGGGTTTGCCGTGCCATCCGTCTTTGTCTTCCATGAAAGAGACGCCTTTGCCCTTGATGGTTCTCGCGACCAGGATGGCAGGCTGCCCTTGTACCGAAATTGCCGATTCCAGGGCGGCGTCGACTTCCTCTACACTGTGACCGTTCACGATCTGACTGTGCCATCCGAAGGCAGAGAAACGCTGGGAATAGGTCTCCACATCGTGACCGTACATGGTGGCCTGGCTTTGTCCCAGACGGTTCACATCCAGCAGGGCAACCAGATTGTCAAGCTTGTAATAGCTTGCCATCGCAGCCGCTTCCCAGACCGAGCCCTCGGCGGCCTCGCCATCTCCGATCAGGACGAAGATACGGTTCGCCAGCTTATCCCGCTGGCTCGACAGGGCCATGCCGGTGCCGATGGCTAGACCCTGGCCCAGAGAGCCAGTCGCGACGTCGACCCAGCGATTTCGCGGGGTCGGATGTCCTTCCAGTTCACTGTCGATCTTTCTCAAGCTCAGCAGCTTTTCGGTCGGGAATGCACCCGCTTCAGCCAGGGCAGCATACAGAACCGGTGCGGCATGGCCTTTTGAAAGAATGAAGCGATCGTTGTAGGGATTTTCCGGCTTCTGGATGTCGAAGCGGAGAAAACGAAAAAACAGGGTGGCAATGAGTTCTGCACTGGAGAGGCAGGAGCTGGGATGGCCGGAAGTAGCCTCCGTCGTCGACTTCAGAGAATGGCGGCGAAGACGATTCGCCATGGCGTAGAGGGACCGGATTGTTTCAGGGGTCATCACGGCCTTTCAGATTCTTCGGTCATGGGGGAAAGGTTGTTGCTGTTCGCTCTGAGAGTCGTACTATAGGGGAGGCTTTCGACCCCTGTCAACAGAGTTCTCTGAGGAAAACGGGGGAGGAGCAAGACGAAGCCTATGGGGCTGGAGGAGGTCGTTCAGATGATGTTGGAACGGGGCGATCTTGCCGTCGAATTTGATTGTCTCAGCTTGACGAAAACGCAAGACGGAGATCCAGCAGGCGATGGCCAGCCGGACCTTGCTGTTGGCTCTTGGCGACTCGAGGACGGCCTGGCGAAGGGTCCCGTACTCTTGATGTTCGTGAAGGTTGGATGTCCTACCTGTGAATACTCGCTGCCTCTGATCGACCGCATCTACCGGAACTATCCGGAGTCGAGTGTTTCCGTGGTGGCGCTGGCTCAAGAGTACGAGCGTGGGGCACGGAGGCTGATCCGGGATGGAGACCTTCATCTCACAGTAGGGCTAGACTCAGATCCGCACCTCATTGGTGAGGCCTACGGCGTGTCCTATGTCCCGACCTTCTTCTACATCGGCCCAGCTGGGACGATCGCGAATGTGATCGAGTCTTTTGCTCGAGAGGAACTGAAGGGGATCAATGCCCAGATTGCTGCGGAGGACGGAGCCGCGGTTCTACCCTTCTTTTCGCCTGACGAGGGTGTTCCGGCGTTTCGACCCGGTTGAAGCAGCAGAAATGCAAGCTAGCCGGGTGCTAGTACCATGTCACACATGTAGTGTCGGGTTTGTGGCGAACGCTTACCAACCTGTAACCTGAAACTTGCAACTTTGAAGGCTTTCCTGGCGCTTGTCGTAGATCATCCGCCCAGCGTGATCATTTCAATCTTTTCGTGGTCCCTGGGCTGATAGCTGTCACTCGAGGCCAGCTGTTGCCAGCGGAGGTCGGAGTAGCGGTCGCTTCTTCCCGACCAGATCGAGGTAATCGTCTCCAGGATCTCCTCGTCCCCGGCGCCGCTCCGCAGAAGCGACTTCAAGTCATGGCCGCTGGAGGCAAAAAGGCAAGTGACCAACTTTCCGTCGGCTGTGAGGCGGGCCCGCGTACAGCTCGAACAGAAGGATTCGGTCACGGAACCGATCACTCCCAGCTGTCCTTTTCCGTCGATGAACTCGTAGTCCACCGCTGGCGCTCGAAGGTCCTTTCGACCGATTTCCCGGAGCGGAAAGCGTGAGTGGATCAAATCGAGGATTTCTCTCTTGGTTACGGTCTTCTCCAGGGTCCAAGTATTCGCGTTCCCCACGTCCATGTATTCGATGAAGCGGAGAAACAGACCCTTGTTTCTAGAAAACTTCACGAGTTCCAGGATCTCGTCGTCGTTGATCCCCCGAACGACCACGGCGTTGACCTTGATGGGCGCCAGGCCGGCCCGCTCGGCTGCCTCGATGCCTTCCAGGACTGCCTCGAGCGTACCTCTCTTGGTGATCTGCTTGAATTTTTCGGGATCTAGCGTATCCAGGCTGACGTTGATTCTCGAGAGTCCAGCTTGCTTCAGGCCCTCGGCCTTCTGTGCCAGAAAGGAACCGTTGGTGGTCAGGCTCAGATCCCTCAGCTCGGGCAATCGGGACAATTTGCCGATCAGCTGCTCGAGATCCTTCCGGACTAGAGGCTCTCCCCCGGTGATGCGGATCTTCTCGACTCCGAGCCGAAGGAATAGGCTGGCTAGGCGTTCGATCTCCTCGAACCGGAGTAGCTCGGTTTTATCGATCCAGTCATAGTCGTCCAAGGGCATGCAGTACTGGCAGCGGTAGTTACACCGATCCGTCACTGAAATACGAAGGTCCTTGAGGGGCCTGTGATAGGTGTCCCCAAGATTCATGTGGGTATCATGCTCCGGATGAGAAGGATGCTCAATCGGGGAGAGCAGACTCCACGATTAAACCTGAAAGGATTCCCCGCAGCCACAGCTGCCGGTCACGTTGGGGTTGTTGAACCTGAAGCCGGC
>JAKZYH010000023.1:0-15779 GCA_047514575.1 Acidobacteriota bacterium | reverse complement strand
GACGGGATCATCGGCGACGTAGTGAAGCTGGAAATCCAGTGGAATGCCTACAGCCCCTATCGATGGGCTAGAAAACCCAAGGATTATTCCTGGATCAAAGAGTCTGATCTAGACTGGAACACCTGGCTCATGGGGAAACCTTATCGCCCCTTCGATCCGCGAATCCTACGCTCTTTCCGCCTCTTCAAGGACTTCTCCAGCGGCATTGTCGACCAGTGGATGACCCACGGGATCGATGTGGCACATATGCTGGGTGGATTGTCGGCCCCCGTCAGCGCCGTGGCCCATGGCGGAATCTATCAGTGGAAGGACTATAGAGAGAACCCGGACACCTTCGAGACGGCCCTCGAGTACGAGAAGGATGGTAAGAAGGCAATGGCTGTGTATGCCACGAACCTCATCAACAGCTACGGCCGCAATACGCGCGCGCACGGAACTCTGGGGAGTTTCCAGGCCGGTGGTGGCGGCAATTGGATGGACGGCTCCCAGGAAGTCAATGCCGACCCCGACAAGGACTGGCATTTCACGGGCAAGGGTGTGGAAAAAGCCGAAGGTAGAGCGGGGGATATGGTCGCCATCGCTGCCGCCCCAGGCACCACCAACCATATGAACAACTGGCTGGACGCGTTGAGGCATAGAGACCCCAAGCGGCTCTACTGCAATGTCGATGCCGGCTACAGCCATTCCATCGCCTGCATCATGTCCACTGACGCCTACTGGAGCGGCAGACGCATGATCTATGACAAGGTCAAGAGGACGATCCAGGCAGGCTAACCGATCACCGTTAGAGGCCGCCCCGAAATGCCCAAGGGGCAGGGGCGGCCACTTTCGCCCTGCAGGAACCCCGCAAACTCTTTGAAGTCTGCTCCAACAGAGCCGCGCACGACCTGAGCCCCTAGCGATAAGAAGCCAAGCTCCAAGGAGAGAGCGGACAACTGCAAGATCCCCCATCCCCCTGAATCTGCCGCACCTTCAAACCTTGCATCCCGAAAAGAAAGAGATCGTCCTTAGGATTCATTGGCCTGACCACGTTGAGTATGGCCAGGGAGAGGCCGCTCTGGACACTCGATCCCGACTTGAAGAGGCTGTCGCCTACTGGCGGTCCCGTTTCGGGGTCGAGAGATTCTACTGGCGCGCGGACCACTGGTTTATTGAGCAGCACTGTCTCCAGCGACAAGACAGTCCCGAAGTGGCCCAGGGCTGGTCGGTGTTCTGGGAGCGTCTGGCTGAAGCAGCCGTTCGGACCCTGGATGATTTCGTCCGGGCAACCCACGCAAACGGCGCACAGGCCTACCTCTATCTGCCTTTTCTAGATGAAGGTCTGCCTGGAGATCTTCTCTACCGGCCTCGGGGTACTCCCTATCCTTATCAGAGTCGCTTTTCCGAGGAGAACCCTCAGTGCCTTGAGACGGATCGGTCAGGAGAACGGCCACACTGGGGTGTCCTGTGCTACGCCTACGAGGAAGTACGCCAATATCGCCTTCAAGTGCTGCGGGATATGTTGGCCGAAACCCCGGCCGACGGACTGCACCTTTGCACTCGCTCCTACGTGCTTCCTGCTGAATTCGGGGACCAGTACGGTTTCAATCCGCCCATCGTTGAGGAATATCGCCAACGCTACGGGGTCGACATTCTCACCGGAGACTTCGATCTGGAGTCGTGGCGGAAACTGCGGGGCGAGCATCTGACTCAATTTCTGGGCCAGGTGAAGAACCTCCTTCAGAAGGGACGCCAACGCCTTTCGCTGGCGGTCCCCCGGGGGCAGTACCTGGGACCACCCTACGGGAACCTTTACCTGGATTGGCCACATTGGGTGCGGGAGGGTGTCGTGGATGAGCTTGTGGTGAACGTGATCAGCGGGCGTCAGCTCACCGAAGGACTTTCCGGATACGGCTACCTTTGCAATCCGGAGGAGGGTATCGGAATGAATCCGCTGCCCCAGGATCTGGGCGAGATCTATGGGCCTGTCTGCCGTGAGTCCGGATGTGCTCTCTACCTGGGAGCCGGGGTCGATCTGAATCGCCATGAGCCAAATGCCAGTCAGCTGAGACAACTGGCTCAGCTTCCAGGCTTCGACGGATTCGTCTTCACAACCGGGAATCTGGGAGAACGATTCTCGTTCGACAAGCGCGGCCGCCCAGTCTCATGGCGCATCGAGGATCTGTTCCCCTTACGCTAGAGTGCCGTATTACTCACCATAGCGGCCCTTCCGATATTCCTGACGCACCTTCCGGGCAAACCGTTTCAGGTCGAGCTTGGCTTCTTCGATCTTGGGCTGTGCGTCCCTCCAGGCCTTCTGGGCACGGGGCTTGACGTCGTCCTCCAACACCTGTTCGGCTTTGGCTCGGGCTTCTGGATTGTCGCGAAGCTCGTGGGCGACTCTAATCACCAGTCGGCGAAGAAAACTCATTTCAGGATACGTCCAGTATAGACGATTCCCAGACTTTCGTCATGGTTGCCCGCTCTCACTGCCGACCATCTGCACTAAGCAGCCAGGCTCAGGTAGGCCATCAGCCGCGCACCCAGCCAGAGATGGGTCTCTGGGAAGGCAGATTCCGGAACAGGCGCTTTACTGTGCCTTTATAAAGGTTCCTGCACGAAGCTCCCCGTAGGCCCGCTGGAGTTCCTCCTGGGTGTTCATCACGATGGGCCCGCGCCAGGCGACCGGTTCCTCGAGCGGCTTACCTGAGACCAGTAGGAATCGGATACCGGCTTCACCAGCCTGCACTGTCACTTCATCACCGGAATCGAAGAGGACCAGCGACCGATTCCCCGTTTCGTCGAGCGTGCCATCATCGCCAGCCCCCACCTGGTCGGTTTGGACGGCAAGCGGCTGGGAGGCATCGCGGAAAGAACCCGCCCCCTCGAACACATAAGCGAAGGCGTGTCGGGAGGCCTCGACTTGCAGGGACTTTCGCTGGCCGGGTGGGACCCAGACATCCAGGTAACGAGGATCCGACGCGATGCCATCGACCGGACCCTTCTTGCCCCAAAATTCGCCGCAGACGACACGCACCGTGGTGCCGTCATCATCGACTACTTCCGGAATCTCAGGAGCCGAAACATCTTGATACCGGGGAGAGGACATCTTGAGCGAGGAGGGTAGGTTCGCCCACAGCTGAAATCCATGCATCCTCCCCTGGGTATCGCCCCGAGGCATCTCTTGATGAAGAATCCCACTTCCCGCAGTCATCCATTGCACGTCCCCCGCCCCCAGTTGGCCGCTGTTTCCCAGGCTGTCGCCGTGACTCACCTCCCCGGCGAGGACGTAGGTAATCGTCTCGATACCCCGATGTGGATGCCAGGGAAACCCGGCGAGGTAATCGTCAGGATTCTCGTTCCGAAAATCATCCAGCAACAGGAACGGGTCGAAGTCCTCGGTCTTTCCGAAGCCAAAGGCACGGCGCAATCGCACACCCGCTCCTTCGATCGTGGGCTGGGCCTGATCAATTCTCTTGATGGGTCTGATGGACACATGCGCCTCCTGTTCCTTGGACTCTTGCCCTTTTCTGTTTCCTACTCGGCAAGACGCCAGCGGACGACCTGGGCGGTCCACTTTCCGCTGGGATTGCGTCCTCTCTCGTCCAGCGCGGAATTACCAACCGCGGTAACGATGGTGTCGTCCGCCAGAACGACACTCGCTCCATAGCCATGACCAGGGCTGAGTTTGTAGGTTTCCGGCAGCCAGGTTTGACCTTCGTCTCGGCTAACACGGGCTCTGATATCGCCGTGCTCGTAGGGGTAGCGTCGCTCGTGGACCAGGATAACGGTACCATCCGAGAGCTGGCAGAGATGCCCATGCGCCTCTCCAAAGGCGATATCCATTGGGCCTCCCTCGTTCCTCCAGAGCGGCCGAAGACCGCTCCAGGTCTTTCCCTGGTCGGTGGAATCGGCGAGCAGGACCCGCTTCCCCACAGTACTATGGTTGCCTCGTCCTGGCGGTATTCCGGGAGGGTTGGGAATGTCGGTCTCACGGTCGGCAGTTTCTAGATAGTCCAGCTCGTTGGCAGGAGCTGGAGCCTTTGCGTTGCGCTGGTAACGAATAGCGGCAAGTAGGCGTCCGGAGCTGAGTTGGAACACATGAGTCTCTGTACCCCACTCCTGGAGAAGACTCTTGTCTCCCCAGCTCCTGCCTCCGTCCTGGGATCGGTACAAATAGGTAGTCCAGGAGGGAGGGCCGCTCCAGGGTTCACCGAGCTCGACCTGCTGGTACCGTTCCCTCAGATATCCTGGTCGGGGTCCCAAACGCGTGGGCCAAAGGAGGGTTCCATCTTGGAGCTCTACCATGCAATTCTGGTTGCCTCCCGCAGTAGGGTAGGGGGACATCTCTTCGATCCGGCTCCAAGGCTCCCAGTTCTTCCCGCCATCCGTGCTGCGGATCACGTGATCCGTCGGACCGAGTCCGATATAGGCCCAGAGCAGGGTCCCGTCCCTCAAAACCAGAAAGGAATCGTAGTTATTTATACTACCGGGTCTCGCGTTATTCGGGCGTTCGAGGATCTCGGCGGGTATGGGGTGAAAACCCCAACTTCGACCTCCGTCACTGGAATAGAAGATCCTGTGGTAGAGAGCAACGTAGATGATCCCGTCCTGACTGATACCAATACCGGGGTCGCCTCTCCAGGGCATCTCGGGGTAATCGAGCGGAACGTACTCCGCAGGAACAGTGCGGATAGTTTCCCCGTCACGAAGAACCTGGATCTCACCCTCGGAAGGGCGGCCGGAAACGATCTCACCCACACCAGGTTCCGTGGCTGCGCCCTCCTGAGACGTCCCACAGAACGATGTCAGAAGGAGGAATGCGCCCCACAGCAGCCAGCGGCTTTTCGACTTACGATACATTGATTCTCTCCCTAAATATCAACACGACTCTTGCGCACCTGTAGCCTCAGAAGCTCCACGCCGCAACGGGCTCTCCGGCCGACATTACCTCTTCCAGGTAGGCCCCGCTGTGCTTGGTCGGCATCTGCCTATGAGTAAGCTCTCCGTATTCCAGAATTCGCAAGGCGACCACGTTGTGCCATTTGCCATCTGCCAGGCGCAGGACCATGGAACAGGGATGATCTACTCGCCAGGCGGTCTCGCCCGGAGGCGGCCCGAACTCCTCTCTCAGATCTCGCGCCACGATGGGCATCTCGAGCCCACTTCTGTCCCGGTTCAGAGGCCAGATACCGAGTGTATGCCGGGAGCGGCCTCCCAGCACAGGCCTTCCCTGGGAGTCTTTGGGGATCTTGAGACGGTCCAGTCCCTCCAGGAATACCTGATAGATGTTAGCCGCGATGAAGGGCGTCCCGTCGGCTGCCCGGTTCAGGGTGATGGGAGCGGCAGAGATCAGCCCTCGAACGTGAATGATCTTCTGCCAGGACTCACCCTTGTCCTGGGAACGCCAGACTCGGATGTCATTGCCGGGAGTCGCGGACTCGGAGGCCTCGACTCCAGCCAGATTCCGGTTGCCGCGACATGCAAAGAGCAAGGACCCGTCCAGGTCTCGGACAAGAGTGGATTCTGAGGAACTGTCGCCGCCGGTGACCGGGACGAAGGAAACCACCTCCCACTGTCCATCCACTCTTCTCCACCGAGCCATGCCAGATCCACCGGCCTGACCCTCTCTGCTGCCCCCCATTGCCAGAATGAGGTCATCTCCGTCTGGGATCGCATTCATCAACCCCGTGTTGAGCTTCCAGCCAGCGAGCAAGTCCTCGGAGGCGACGCGTTCGGTCTTGACGACCTGGAACGTGTCCCCGTCGTAGGAGAGCTGGTGGACCTCTTTGTACGCATAGAATCGGCTCATGTCTTCAAACTCTGAGGGGGGGGGATTGCGTCCGAACATGTTCACACCATAAGGAGGGGGGCCGGGGAACTCGGTCCGCCAGGCAATGGCCTGGTTGATACCGAAGCCGGTACCGGCATGGGGATGAGGAGAGCCGTCCGGACGCTTTGCACCTCGGGGAACAAAGCCGCCCATGACCGGGTACTTGACCATGATGGCCTCTTGATTCGGCGGCTTTGAGTTGGGATTGGGTTCGCGATGGTTCCGTGTAATCGGGACGGCACCCTCGCTACTGACATCGTCGATGCCACGAAGAGAAAGACGTCGGATCCGTTCTCGAAGTCGGTGCCCTTGACCCCGGCCACACGGATATTGCAGAAATAACCTCCGGTATCCTGATCTGCCTGAAATGGCAATCCTAGTTGATAGATCCAGGTTTCCCCATCGGGGGTATCGGGAGGAACCTGGAGGTCGGGACCACCCCGGGTCATGCCTGTAATGCCCTCGGTTGGAGGAGGCGACGTGGGCGGCTCAGGCTCCGGGGGAGGAGACGTGCATGCAACCATCCACATGATCAGAAGTACCCACACCGCAGGCAATCGCATCCACACTGGTCGGTCTGGCTCGATTCGATACATACTCAACTCTCCTTCATGCCGAGGGAAAGGGGCTCCTCCGGTAGTATTTTGCTACCCCTTGACGAAAACCTCGAGTTCATCGATCACGATATCCCCTGAGACACCGGGGGCGGCCTTAACCAGGGTAACTTCCAATTGATTGTCGCCGAATGCGGCGGGGGGCTCGGTTAGATCCATCCAGTGCGTAAGGCAAGAGCCTGGTACTTCTGGGACAGGCGGCAATCCTGAGCTAGCACTTGAGTTGGGGTCCACAGTCGCCTTCAGGTCCACTCGCTTCTCGTCAGTCCTGCTTTTCAAAATCTGGTCGGAGATGGATTTACCATTGATCTTGGCCTCCAGACGATCTTGCGCGTTCGCCCCAAAGGCACGAAAGAGAAGCGTCGCGCCGCGTGCCTCCGAAAGGTTCTCGCAGACGCGGAAACGAAAACTGCCTGACGAGCCGGGAGTTCGCTTGAGGACCAACCGATCGGCCTTGATCACTCCCGTGGAAGCCCGATCGGGTCCGAAGCCAAGAGAGCCGGCCCAAGCTGGCTCAAAAAGGTAGTGACGGTCTCCCTGCAGCAAAGCCTTGGGATCTCGCATCTCGGCGAGTTGGAACAGCTGTTGGGGGTAGAATGGGGCCCAAGACAAGGGATTGAAATGGTTGTAGAAAGCAATTCCGTCCGCTCCCGCACCGTACATGTTGGCAGCGGCAGCCCGCTGCTGCTCCAGGGACATCGGCTGCCCTCCCTGACGGCGTCGCATACGCTGACTGGTCCAAGGGAGCATCCCCGGATAGAGAAGGCAGTCCCTTTGGCGGGTGAGCTGGCTGAACTCTTCATAGCGAGCATTTGGCTCGGTGTGCATGGTGTCGTTGGGAGCAACGTAGTCGATCAGACCTTCGGAGATCCAGGTCTCTGGGTCTAGACCCAGCTGTCGGCATTCGTCCAGGGTCTGGAAAACCCGGGCTCCCAGGCGGAGCCTCTCTCCCCTTTTCTGGCCAACCTCATCGAGTCGCCGCCTCAATCGCCGAACCAGTTCCGTCATCAGGGATTTGCGTTCAGGTCCCAGGCCCGGCGGGAAATAGCGATGGTCCCGGAAGCACAGTTCCAGGCCGTCGACGGGGAATCGATCGAGTAATCGCGAAGTCACACCGAAGACGTAATCTCGAACCTGCGGAAAGCTGAAATCCAGAGGAGTGCTGAGCTTGTAGTAAGGTCCTGGCGGAGCCTTTTTGAGCTGCCATTGGGCGTTCTTGACGAGAAAACTGGAGCCTGCTCCCACTCCCTGTTCGACGGAGACGTGGCCATGATTGTCATTGATTCGGATCCCTGCCAGAAACTCCATTCCTCGCTTGTGGCAATGGTTCAGAAGGACTTCCAGGGGCTGGATCCCTTGCTCTAGCAGGGGTAGAAATCGCCGGTGCCGCGGCCTGGCATCGTACTCGAAGTCGCCCACTCTCCAATAGGTGGTCCAACCCTGCGTGTAGGCCTCCTGGACGAGAGTATCTACGCGCGCAGTCGACAGGCGATCGACCCATTCCCGGAGAGCCTCGACGGTCGCAGGGTCGGGAAGGTACCGGCTAGCAATACTGGAAGGGTCGCTCACATAGAGGATTCGCCTCGACCCCCGAGGAGAAAGCTGGCCCAACTTCCCGGATGGCGCTCTAGAGGCTGCCTTGGCAGAGCTCGGGGCAACACGCGTGACAGCAACACCTGCTGCCGCCGCTACGAAATGTCGCCGATTGAGTGTTCCCTTCTCTTGATCTTCCTGACACCCTTCTCGACGTCCCACAATTCTCCCTTTCGAATGAGAACTCTTCAAATGTGACTCCGGCGCCGCCTCATTACTTCGCGAGCTTGACCCTCTAAGACCTGTCTAAGCATACTGAGGCTTGGTGCTCCGTTCCAGAAATCATTGATGTTTATGGCGAGCGCCAACTAACCCAAAGGAGCGCAATCATGAAAAGAGCAGTGTTCGTTGGACTGGTCCTGCTATCAACAGCGGGATTGATGGGACATCCTCACTTCAACAAGCGGGTGATCGCCATCCTCCCTGGTGGCATCGAGGCTATCATGGCCTACCGCACTATCCCGGTAAATGAAGCACATCTGGAGAAGGTGCAGACAGGCGATATCGTCAGTCCCCGAGGACCCCGTCTAACCCTGACCGGCGAAGTGATGGCTGGATCCGTCAAGGTCACCTCTGGAACCTACACGGTGGGCATGCTGAGAAAGGCTGCCGACAACTGGACTCTGGTGCTCAGTCCTGGTCGCCTGTTGAAGACTGTTAAGCCCGATCGCAGCAAGCTGATCCATCTTGAGTCGACCTACTCGATGGTAAAGGAGCATGCAGCCCATATAGAGATCGATATTACCCCGGCGCCAGGCAAATCACGGAATGCAGTGATCTCGTTCCACTTCGGCCAGATGCTGCTGCAGGGAGTGTTGACCTACCCCGAAGCAGCGGTATCACCCCCCGATCGCACCGAGGACTCCTTTCACGGCCATCCTTGATCGATGTCCGGGAGCATCCTGCTTATCGGACCTGGATTTGATCGTAGTGAATTCGGTCACTAGAAACTCCTTTGGCCTTCAGGACCTTCACGGCCTCTTTCAGCATGATCGGAGGCCCTGCAAGATAGGCCTCAGCGGCCGAAGGAGCGGCTAGTTCCTTGTCGAGGAGGATCTGGACGTATCCCGTCTCGCCCTTCCATTCGTCCGTTGGCTGGGGATGAGATAGAGCAGGAAAATAGGAAATATTCTTGCGCTCCGATGCCCAGTGCGTAAATTGATCGTGCAGAAACAGGTCCTTCTTGCTGCGGACTCCGAAGAAGAACGAAATCCTGCTGGTCTGGTCGAGGCCGTTTTCGATCCAATACTCCAACAAGCCCACGAATGGCGCTGCACCCGAACCGCCTGCGATCACCACAATGGGTCGCCCCTTCTCGACCCCAAGGTAGAGACTTCCCTGAGGGGCACTGATCCGGACCAGATCACCGACCCTAAGCCGCGTGTGAACGTAGGTTGAGGCAAGACCGGGCGGAACGTTCTTGCCACGGGGAGCGGCGGCGAGCTTGATAATGAACTCGAACAGAGGTAGTCGGCGAGGCGAGGAGGCAAAGGAGTAGGGACGGGAAACATTCTGATGGTCCGTTCCATGTTTCTCGTTCCATTCCCGGATATAGTTATCGGGTACTTTCAGGAACACGAACTGACCCGGTTTGAAGCCCAAACCATCCGGATCGACGAGTCTCATTCGTACCCGCCTGACGTTGTGGTTGAGATCCTCCAGCTTCGTTACGCGGGCCTCGTGGGGAAAATCGATCCCCGTCAGGGTCGAGTTTAGAAGGCAAAGCAGGACAACCCAGGGTCGCACAGAGCTGGGCAAGATGAGGCGGTGCAACCAGGTGTTCAGCATGGGTCCAGAAACACGCGGCAACGACTGCCGGCTCCAGCAGGTCAGCATCCGATCTACTGTCGAGGAATCATCTTGACGCACACGGGAGCGGGAACATTGACTACTATCCCGGTAGACTGAAGGCGACCGGCTATAGCGTCGATTCGGAACACAACCAGTGTGTCGGAGTCCTGGTTGGCTGCGATTAAATAGCGACCGCTCGGATCGATGCCGAAGTTACGCGGAGTCTTGCCCCCAGTGGGTTCCTGGCCTATTGAGGTAAGCTTGCCCGTCGTGTCGTGGACCTTGAACATCGCTATGCTGTCGTGGCCACGATTGGATCCGTAGACAAAGCGACCCGACGGATGCACTTGCACCTCGGCCGTGTGCGTTACTCCTTCGAATCCTTTCGGAACAGTGGAGATTGTCTGGATCGATTCAAGCACACCCCGCTTCGCGTCATAGGTGAAGGCGGTCACAGTGGAGTCGAGCTCGTTTATGACGTAGGCGTAGGGCTTGTTCGGGTGAAAGGCAAAATGTCTGGGTCCTGCTCCCGGATTGACCGACACCGATGGTGGATCATTCGGAGATAGCTTTCCCTTTACCCCGTCGAACCGGTACACCAGAAGCTGGTCAGTCCCCAGATTCGCCGCAACTGCAAACCGATTGGCCGCGTCCAGATTGATGCTATGGGCACGTGGACCCGTCTGGCGAGTTGGGTTGACGCTGGAACCATGGTGCTGCCTGACACTGGTGGCAGCTCCCAACTTGCCTCCGGACAGGATGGGCAATACCGACACATTGCCACCAGTGTAGTTGGCAAGCAGGACGTTCTTGCCCGCAGCATCCACGACCAGATGACAGGGAATCGACCCCAGCGAGCTTTGCCGATTCAGAAAACCCAGATTCCCTGTTCTTGGATCGACAGAGAAGGCGCTAATCGAGCCAGTCTTTTCTCCCTGGTACTCGGCAATCTCGTTGACAGCGTAGAGGAACCGGTGGTTCGGATGAACTGCCAGAAAAGATGGATTGGGACCAGCGTCGGTTACACCAACGCGGGTGAGAGCCCCGGAACTCGTATCCATCCTATAGACATAGATTCCCTTGCTTTCTCCTCTGGTGTAGGTGCCAACGTAAACCAGTAGCTCTGCTGGGTTCTCTGAGCTCGCCATCCCTATCGTCGTCCCTCCGCCGAGGCACAAGAGCATCGCCACCAACAAGCCTTGCGCCTTCTCCACTACCCGTGAATATCTCATTGCCATTCGTCTAGAGATCGACGCAGTCAGCTTACCCTGAGGCCTGGAGATTCACAAGCATTGGTTAGCTGCTAGCTCAGCTCGTGAATTCTCAGAATTGTGCTCTCACATTTGCCTGGAAGCGTGGGTGGGATGGGGATCACAATTCCGAGAGTTCACGAACGGGTCCGGTTGGCCAAAACAGTTCCCGCTTTCGGCTCTAGGTCAGCCGGGCTCCGCTGGGTGGGTTGAGGGGTCGCCTTAAAGAGGCCGCTTTAGCGGTCTGGCGCGAAGCGTAATAGACCGGTCCTTCAGGGCCGGGTGGGAGGGCAAGCGGCTGCTGGAGCCTGCTTCAGCGGGCTTCTCGGGTAAAGGCTTCAGCCAGGCTCCGGGTCGACGATGGCTAAAGCCGCGGCTCGAGAAGGACCGTGAACGGCCCTCAGGAGGGGTAGGAGAGCAGCTGACCCCGGCGTAAACGCCGGGTCTATTACGCTTCGCGCCAGGCCGCTGAAGCGGCCTCCTGGAAAGCACCACACTGCCGCCGACCGTTTCGCGTCCGATCGGTGGGAGTCAGAATTTCAAATACCTTTGGCTAGGGTTAGGAGGGAACAGGTAAGGGTTGAACCAATATGATCGCTACTCGTAGGTAGGGTTACCAGGCAGCTCTGGTCCCAGGGTAGGCTCGCGGTTGGCTTTGATAGCGGCGGATGAAGGGAACGGCCAACTGGGTCAGGACGAGAGCCCCGACAGCCAACTTGACCACACGACCGAGTTCCTCGGACTCAACGCCGGTGGTGTTCTGGGGAATGTTGCGAAGGATAGTACCAGGATGGGTGCCCTCCTCGAACCGCGTTTCACAGTGGGCAACCGCTGGCGCAGCCTGCCCACCCGCGAGGAGGGGAGCCTCCGCGACGGGAAAGAGACAACCCAGCCCAGCCGAGTCCCATGTCTCCTGGGTGTTAGGCAACACGGCAAGACTGCTGTTTTCTCGCGAGGTTGGCTCCGCGGCGGCGAGGGACGTCCGTTTCCTTGACTGCTGCAGGCGCGGAAGTGTCCGCCGGCGACGACCTGCTGGCACCGCGGCGCAGCTCAAGAGAAGAAACATCAGCGCTAGATTCCAGATATCGCCTTCTCCCGGCAAGATACCTGGGGGACTAAAGAGCGCTGCTGTTCTGGTGGCATTTTGCTCGAGGCCCAGGATGTCGCGTGGGAAATCGATCAGTCGATTCAGGCCTAGTTGCGCGAATCGATCGAAGTACCGGGAACCTTCGAGGGGGTCGGTGGGCTCCTTCGGCTCTTCGAGGAAATACGCAGGGTTAATCGGGAGATTCGGCAGAGCAGCAGCGACGCTCCCAATGGATCGTGCTGGACCGCTAGCCAAGGCCGCTTCCAGATCGACGAGAACAACCGGGATGAGAATTGCATTCCTGGAGTCGGTGGCTACTTCGACTTCGTCGTTAACCCAGTCCGCCGAGCTGGCGTGGGTGTCGATGAGGACCGATCTCCCATTTTCCAAAGGGTTTGGTGTCGACTCTTGGAGAAACCTTTTGAGTGCGGGCGGAAGAGTATAGGGCAGGGGAAACTCGGGTAGACTCGGGGAGGGGCCAAGGGGATCGGCAGGTTCAGGGGCGATCGGTTTCTGGATTGCCTGAGACGGCCAGGAAATGGCTCCGGTCGTGACAGCCGGTTTCGTACGCCTCGGCTTGGGTGGATCATTTCCCTTCACTTTCACGACATCTGTGACCTGGCGGCTGGGTTCGCTACGAGTCTGGGCAATGGACTCTGTCTCGGCCAGCGAGGCGGGAGCTCGTCCCAACAGTCGCCTAGCCAGAGCGAGTGTCGGATTGAACTGTAAGGCGAGCTCCAAGCTCTTTCGGGCTTCAACCGGATTGCCTAGCATCAGTTGGGCCTGGCCGAGCCAGGCTAGCAGCGACGGATTCTTTGGTTTGCCCACAAGTGCCTTGCGAAAGGCCGCCTTGGCCTGAGCGGGGTCATTGCGCCGTAGATGGATTCTCCCCAGGAGCCCTAGTCCTTCCACTGAATGTGGATCGAGCTCAAGCGCGCACTCCGCTCGGCGGCGAGCCAGCGAATAGTCACCCCACACTGTCCAGATTCTCGCAATAGCCAGTTCGACTTTCGGATCCCGGGGCGCTTGCGACTTGATCTCCTGATAGAGATGGAAGGCTGGATAGTAGAGCTCTTGGGAAACATAGGCCTCGGCCAGTCGCCAGCGTGCCGCCAGATCCTGGGGATTCGCTTTGGCAGAACGTGCCAACTCACCTAGCTCTGGGTCCTTCTCGTGCAGTCGGACCAAGGATTGATTTGTGGCGCTGCTGTTTTCGGTCGAAACCTTGATGGTGGTCCGGATATGCTCGGATAGCGTGTCCGGCGAAACCGAACGATAGAGGCTTTTGCCCGTCCTACCCCAGCGGAAGCCGGACCTCTGACTTTGCACACAACCCAAGGGACCCAAGGTCAGAACCAAGACAAGACACGGGACTAAGAGACGGTACCACATCGCTATTGCACCTCCAGTTCCTTGAGCTCCAATCGGTCACCAACGGTAGTCTGGGTCCCCGAAACAGTACCGGCCGGCAGTTCGATCACACTTCGCGCTCCGAGCTTGAGTGAGGCCAAGCGAGAGGGCATCAGATCACGACAGGCGTAGATCACCTTGTAGTCGGAGTCCAGATAGAGGGCATCAATTGGAAAAGACATGCCGAAGGTGTGAATCCACTGGCACGGTGTCAACCATAGACCTTTGCCAGGTTGAAAGTCTTCAGATGTATGTCCAAGCAGGCCTCTCATGCGATCCCACACCGATGCCGCTTTGGCGACATCGGTTGCAAGTACAGCGAGTTTCGTTCGATTGCGTAGCGCATACTTGGTCACTGGATTGCTTGTCTCCTAAGGTTCAGCTATCTCGGACATCTGCGAAGGAAAATGTGGACCGTTTCCGGCCTTCAGGCCTCCGGGAAGGAGAGTTGTCGCCCTTTTCAGCGAAGGAGCTACCCGGCAAGGTCTCCCAAATCGCAGGAGCACCCTCTATGATTAACGGAGGACGCCGTTGCGCCATTCTTTTCTCATATCGGCGTTCTGACGCTATGGTTTAGGGTGAGGCAGTCTGACACTTGGAGCACCCCGACAATTGCTCCCGAGGTGGCGCTAGCTGTCTTTCGGAATTGGCTCCTGGGAATACCAGAGAGGGCGCTTTTCTTGCTGCACGAACTTCTCTCCACGAGGGCCTCCACACAACACAACAGACCGGCTGTGAGGTGTCGAACGAAAGAGATCGACTATGGGGAGTTGGAAGACATTTCCAGCCGGATCGCAGGTTTTCTGATCGACGCCGGAGTTCGAAGAGGGGACAGGGTAGGGATTCTGCTTGAGAAGTCAATCGAGTCGGTGGCCTCGGTGTTTGGGATTCTGAAGTCAGGAGCTGCCTATGTCCCACTGGATAGGTTTTCTCCACCCAAACGAATCCTGTCGATCATGCGTGACTGCGAGATCAGTGCTCTGATCAGCAGCAGCACCCAACTGCGACGCTGTGATTCCGGCCTCGTAAGTCTCGCGTCGCTCAGGGCAGTTATCCTTGCGTCGGATCCAAACGCCAGCAAGCCTCCTGCTGCTGAAACGGCACCTCCACTACCTCAACGAGCCAGCCTTCTAAGATGGTCAGACCTCTCGACATTCGACAAAGTCCCCAGCACTATCGTTGGCGAGCAAGATCTTGCCTACATACTCTATACGTCCGGCTCCACAGGTGTACCCAAAGGCGTAGCCATCAGCCACGGATCCTCCCTGGCTTTCGTCAGGTGGGCCGTGGAACGCTTCGGGGTCTCGGACGGGGATCGACTCTCCAGCCATGCTCCACTGCACTTTGATCTCTCAACCTTTGATCTTTTTGCGGCAATCCACGCAGGGACGCTCACGATAGTGGTGCCGAGAGAGCTCTCTGCTTTCCCAATGGAGCTGTGCGATTTTATCGAGCGAGAAAGGATCACGGTATGGTATTCCGTGCCCTCGGTGCTCACGACCATGGTCACAAGTGGTGCTCTGGAAGGGGGAGGACGACTTCCCTCGCTTCGCACCGTTCTGTTTGCGGGCGAGGTGTTTCCCATGAAACACCTACGGAATCTGCGCCGGCTGCTTCCAGGGGCGGAACTATTCAATCTCTTTGGTCCTACCGAGACCAACGTGTGTACCTATCACCAGGTCAAGAACCTGCCGCAAATCGACTCTCACCGACTGCCCATTGGGCAAGCCTGCGAGGGTACTGAAGTGTGGGTCCGGAAAAGCGATGGCAGCAGGGCGGGCCCTGAAGATCCAGGCGAACTCATGGTGAGCGGGCCCGGTCTCATGAACGGTTACTGGAATAGGCCCGCCAAAACGGCCGAAGTGCTCTTGCCTACCGACTCCGGTTCCGCTGAAGGGAGGACGTGCCGCACCGGGGATTGGGTAGAAATGGACGGGGCCGGGGTAATGTCCTTCCTCGGACGCCGAGATGAGATGGTCAAGAGGCGGGGTTATCGAATCGAACTCGGTGAGATCGAGGCGACCCTAAGCGCCCACCCAGATGTGGTCGAGGTGGCTGTCATTGCTGTCGGTGAGGATGACTTAGGCAGTGTAAAGAAATAAAGGTATCAAGTTGTAGTTAGTAACGCTATGCTGAGTGTGCATGGATACGCTGACCGAATTGACTGAGAAATTCCGGTCTGTATGGCCACTGCTGGATGAACGAACGCGGCGGATTATGGC
>JAKZYH010000022.1:0-3991 GCA_047514575.1 Acidobacteriota bacterium | reverse complement strand
ACTGGAGCCCGGAGATGGTGCCCGATCAAAGCAGAACCAGTCTTGGTATGGAATACTTCTGCACCCGGGGAGACGTCATCTGGGCCAAGTCGGACACCGAACTGATTGAGCTGGCGACCCACGAAGTGGGCAAACTAGGTCTGGTACGGGAGCGCGATGTCGAAGACGGCGTGGTAATTCGTCAGCCACAGGCGTATCCAGTCTATGCCGACGACTATCGGCAGCAGGTATCTGTAATCCGCGGCTACCTCGACTCGATTGACAACCTTCAGACAATTGGCCGCAATGGTATGCATCGGTATAACAATCAGGATCACTCGATGCTTACTGGAATGGGAGCCGCACGGAATCTGCAGCGGCAAGGAGCTGTGGACCTGTGGCGAATCAATACCGAACGGTCGCACTACGAGGACTTCTCGGCGGAAGATCACTCGCAGAACCAGCAACTTCAGCCTGACGCTGCTCCGCTCCGGCAGACGACATGAAAGGGCTTCGCTACGTGTGACTTGTACTAGGACATGGCCAAGTACATCGTGCTTTCCCTACCGTTTGCCATCCTGTCGATTCTTCCCTCGTTCTTCTTCCTGTTTCTCTCCCATCAAGCCAGAAGAGCACAGGCAGCTATCGACTATTTCTGGCTTTTTTCGGCCTCCTCCCTCTGCTCTCTCCTGCTGCTCTTTCTCTATTGGAAAGCAGACTCCTCGGAGTCCTTCCTCTACTTACACGGGTCAGAACGCTTTTACTGGGCACCCTTCAAGATCTGGTGCCTCGGATTGGCGCTCCTGGGAGTAGGCTGCTGCTTCAAGCCACTCACGAGTACGCTAAAAACACGAATTACAGGGTCCGCTCCAGATAGGTCCCGTCGGAAGAGTCCGTCCCGACAACTGAGTCCATACCTTCTGCTCCTCCCCTCCTCGATTGCAGTCTATGGCTCTCTTCTAGCAGCCAATCTGGCCGTGAAACGATCGTACTATCAGGAAGTTGAATCGCGACTGGACGTCGACGCACTGCTCGACACTCTCAACCAGGCTCTGAAGTCAGAGACGGCGGATCTCCACCTCTTGACCTCGCTGGCTCGGAACCAGAACCTGTCCGCACCTCAATTGAACAGACTGGGCAGAGTTGCCGCTTCACCTGTGCCCTACTTCGTCTCCTTGAATCCAAACACAGCCGTCTCGACACTGAAGAAGTTGATTCGAGGTGATGATCCGAAGGCAAGAACTGTGGCCCTCAATCGGATTTTCAAGGGTGAGAAAAAGCTCACCGAGCAGCGGAACGTAAAGACCGAACGGTTGAAATCCCTTCCCTATCTGGCCTGGACTGAAGGGCAGGCGGAAACTCACAAGATGGGAGTCACGCGGTACCAGCCCACCCGATCGTCGAAAGGCTACAACCTCTATACCGACGAGAGAAACCTGGCGCTCCTGATCGACATGGAGGGAAGGGTTGTTCACACCTGGAAGCTCGGGGACTATCCCTGGTGCGAGTACGCAAAACTCCTCGACGATGGCAGCATGCTCGGCGTTTGCGTATGGAGGGCCCTGGTAAGGGTTGACTGGGACTCGAAGCCACAATGGAGCTTCGAGGGTCCTGTCAACCACGACGTGGACGTCCTCGAGGACGGAAAAGTGATCGTCCCCGTAGTCATGGGCAGAGCGAATTTCTTCGGCCGAAAACTGGGGTTCACGGGATTGGGAACGCTTTCAAGCGAGGGTAGGCTGCTAGAAATCTGGTCCCCAAAAGACCACTTCAACGCGATCTCCCAGCACCACCAAGCGGGTCCATTCGAGACTCATAAATTCAATAACGACCTCTATCACTTGAACTCGGTTCAGGTGATCCCAGACAACCCTGTGGGACAGAGGGACAGTCGCTTTCAAGCTGGGAACTACCTGATATGCCTCCGAAACGTGAATCTCATTCTCATTCTGGACCAGCAAACCAAGGACATCGTGTGGTCCTGGGGCGAAGACTCGCTCGATCTTCCCCATCACCCAGTGATGCTGGACACGGGTAGAATTCTCATCTTCGACAACGGCACCCGACGGGGTTTCAGCCGCGTAGTAGAGCTGGATCCGTCCAGCGGAACGATCGTCTGGGAGTACCGCGCGGAGCCCCCGAACACGTTCTTCTCCAAGTGGAGGGGATCCAACCAGCGGCTGCCAAACGGGAATACACTGATCTGCGAATCTCAGCGGGGACGCGCCTTTGAGGTCACCCGCGAGGGGCAGATCGTGTGGGAGTATTGGAATCCGATTGTGGATGAGAAGGGAAGTCGTAAGAGGATTTATCGGATTATTCGCATCCCCGAGAAGCCGATCGAAACCCTGCTGGAGGCGAAGCGTTGAACAAAATGGGAATAGGCGGGTTCAGCAGGAAAAAACTCTTGGCGCTTCTCCTCAGGCGCCTATCACATGGGGACCTACCGAATGCGCAGCGATCCATCGGGTGTGGTCGATAGCCACGGCCAGGTTCACGGCACAATTCCTCGGCAGCCAACTTCGAGCACGGGAAATATGCCTTGCCGCCCTCCTGGAGAAGAGCTGTCTTCGAACGCCGAAATCGTAGGAATGAAAGCGTCAAGTTTGCGACACATCTGGTCACTGAATCCACTCCTTCACGCCTGGAAGGACTTGCAGTTTCGCACACAGTGATCCAATCTGAAGAGGCCCAATTCCCGAAACCTGGGTCTTCGAGGAGGAACAAGCATGCTAACCAGAAGATGGTTTCTGACAGCTTTGTCCAGCGTCCCGTTTCTCGGAAGTCTCCGTCCCCTGGCGGGGAGGATCAACGACAGAGACTTCTTCGCGGAGCTGGGGGTCCGCCCCATAATCAATGCAGCCGGGACCTCCACAGCCCTGACCGGTAACTTGATGCTGCCCGAGGCGATTCGAGCCTGGGAGTACGCTACGCGACAGTTCGTCAATCTGGACGAGCTTCATGATGCTGTGGGGAAAAGAATTGCGTCCCTCGTAGGATCGGAGGCCGCCCTGGTCAGCGCCGGTGCTGCCTCCGCTCTGACCCTGGGAACGGCCGCCTGCATGACCGGCAACAACCCGGACTTGATTCGGCGGATTCCAGACACCTGGGGGATGCCGGACGAGGTGATCATCCAGAAATCCCATCGGTTCAGCTACGACCATGCGGTGAGAAACTGTGGCGTTCGAATGATCGAAATCGAAACAGAAAAAGAGCTCGCGGAGGCGGCCAACTCAAGGACCGCCATGCTGTTGTTTCTGAATGTCGCAGAGCCCAGGGGCCAGATCACCGCCGGCGAATTCGCGCGCCTGGGAAAAAAGCATGCCATCCCCACGTTCATCGACTGTGCAGCCGATGTCCCTCCTGTCGATAATCTGTTCAAGTTCCTCAAAATGGGTTACGACCTGGTGACCTTCTCAGGAGGCAAAGCGATGCGAGGGCCGCAGAGCACCGGTCTTCTCTTGGGACGCAAGGATCTGATCGGCGCAGCCAGACTCAACGGACTGCCCCATGCCAACACCATCGGCCGCGGGATGAAAGTCAACAAAGAAGAGATGCTGGCCATGATGGTTGCTCTCGAATCCTATCTCCAGCGGGATCATAGAGGCGACTGGCGGGAGTGGGAGCATCAAGTTGAACTCATTTCAAAACGTGTAGAGAAGATACCCGGCGTGCGAGCTACCCGCTTCGTTCCCGAGATTGCGAACCGTTCCCCGCAGCTGCATATCGGATGGGATCAGGACAAGGTCAGGGTTGATCGCGACCAGGTACTCCAGAAGCTTCGAACAGAAGATCCGCCAATCGAGGCGCGTCCCTGGGAAGAGAAAGAGCTGGAAGTCCTGGTGTGGACACTGCAGCCCGGGGAAGCCGAGATTGTAGGCGACCGAATCGCGCAGCTGCTAAGCTGAAACTGCGGAAATCCAAGGTACAAGATACAAACAAGCTCCAAATCACAAGCATCAAGTTCCAAACGATCGCCCACCATCAACCCTCGGCGATCCGACAGAGCCGC
>JAKZYH010000021.1:0-7832 GCA_047514575.1 Acidobacteriota bacterium | reverse complement strand
GTCCAAGGTAGCCCTGGATTTTCCGCGCCCGGGCTGGCCCCAACAATTTGAGTCGGTCGAGCAGTTCCTCTCCCGACGCATGGAGGGCCTCAAAGGAACCCAGGTCGACAGCGTCAGCTACTGTGCCTTTCTCGATCTCGCCAACTGGGAGTTCCCCTCGGAAAACACCCGGGCCCTGGGTCCCGATCCGCTGAAACACGTGGTCGATTTTTGCCACACCAACCAGATGGAATTCCTCTATTCCATGCGAATGAACGACGTTCATGCGGCGGTCTACCCGGGAGAGAAATACTGGTCACGCTTCAAGTTGGAACATCTTGATCTGCTACAGGCACGCCTCAGCCCGGAGGTATTCGATCAAGACTTTCTTCCCTGGATCCAGAAGAAGAAGCCGGAGCACCCCTTCGAGGACCTCCTGGTGTATTGGGGACACACCGAGGGCGGCCGACTCATCGATCAGTTTCGAAACAGTGCCCTGGGCCCGTTGGCCTTCTCCTGGCCCGCCTTCGACTTCGCTCACGCCGAGGTGCGAAAGCACTATCTGGGTGTCATCGACGAGGCCTGCCGCCGCTACGATCTGGACGGATTCGAATTGGACTGGGGACGTCATCCCCTGATCTTCCGCTACGGAGAGGAGCGCCAGAACACGCCGATCATGAACGACTTCATTCGTCAGATTCACCGGCGGCTTAGGGCCAATGGCAAGAAACGGGGTCGACCGATTCTACTCGCCACTCGGGTTCCCGACTCTCCCGAACTATCACGGTCGGTCGGCCTGGACCCCGAGACCTGGATGGCAGAGGGATGGATCGACCTGCTGATCGCTGGATTTGGGAGCGCTCCCTTCACCTACCCCCTCGGGGACTGGGTCCGCTTGGGGCGCCAGCACGACATCCCCGTCTACGGAGGACTCAGCTGGATGCATCTCTTCGAGCAGCTGGAAGCCATCCGCGGCGCCGCCTACCGCTGCTGGGACGCCGGGGTCGATGGCATCTACTTCTTCAACCTTCTCAGATCAACCTACTACGGCTGTCTCCATGAGATTGGAGATCCCAAGCTGCTGGCTCAGCGAGACAAGCTCTACCGAGTCGATCCCAACCGGAAAAAGGTAGGCTACCTGAACTCCAGCACCTGGCCGGGACAGCTGCCACTGGCCCTGACCTGCCAGTCAGGCCCTGCTCGAGCCAAGCTCACGCTGGATATTCCCGACCGTCCTGAGAGTGCGCGCAAGGTCACCTTCCAGACCGGCTGGAAGCAGGGAGTCAGCGCGAAGAGAATCCAGTGGAAGATCAACGGGGTGCCCCTCTCCGGAGAAAGGCTAATGCCGACTCCGATCGACGGCAAGGAGAACCGCTGGACTGAGTTCGAGACTACGAGCCTCCGGAAGGGAAGCAACACCTTCGAGGTCATCCTGAACCCGCCCTCGCAGGGAGACCCGGCGGAGCCCGCGGTGTTGAATCAGCTTCGAGTGAGTCTCAGCTACAATTCGTGAGGCTGTCGTCTCCTGGTGTATCGCACTGCAGCGCGGGCGATGAGGTTTAAACGCCTACCTACCCCGTGTTGGGGATACGTTGGTCAGTTCATTTGCAATAGCTCATAGGCTACATGGCATGGGTCTATGAGAAGGCCGAAAGTCTGACCGGAGTCCATCGACCTGCGCGGGACCAGTGGCTTTCGCGCCAGCCAGTCGATCCCGCTGAACATCGCGGAAGACAGCGGGAAGACGGCGGCCGCCGATCGGCGGCGGTATTTCGAGATCGCGCAAGGCTCAATATTCGAATGTGCGGCGATCCAGGATGTCTTGGTCGTCGGGAAAGCCCTGAATGAACGAGAGAGCGCTGAGCGGAAAGTCGAACTGGATCGGATGGCCGCTCTGCTTAGTCGATTGGGTGGAAGAGAATACTGCATCGAGGAAGCTCCACTGATTTATGGAGGTTCGGATGTCGATTTCGATACCGATACCGATACCGATTTCGATAGGAGGCAGTAGAGCCCAGGCGCTAAACAAAGTTAGCGGGGCCACGTCATCCAAATCGAAATCGGGATCGGTATCGGTATCGAAATCGAACCGCGATGGGTTTAGGACAGGGGAAGCCTTGAAAGACGGAATCGGGTGCCGACTATCACTGTTCATTCTTTCTTATCGGCTGGATCGGATTTGGACCAGAATCGCTTCCCCGCGCCCCGCCGTTTGGTGCGAACCACATCTAGCGAAACAGCGAGAACGATGACCACACCCACAATGATCTCCTGGAGGTAGTTGGGCCACCCCATCTGCTGACATCCGTTTCGCAGCAGGGCCATAGTGAGGGCCCCGACCATGGATCCCAGGATCCCTCCTTGCCCCCCGCTCAGACTGCCTCCACCGATGACGACCGCGGCGATGATGTCTAGTTCCGTGCCGATGGCCACGGTGGGGTCGCCCTGGCGCAACCGTGACAGCTGGGTCACTCCCGCCATGCCGAAGAACAGTCCGGAGACACTGTAGATCCAGCACTTCAAGTGGCGGGTCCGGAGACCGCAGGCACGAGCGGCCTTCTCGTTGGACCCCAAAGCAAAGACCCTCCTGCCGAAGACCGTACGGTTGAGGACGATCGCCATGAACACCGCCAAGGCAAGTGTGATCCAGACGGCGGGAGCAACGATGATCCAAGACGGCTCTGGGAATGTCACTGCCAGCTTGTCGACCCAAGTCGGGGGCACGTTGACCGTCTGCTCGTCGCCAAGCCATTTGGCCAGTCCGCGAGCCACCCCCAACATACCCAGCGTGGCAACGAAGGGCACCACCCTGAGCCGAGTGATGACCAGGGAGTTGACGAAGCCCACCAGCAAGCCACTGAAAATCCCCAGACATACCGCCAGCTCAGGAGACAGCCCCTCGCGTATCCCTAGTGCCGCGATCACTCCTGAGAGAGCGATGACTGATCCTACCGACAGGTCGATGCCCCCACTAATGATGATGAGTGTCATCCCTAGAGCCCCCAGCGCCACGATGACGGTCTGGGAGAGAATGATCCTCAGGTTAAGAACAGAAAGGTACTGGCCCGGCGAATCACTGAGCAGAGAGAAGGCCACGACTACCAGGACGAGGCCCACCGCTGGGCCCGCTCGCGCGAGGAACGCGAGGAAGTGGTTTCTAGAGCTTTGCATCGCGTTGTCCGGCAAATTGGGATCGACCTGTTCCCAGGGCAGCCCCCAGGACAGCCTCGGAAGTCCATTCTCCGACTGGTCGGGCTGGACCTAGCCTCCCCTGAGCCATCACGGCCAGCCGGTGACACAGGCCAAAGAGCTCCGCGAGGTCGGAGCTCACCATCAAGACCGCCTTGCCCGAGACTGCAAGCTGGCTGATGATGCGATAGATCTCAACCTTGCTGCCGATGTCGATCCCACGAGTAGGTTCGTCCAGGAGGAAGATATCCGCATCCTGATGGAGTAAACGCGCCAGGACAAGCTTTTGCTGATTCCCCCCGGAAAAAGCCCAGGTCGTATCTGCTGGTCCTCCTCCCCTGACCCCTACACGCTTCATCTGTTGCAGGGCTTGACGGTGCTGGACACCCTCCCTGATCCAGCTGAAGCTGGCGCAAGATCCCAGCCGGGTCACGGTAACGTTGTACGCAGAGGAGAGGCTCAAGGCCAACCCTTCTTCTTTTCGATCTTCACTCAGGTATCCGATTCCGGCTCGAATTGATTTCAGAGGAGTAAACGACTCAGGGGACCGTTTCTTTCCTCGGACCAGCACCTCACCAGATCGGGGTAATTCGAGACCAAAAAGAGCGCGGACCATGTCGGTCCTCCCAGAACCCGTCAGTCCCGCTATCCCCAATATCTCGCCCCGATGCAGCTTGAAGCTAGCATCAATGAGTGTTGGAGGCACCTGGAGACTCCTGACTTCCAATGCCAATTCGCCAGAGGCTTGGAACTCACGCGGAGGAAAAAGATTCTGAACCGGTCTTCCCACCATGGAGGTGATCAGACTCTCCTCCGGGGTCGAACTCAGCTCGCCAGTGGAAACGCTGCGCCCATCCCTCAGAACCGTACATCGATCCGCAACCTCGCGCACCTCGTTTAGAAAGTGGCTGATGTAGATCACGCTTATACCCTCATCGCCGAGCCTGCGAATCAAGCTAAAGAGTCGATCCACGTCTGAGCGCTGCAGCGAGCTAGTGGGCTCATCCATGAGAATGATCCTGGCTTCGAGGGCCAGTGCACGGCATATTTCCACCACCTGCCGCGCTCCAATGGACAGCTCCAGTAAGGGCCTATCCAGTTCGATCTCCGGGTGCCGAAAGTTGTCGAGCAAGGCTCCGGCCCGACGCCGGCAGGACTCCTTGTCCAACCATCCCAAGGGAGCGGTTTCGATGCCCATCAGGATGTTCTCCCATACGGTCAGGTGGGGGAACAGCGACAGCTCCTGATGGATGAAGGCGACGCCTTGACGACGTGCACTGCGGGGAGAGGAGGGCTCGTAGGGTTCTCCGGCTAGCTGCATCTCGCCTGAATCTGGAGGGAATGCGCCGGCCACCACATTCATCAGCGTGCTTTTCCCGGCCCCGTTCTCGCCAATTAGTGCGTGGACCTCACCGGGCCAGAGGTCCAGGTCGACGCCCGCGAGAGCCACCGTGGGACCAAACCGCTTCCTGATGTCGGATAGCCGAAGGACGGGTGTCACAGGGCTATTTGAGGTATTCATCCAGGGGAGGCCGGATCAGCTCCTGGATCTGCGGATCATCCAGATTCTCCGCCGTTATCAACGCCACGCCGGTATCGACCCTTGACTCCACAGACTCTCCCTTCAAGTGCTGGACCATGGTCTTTACACCCAGATAGCCCATCTTCAAGGGATCTTGCACTACGACCCCATTGAGGTGCGCGCGGCGTAAGGCCTCGATAAAGGTCTCGTTGCAGTCGAACCCCACAAAACTGACCTTGCCAGCCTTTCCAAAGTCCTGCAATGCCAAGAGCATGCCCGCGGTAGACGATTCGTTGGGACAGAAGATCCCATCGATCTCATTTCCAAAACGATTGAGGAGATTTTCTGCGGTTCGTTTGGCAGTGTCCCGCGTGGCACCCGCATACTGGTCGGATGAGATGACCTGGATACCAGAAAACTCCGACTCCATGACGGCCAAGAATCCCTCTTCCCGGTTGTGGGTGCTGGCAGAACCCTCATGGTAACGCACGAGGATCACCTTGCCCTTCCCCTTCAATAGCTCGCCAAGTCGCCGAGCGCCAAGTTCTCCACCCTTTCTGTTGTCGGTGGCTACGAAGCTGACGATGGCTTCGGAGACGAGTCCTGAATCAATGATGACGGTGGGAATCCCTGCCTGCTTTGCCTCCTCCACTGGGCGTGCCAGCGCGTGTTCGTCCAAGGGGGCAAGGACCACTCCATCAACTCCACGGCTGATGAAGCTCTCCACTACCTGAATCTGCTGTTCCCGGTCATCCTCCCGGAGCGGTCCGCTCCAATGAATTTCGACTTGGGGACCTGACTCGGAGAGCTCCCGGGTGGCCTTTATGGCTCCCGCATGAATACTCTTCCAGAATTCATGAGTCGTCCCCTTCGGGATGACGGCCAGGGTGTATCGAGCCTCGCCCTCCCCCTCCGAATGCGGTGGTTCGCCGCAAGCTACGAGGAACGGAAGACCCAGAAGAACTGCCATCAAGAAACATCGCGTCATGTGTGCCTTCTCCTGCTTACAACAGTGCTGCGGCCTACGGCATTGGTCCGTATACTACCAGCCAGCCGGGAAGATTCCCACGGACCGTACCCCGTTTTGGCCCGTTTGACTCTCCAGCTCCGAAAGCACATCATCGTTCCGGCAAAGGCCCCAATCACGGTCGGCCCAGGTGACATCCGGCCTTCCGTTGCCATCCAGAAAATGAGGTTCAGCACACATATAGGAAAGGAGTCGTCCCGTCATGAAAGCAGATAGGCTCACTACGAAGTGCCCCCATATAGACTTGCCAAGACCCCCTACTCTCAGATCCTTGCGCGCTTTCACGGGAGCCATCTTTTTCCTTAGTGCGACTCTTTCCGTACAAGGCGGGCCGCCGAGCCCTTCCGAGACAGTCGACATTGGTTCCCGCCTGGAGCTTTTCGTGGACGAGTACCTCATCGATAACATGAACGGTGTGTCCCTGCAGCTGCATCGACCGCAGCTTTCCGAGCCGGTGTTGAAATTCGACGCAGACTGGGAGGGACCAGGAAACCACTACATCACGGTATTCAAGGACGAAGACATCTACCGCATGTACTACCGCTGTGTCGATGGCGGAGATACTCCCGCCAGCGGCGAAGGCTGGTTGATGAACACCTGTTATGCGGAAAGCAAGGACGGCATCAACTGGATCCGCCCCAAATTGGGCCTGTACGAGTACGAGGGCAGCAAAGAAAACAATATCATCCTCACCGGCGAAGAGGGCGACTGGGGAAGTCCCGTCAGCAACTTCTACGCTTTTCGTGACGCCAACCCGGATGCGCTGGCTTCGGAGCGCTACAAGGGCGTGGGCGGCATCAATCGAGGGCTCTACGCCCTCGTTTCCGCCGACGGAGTGCACTGGAAACCCAAGGCTCAAAAGCCGATGATTCTGCGCAGCATCACCCATAAACCCATGATCAACGGCTTCGACAGCCACAACATCATTTTCTGGGATCCCCTCCTGAAAAAGTATGTTGCCTACATCCGGGACATGTATCTGGCTCCTGGTCGTAGCGAAAGGATCCGTAGCGTTCGACGATCGACTTCAACCGATTTCCTCAACTGGTCCTATCCCGAATGGATCGATATGGGCGATGCCCCTCCGGATCAACTCTACACCTTCTCCGCGATACCCTACTTCAGGGCGCCTCACCTTTATCTGGCATTCCCCAAGCGCTTCATGCCTTTTCGTCATTCGGAGCTTCCCAAGGTCTACGATCGGCTCCGTGGGAAGGGACTCTCGGACTCTGTGTTCATGGTGAGCAGGGACGGCCTACACTGGAAAAGGTATCTGGAGGCCTTCGTTCGACCGGGTCCTGACCCGCTCAACTGGACCGACCGCAACAACTATGTGGCGA
This sequence comes from Acidobacteriota bacterium, assembly GCA_047514575.1. Classification (GTDB taxonomy): domain Bacteria; phylum Acidobacteriota; class UBA6911; order RPQK01; family JAJDTT01; genus CAUZIZ01. The sequence continues at coordinate 775 of JAKZYH010000021.1, read as the reverse complement.
GGGGACTCGTAGCTGCTGGGCCCACCGAAATAGCACTCTATGTGCTGCGGCACTTTCGCCTTCCGTCACTCCACTTACGGAGGGGTGTTCTAAGAACCGATGGCTTTGTATCGGTCAACGCCCCCTACCAGGGTGGAGAGGTTCTGACCAAGCCTCTACGGTTTGAGGGAAGCCGGCTGATCGTCAACTACTCCACCTCGGCAGCCGGTGGTCTCCGAGTCGAGATTCTGGACTCCGAGGGAGCGCCCCTCAGCGGCCACAGCCTGGCCAACTCGGTGGAGCTCTATGGCGACAAGATCGATCAAGTCGTCTCCTGGGACAAAGGACCCGAAGTAGGCAAGCTCGCGGGCCAATCGATTCGACTGCGCTTCCTGATCAAAGACGCCGATCTGTACTCTTTCCGCTTCAAGTAGTCGACTGATGACCGATCGTCATCTCGGATCGCTCGCGGCCTGATTCAAGAGGAGACTCAAAACATGAAAACTGTTCAACAATTGTTCGACCTGAGCGGCCAAGGAGCATTGGTGACAGGGGGCGCAGGTCTCCTGGGAACCGCTATTTCCGAGTCGCTGGCCGAGGCTGGTGCAAGAGTAGCGATTGCCTCACGAAACCTGGATCACTGTAAGGAAACGGCTCGAAAACTCGGCCCCGACCACCTGGGCCTGCAGCTCGACATCGGCAGCGAAGCCAGCAATCGCGACGTCGTCGACGAGGTGGCAGAGCGCTTTGGCCGCCTCGATATCCTGGTCAACTGCGCCTACACGGGGCCTCGACC
>JAKZYH010000020.1:0-5946 GCA_047514575.1 Acidobacteriota bacterium | reverse complement strand
CCCGCAACCTGTGTCGGGTCCGCAGCGCCGGCCCTGAGGCCCCCACCTTCGAGATCCTCACCACACCTAGCGCCAAGCAGCAATCTTCTGGAGACCATTGGAGTGTAGGCAGAGCGCTGCACTCCCTATCGCACCTATCCCTTTGAAATCATGGCACTTTTCTGCCCCCAACACAAAGGAACTTCAGTTTAACTCCTAGCTGGTTTCCGACTACAGCGTTCCTTCCCAATGAGAGGATCAATTCTCTCTGATACTAGCGGAGTCCGAGGCGAGAAATCCAACGCCATACAATCGCATTTCTAGCAGCAAGGCCCCTCTCCTGACCGAATCAGATGATCATCTGGTGTGCTCTTGTGAAACATCGCCGTCGAACCACGTGAGCAACCATGACGGATCCGATCGCCGTAGCGGCGACGATCATGAGCATCACTATGATCTGGTACTTGATAGCGACGAGAGGGTCGGAACCAGCCAGAATCTGGCCGGTCATCATGCCGGGCAAGGAGACGAGCCCAACGGTCATGAGGGCGTTGATCGATGGAATCATGCCCGCCTTGATCGCGTCACGTGTGGCCGAATGGCTGGCCTCCTGGTAGGAGGCACCCAGACTGAGCGCAAGCTCGATTTCATCACGCTGCCGGCGGAAATCGGAGAACATACGATCCAACGCGAGGGTGATGGCGTTCATAGCATTGCCGATGATCATGCCCCCCAAGGGAATGAAGTACTGAGGCGTGTACCAGGGTTTAACCTGGACGATAACGGCGGTAACCAGAATGGAAACAAGCATGTAACTCGCAATCATCGAGAGGAAAGTTGGGATGAAGAAGGCAACCCTGTCTTCCTGGACGCGTCCCCGGACGGCCTGAGCAGCCCAGAAGATCATGAAGGCATAGAGCAGCAGAATCAGGACGACGTTGTTGAGTTGGAATATGAATCTGAGGACGTAACCCATCATGAAAAGCTGAGCAAAGGTACGCACCGTGCCCCAGGCCAGGTCCTTTTCGAGTCCGAGTTTGAGTAGGGCAGACCCGATTCCGGCGATGACCACAAAGAGCAGACAGAGGAAGAGTTGAAAGGGTGTGATCTCGATCAGATTCATGGGCCCACCTCCCGCAGCCCATTCTGACCAAGCACGAATTTTCTGGGCTTTGCACCCTTCAGTCGGAAATCAAGATGAGTGACCAGAATGACCGCGACGCCCCGTTCCTGACTCAGACGTTCCAGTTCGGTCTGGACAATGCTTCTGGACTGCCCGTCCAGGGCCGAGGTGGGTTCGTCAGCCAGGACGAGTTCGGGATTCGCCAAAAGGGTGCGAATCAGCGCGATCCGCTGTTTCTGTCCCAGGGAAGTTTGAGTGGCATCGTCATCCAAATCGATGTTTTCGAGCAGATAGTCCCTCATTTTCTGCCGCAGCGCTCCATCCTCTGGTGATTCTTGAGCGTGAGCAATTCTGAATCTGAACGGCAGGGTAAGATTTTCCCGCACGGTGCCCGGTAGCATGATGGGCGTCTGTTGGACGTATCCGATACGGCGGCGCAATTGCCTTACGTCGTATTGTCCGGCCGGCTTGTCGTCGATCAGGATGCGACCCGAAGTGGGTTCCTGAAGGCGATTCAACATCCGCAGAAAGCTGGACTTGCCACTGCCCGAAGGGCCTTGGATGAAGACAAAGTCGTCGCCCTCCAGGGCCAGATTCAAACCTTTGAAAAGGGGTGGCTTACCCTCGTACTGCAGGGTAAGGTCTTCAAGCTCGAGCTTCATGGAGTCGCGCGGCTATCCACAGATCGCGCTGCTATCGATCCCACTTCCAACCCGTCACACCCTTCAAGTTTTGGACGCAGTCGGTCGGCCAACCACCGTTGAACAAATCGATGATCGATCGTCATTGGAACTAATCTCGGCCTCGATCGCTTCCAGTCTCCTGCGGATCTCCGGGGCTTGCGGATCTCCGGGGGTGGACACCGAGTCCAATCTTTCATAACCGAGCAAACCCCTCGAAGCAAAGGTGTTCTGGTGCTGATTGTCGATGATCCGGCACAGTGCCAGGATAGCCTCCAGCTCTGCTGTTTCAACTTTCCTGTACAGTCTTCCTTAGGATATCGTCGCCTGACCCAACAAACATCCCCAAATCAAAGACTCCTAAGGGGCACCCAGTCACGCCACCAGCTGACCTCAATTTTCGGAACTACTCCGTTCGAGCAAATCCCGATTCTTCAACCACTTAGAGATAGGAGATTGCAAGATGAAAGAGGCCCAATCGCTAACCAATTGGTATCATTCGACTTTAAACCGGACAGCAGTGAAATTGAACACCAAGACAAAGCCCTTGACGTCACCGATGCCGGTAGGCTAGGAATGGAGCTACGCTCTGCATGAGATTACTAGCTCTACTGGTTCTTCTTCTATCCCCACTCGCCATAGGGGCTTCCTCAGCTTCGGACTGGCGCCAGTTCAGGGGCCCCTCAGGCCTGGGAGTGGTGCAGCCCGGCAATCTGCCGGAGCGGTTCGGACTCCAGGAGAACCTGATCTGGAAGGTCTCTTTGCCGCCTGGACACTCTTCTCCGATTCTCTCCCGGGATCACATCTTCGTGACTGCCTACGAGGGGAAAAAGCTGCTGACCATCAGTCTGGACAGAGCAACCGGAAAGGTGCTCTGGCGCCGCCAGGCACCGCGGCCGCGGGAGGAACCGTTCCAGTCGACTCATGGCCCGGCCAGCTCTACCCCGGTCACCGACGGAAAGAACGTCTACGTCTTCTTCGGCGACTTCGGAATCCTCTCCTATGGTCCCGATGGAAGCGAGCGCTGGCGGTCACCTCTGGGTCCTTTCAACAATGGGAACGGTCACGGCTCGTCGCCCATTCTAGCCGACGGCGCGCTGCTGCTCATCTGTGACCAGGATGCCGGCTCATTCTTGATCGCAGTCGATCAGAAGGATGGCAGCATCCGCTGGAGGACAGATCGCCCAGAGGTCACTCGAGGCTATGCCACTCCCGCCATCTACCGGCCCGAAAAAGGTCCTGCTCAGGTGATCGTCCCCGGTTCCTATCAGGCTGCTTCGTATCGTCTGGATACGGGCGAAAAGCTGTGGTGGGTCCGGCGCATGGCCTGGCAGGTAAAGTGCGTCCCCATCATTTCCAAAGGCACCATCTACATCAATGCCTGGGAGCCGGGTCCGCGACGTTCGGTCCCTCCATTTGACGAGGTCTTGTCCCAGTACGATACCAACCGGGACGGCACGCTCTCAGCTCAGGAGTCCCCCGAACCCAAGATCCGAGAGCAAGGTACTTGGCAACTCTGGGATCTGGACCAGGACGGCGTGATGGGCAGGCGGGACTGGGAATTCTATCGGGCTCGATTGTCACCGGAAAATAGTCTGGTGGCCATTCGACCCGATAACGCCCGCGGTGATCTCACGGACTCACACGTGCTCTGGCGCCACCATAAGGCACTGCCCAATACCTCCTCTCCGCTGCTGATCAACAATGTGATCTTCCTGGTCAAAGATGGCGGCATCGTAACCAGCCTGGATCCGGTCAGTGGCCGAGTGCTCAAGCAGGGTCGACTGAAGAATGCTATCGGTAAGTATTGGGCCTCCCCGGTGGGAGCCGGAGACAAGCTTTATCTGGTCAGCGAAGACGGTGACCTCACCACCTTGAAGGCGAAAGGAGACTGGGAAGTGCTGGCGACTAGCCGCTTCCAGGAGGATTGCCTTGCAACACCTGCCATTGCCGACGATCGGATCTACATCAGGACTCTAGGCACCCTCTACTGCTTCGGGAAAGGACCAGGATAATCGGACCGATACCCCAGGGTTACGGCAATATACTTACTTTAGCGTGGTGATTCTTTAGCATCATAAGCGGACGCCGGCTTTTATCACTGAAAACCCAGGTGGAGACCGGGCCAGATTTTGAAGGGGAGACCTCAAGCCTTTTAGTGCCCCACGGGTGAAGCGCTAAACACATACATTTGGGAGTTACCTTGCATGCCGAAGGCAATCAGTCACATCGTCAAGCGAAGGGGAAAAAACGCCGGAGATGGGGACCTGGAGATCCCTGTTGCCGAGGACCTTGTCACGGTCCCGGGAATACCCGTACGCGAGAAGGACGTTTCGTATTACAGCAGAGTGTATCCGCTGGAGGCTCAGTTCGTCGAGAAGTCCGCGGATCGGGAATGGGAATGGAGTGTCTGGAGTGAGGAACTGACCGAGTTCCACAAGAATCACCACGAAAGAAACCGTCCTTTCGTGGATGCGGCGGAGTCATCGGGCGATCTTGAGCCGACGGGAAGGGCGGACCCAGGAAGAGACCTGACAGAGGAAATAAGGACGAAGGCCTCGGAGCTGGGCGCCGGCGAAGTCGGCTTTACCAGGTTGGACCGAAGGTATGTCTACGCCAGCAAGAAGGACTGGGTGAAATACCCGCACGCGGTCTGTCTGGCGATGGAGCAAGACTACGAAAAAACTCAAACAATCGCCAGTATAGAGGCCGAGCACACTCACTTCGGCACCTACGAGAAGATCGGAGCCCTCGGTCTGGAGCTGATCGACTACATCCGGGCTTTGGGCTACCGCGCTCAGATGCACAGTCCCAGTGACGAGTCCATCGTCTACGTCCCCCTGTTTGTCAACGCCGGCCTAGGGCAGTTGGGAGCTAACGGGCAGCTGCTGTCGCCGAACTTCGGGTCCAGATGTCGGCTGGCGATCGTCACTACGGATGCACCCGTGACCTACGATAAGCCGGTAGACTACGGGATCCACAAGTTCTGCCAGAAATGTCAGGTGTGCGTCAAGCGGTGTCCCGCGCGTGCGCTAGTCAAGGAACAGGTGTGGTGGCGGGGTGTGCACAAGAACAAGATTACCTACGACCGCTGTCGTCCCGTGATGGCAAGATTCGAGGGTTGCGGTGTGTGCATGAAGGTTTGCCCCATACAGCGCTTCGGGATGAGGGCGGTGATGGAGCACTACGTTGCCACCGGAGAGGTCCTGGGCAAAGGAACGAACGATTTGGAGGGCTTCACTCTGGAGGGCCAATACTTCGGAGTGAGCGAGCTTCCCCAACTTGACAGCAAGACCTTCGAGTTTCCCCACGGGCCACAGGATGGATGGCTCTTTCAGGAGTTTAAGGAAAGGCTAAAAAAGGAAGGAATACCGCCTGCCGACCAGTTACAGCAGTTCGCTGCCGCCGTAAAGCGGATCCTGGACAAGGGCGTATCAACCCGATACGACCAGGTTGAGCCAACCAGCGACATCGACTAGCCCGCTGGGCAGTCTTTGTCTAGCGTCTTCATCCACCCTGAGGAGTGGCCGCCCGTTTTGACTTGAAGCTTCGTCCTTGGAGCGAGACTCCGAAGAAGATTGGTCTCCAGTGATTGCCTGAACAGTCTAAGCTAGGGAGGTAACTATGTGGAAATCCAAAGACCAGAGACGTACTTTCTTGAAAGCCCTTGCCGGCGGAGCATCCGCTCTTCTACATGTCTTCTTCCAGAAGACCGGCTTCGGCGCCTCTGCTGCCAGCGCGGTCGGGGTTGCGGCAGGGCACGAAAAGCGTTCGAATAGCTCCAACTAAATGGTGAAATGCTACCTTTATTTATTTACGCTGCCTAAGACTTCCCTCACCCTTCCCTCCGGTTTCGTTTCCTTCGCCTTCGGTACCCGGAGCACCCGCCCCGGGAGGTTTCGGGATCTCCCATGTTCCCAGGCAACCCTCTCGTAGATTCGCCCTGCTCTCCGACCCCGGCCGGGCCGTCACGGCAGGCCTCAGCGCTACCTGAGCTGGACGCTTGACCCTTAGGCGGAGGGTTTCCAGTCTGGCCCTTTCGGTTGCCAGGTGGGTTCCCAGTTCCCCCCTAGCAGCCCGTGGTGAAAGTCGCTGATCGTTAGTCAGGTGCAGGCAATAAAATGGGCTCATGGCAATGGGGAAGAAGAAGCGGCGACATCAAAA
>JAKZYH010000019.1:0-6055 GCA_047514575.1 Acidobacteriota bacterium | reverse complement strand
CCGCTCGAGAAGGACCGTAAACGGCCCTCAGGGGAGGGAGGAGAAGCTGCTGACCCCGGCGTAAACACCGGGTCTAATACGCTGCGCGCCAGGCCGCTGAAGCGGCCTCCTGGAAAGGGCCACAATGCTGCCGACCGTTTCATGTCCGATCGGTGAGAATCAAAACTTCAAATATTTTTGGCTAGAGTTAGAGCGGCTGGGACTGGTACGCAATTGGGAGCAGCGCTGACTCCAGAGTTACTCCGGATTGGTTTGGTTCTTGGTGCTTGTGATTTGTTTGTATCTTGTATCTTGGAACTTGTATTCCTGCTTTCTTTCCAATGTCAGAAAGGTGTAGTGATAGAGATTCTTCTGATCCGGGCCGTGATCTTCCCTCTCGGTGACGCGCCAGTCGGAGCTGTCGTAGGCCGGAAAGAGCGTATCGCCCTCAAACTTCTGGTGAAGCACGGTTAGATAGATCCGGTCTGCCAACGCCAACGCTTCTTGATAAATCCCGGCTCCCCCACCTATGAATACTTCATCATCCCCCTGGCACAGCTCCAAGGCGCCGTCGAGTGAGTGCGCCACCAGGACTCCTGGCGAAGAGAAGTCGCTTTGGCGGGTAATCACCACTATCTTGCGTCCGGGCAGCGGACGACCGATCGACTCAAAGGTCTTCCGGCCCAGGAGCAGGTGGTGGCCCAGGGTCAGACTCCTGAAGCGTTTGTGGTCGGCAGGCAGTTTCCAGGGGAGTTGATCGTCCCGCCCGATGATCCGGTTCTCCGACATCGCCACAATGATCGAGCACCTCATACCGCGATCGGGGCCTTGATGTGCGGATGAGGATCGTAACCCTCCAGGGTGAAGTCCTCGTAGCTGAAATCAAAAATTGATTGGACTTCGGGATTGAGCCGCATCAGCGGAAGCTCCCTGGGTCTGCGAGTCAGTTGGGCCCGGGCTTGATCGTGGTGGTTGAGATAGAGATGGACATCCCCGAAAGTATGGACGAACTCGGCGGGTCGGAGGCCACACACCTGCGCCACCATCAGAGTTAAAAGAGCATAGCTCGCAATGTTGAAGGGAACGCCAAGAAAAACATCTGCACTACGCTGGTAAAGCTGGCAAGAGAGAGCCCCCTCGACCACGTAGAACTGAAACAACGTGTGGCAGGGAGGAAGCTTCATCTTTTCGACATCGGCCACATTCCAAGCACAGACAATGTGGCGACGAGATTCGGGATCCTTCTCGATCTGTTCCACGACCTGGGAGATCTGATCGACGTGTCTTCCATCCGAGGTCGGCCAGGACCGCCACTGATAGCCATAGATCGGACCCAGTTCACCTTCTGAATCCGCCCAGGAGTCCCAGATCTTGACCCCATTTTGGTTCAGGTAGCGGACGTTGGTGTCTCCGGCGAGAAACCAGAGCAGCTCATGGATCACTGAACGCAGGTGAAGTGACTTGGTGGTCAACAGCGGGAACCCCTGGGACAGATCGAAACGCATCTGGTATCCGAAAACGCTCCGGGTGCCGGTTCCCGTACGATCATCCTTCAGGTAGCCACGGCCCAGAATGTGCTCTAGCAGGTCAAGATACTGCTGCAAAACTCACCCTCAATCTGTCGCCTCGGGGACAGTGGCAGACCCGTTCAGAATACCACCTGACTACGACTTGTCGATGTCCACACGATGTCCTTGCTAGAATGGAAAGCCATGGAACAAAGACGCTTCGGCAAAACCAACTTGCGGGTCTCACCGCTCGGTTTCGGAGCTGCACCGATCGGCTATCTGGACGAGGAGATCAGCAGCGTCACCCATCTTCTGAACGGCTTGCTCGACTCAGGGCTGAACCTGGTCGATACTGCCGCCTGTTATCCAGGCTCGGAACCGCTAGTAGGCAGGGCCATAGGACATCGGAGGAATGACTACGTCCTGGTCACGAAATGCGGCCATGAAGTCGATGGCACATCAGCCAGCGAATGGTCGGCAGATCTCATCGCTCAGACGGTGGAGCGAGCCCTGAAGCGGCTCCGGACCGACCACATCGACGTGCTGCTCCTGCACTCCTGTAGCCTGGCAACGCTGGAGCAGGGTGACGTCATAGACGCTCTGGTAAAGGCTCGGGACGCCGGCAAGACTCGTTTTCTGGGTTACTCCGGCGACAACGAGGCAGCCGCCTACGCCGCAGGTATCGGCGAGGTCTCGGTGATCCAGACGTCTGTCAGTATCTGCGATCAGGCGAATATCGAAAAGGTGCTGCCCACGGCCAGGGAAAACGATATCGGTGTCCTCGCAAAACGGCCGATCGCGAACGCCGCCTGGAAGGAGCTGTCTGAGCAAAAAGGAATCTACGTAAACTACTCCCGGACCTACAAAGAGAGACTCCTGGCCAGCGGTCTCACTCCCGCTCGCTTGGGATTCGAAGGAGACCCGCAGCAGCTGTGGCCTCGAATCGCGCTTCGCTTCACCGTCTCTCAACCGGGTGTTCACACCGCCATCGCAGGCACTACAAGCCTAGAAAATGCGAAGGCCAATCTAGCCGCGGTGGAAGAAGGTCCGCTTCCAGACGAAGTCAACAGACAAATCCGCCAGGCCTTCCGCGAAGCCCAGGCCAGGAGCGGGGAGGAATGGCCGGGGCTGACGTGAAACTTCGGAAATCCCAAGGTACAAGATACAAACAAGCTCCAAATGACAAGCAGCAAATTCAATCGCCCACCATCAACCCTCGTCGATCCGACGGAGCCACGAACGACGTGACTCTTCAGCAACATGGACCCAAGTTCTGAGGAGAGAGCTGGACAACTCTTCCCCACGCAGTGACGCACAATCTCCCCTAGCGTCACAATCGAAGAAGCGAGGTAAAGAGGATGCAGAGATTGAAGGATCAAGTCGCGATTGTGACCGGAGGTGCACAGGGTCTGGGCGGAGCGATTTCCAGGCGATTGGCTGAGGAGGGCGCCAGGGTCCTGATAGCGGACATCGATCTGGACACCGCCGAAGCCAACGTCGTTGGAATCCGGGAAGCCGGCGGAGTCGCACTGGCCCTCCGCACCGATGTATCCCAGGGTGCGGACATCCACCAGGCGGTCGAAGGGGCAATCGAGCAGTGGGGCCGATTGGACATCCTCGTCAACAATGCGTTCGAGGTGAGCTCCGCGGGAAGTGGAGGGGCACTGGATGTACCCGAAACAGTCTGGCAGCAGGGTATGGATATCCTGGTCAAGGCAATCTATCTAGGCGCGAAGTATGCCATTCCGGAAATGAAGAAGGTGGGCGGCGGCAGCATCGTCAACATCTCCTCGGTCCATGGATTGCTCATGGCCCCCGGGCTGATGGTCTACGAAACCGCCAAGGCCGCCGCCATTGGTATTACTCGACAAATGGCGACTGAATTCGGACCCGATGGCATCCGCATCAATGCGATCCTGCCAGGCCACATGGTCACAGAGCGGCTGCGGGCGAGGTGGGAGGAGAACCCCTCGGGCCTACGTTTCTTTGCCGACCAGTACCCCTTGAGGCGGGTGGGTACCATGGTCGATATCGCTAACGGAGCCGTCTTTCTCTGCTCTGAAGAGGCCTCTTTCATCACAGGGCACTCCCTGGTCATCGATGGGGGTCTATCGATCCAGCTTCAAGAAGACTTCGGCGTTCGCCAGGCAAACTATGTCCGGCAGAACCCCGATCTGGAGATTCCTGACTGACTCGTCACTCCTCTGCCTTTGCCTCTGCCCCGACATGCATCTATTGGTTTGAATCAATGCTCTCGACTCACGTGATCAGGAGTGGGCAGCAGCTTCTGGTGAGACTCGCACTCCATCGGTCACTCCGGTGTTGACAAACGGAAAGACGAGGTGCGACTAACGGGCAGAGGAAAAGGCAGAGGTTAGCCGAGGACCAAAAGGACGGCCGCCAACCAAACCAGGATCGCAACAAGAATATGAGGATCGCGAGGCAGGTCTGCGGCAGTATCTTCACCGACATCTTGGTGATGCAAAAGAAAGAGGTATCGAAACAAACCGTAGGTGACTATGGGCACGGTATAGATCAGCGCCTCTGTCTGATGAGATTGAACGGTCTCGGCGTCAACCGTATACATGGCGTACGTGACCAGGGTGGCGGCGGCAGTGACGCTGATGAAGGCATCGAGGGTTTCGGCCCGGTAGTGCTGTAGCGCCTGCCGGGAGAGATCCGGGGCATCTCCGGTCCTCAATAGCTCCGCCCGTCTCTTGGCGAAGCCCAGGAAGAGTGCCAACATGATGGCACACAGTAGCAGCCACTTGGAGGGAGGAATGCCCACCCCTACGGTTCCGACCAGAACTCTCAGCATGAAGCCGGACGCGATAGCGAAAACGTCCAAAATGGCCACCTGCCTGAGCCGGTAGGTATAGAGAACATTCTGGGCGGCGTAGGTTAGAAGCAGACCAAAGACAATTGGGGAAACCCAGACGCCGAGAGCGAGTCCAGCGATGCCGACTGCGATCAAGACCACCACGGCCGAGCCCGGCTGAACGGTTCCCGCGGCCAGTGGTCTATTTCGCTTCTTCGGATGGGCACGGTCTCGCTCCCGATCGACCAGGTCGTTGAGGATGTAGACGCTGCTGGAAACCAGGGAAAAAGCCAGAACCGCCAGAACCACCGACAGTGTCAGGTCGGGGTCATGCCAGGCTTTAGCGAACAGGAAGCCTACAAAAACAAATCCGTTCTTGACCCACTGGTAGGGACGCAGTAAGCGCAAGAACTCCTTCATGGACTCTTTCTCAGCCTTGACGTAACTGTTACCAACTCTTTCATGCTCAGAGATCCATCCGGTTGAACAGCCTTTCCGGGATGAGTCTAATTATCAGCATGATGAGACGCCAAAAGCTGGGAAGATAGTAGACCCCAGGCTTGGACCTGGTGGCGTAGGCCAGACGGGCCACTTTCTCGGGAGAAGCCACCAAGAACAGGCCCTTCTTACCGTAGGTCATCGAGGTGTCCACGAAGCCGACCTTCAGGGTCTGGATAGCCACGCCGTGCCGGTCCAGTCGATGTCTCAATCCCTCGAGATAGAGACTCAGCGCTCCTTTGGAGGCACCGTAGGCATAGTTGCTTCTGCGCCCGCGATCCCCCGCCACCGAGGAGATACCCATGAGAAAACCACGACCTTGCTCTTCGAAATAATTGGCGAGTGGAGCCAGTAGCGACACGGCAGAAGTGTAGTTGATCTCCACGATTCTCAGGGCTAGCGCCGGATCCATACTCTCACCGGGTTGATCTCCCGTGTGTCCAATCGCGAAAACAACTCCATCCAACCGCTCCAGCTGCTCCAGGACCGAGGCGATAAAGGCGGGATGAGACTCGAAGTCCAGGGCATTCAGGTAACCGGTCTGGCAGGCAGTTCCGAATCGGATCGTGATGTCGTTTGCGAGGCGTTGGATCTCTTCGCGATCGCGTCCCGCCAGGTAGAGCTCATCGCCTCGACTCGCAAACTCCCACGCCAGAGCCCTGGCGATCGGCGAGGTGGCCCCCAGGATCAGAATCCGACTCATGATGATTCGCCGCCTAGGAGTCCATCGCTTTTTCTCAGGCCGTCAACTCCAGTCTCCGCGATAGATCAGAAGAGAAACGGTTGGACGGGTCAACCTCGCACTTGATTTGCTGCCAGCTGGGAAACTCGGGATACATCTGGCGAAACGACCGGGGAGAAAGACGCGCGTCTTTCGCCAGGTAGACTCTTCCCCCGTGGCGAATAACCAGATCGTCTACCTGCTCCAGACAGCTTAAGAGACGCTCTCCTCTCATCGGAAAATCCAGGCTCAGGGTAAACCCCTTCAGAGGAAAGGAGAGGTAGCCGTTCCCAGGTCCGAAGCGCTTGAGCACACCTAAAAAGGAAGTACATCGGCTGCTCCGCAGCTGCTTCAGAACCGCGGTCAAGGCGTCCAGGCTCTGCTCGGCGGGAATGACACACTGATATTGGAGAAAACCCCGACTCCCGTACATCCGATTCCACTGTCTGACAGTATCGAGGGGATAAAAAAAACGATCGTAATCCAACACAACGCTGCTCTTCGACCTGCTGGAGCGACCAAAATAGAGGC
>JAKZYH010000018.1:0-4859 GCA_047514575.1 Acidobacteriota bacterium | reverse complement strand
GTCTTCCGTGTCAGATTGTTCTGCCCCACCCAACTACCCAACCCCAAAATGCCTTCGCCGCTCCCATAGTAAGAGAGGTCCATCTTGCGTTCGACGGCACCAGAATCGCCTGTTCTAAAAGAGCCGCACCCAATCGATTTCCGTCACCAGGTTGATCGGTCCCTTCTTGGAGACCTGAAAATCCTTCTTCAGGGAGTCCCGCAAGAGTCTTCCAGCCTCAAGCGCCGCCTCTTTTGCTACCGCCCGGGCGGTCTCGTCTAGTGAACTCATCAGACTCCTATCCTTCTCTCACCAATAGTGCCACCGCTTGGACAGCCAGACCCTCGCCCCGACCCACGGGTCCATGCCCCTCCATGGTGGTCGCCTTCAGACCAATCTGATCCGGCTTTAGGTAGAGCACCCGTCCCAGACTCACCTTGATGGCTTCTACATGGGGTCGGATCTTCGGTGCCTCGGCCAGGATGGTGGCGTCGATATTGCCGACCCGGTAGTTCTTTCCCCGAATCAGCCGACACACCTTTTCCAGAAGCAGCAGGCTACTGATTCCCTGATAGCGCGGATCGGTGTCGGGGAAGTAGGTTCCGATGTCCTTGAGACCTGCTGCTCCCAACAGGGCATCAGCCACGGCATGGGTCAGGGCGTCCGCATCGGAATGGCCGATCAGACCACGATCGTACGGTATCAGCACACCTCCCAGTACGAGTTCCCGGCCCTCTTCGAAAGCGTGGAAGTCGTAGCCCAGACCGATCCGGAAGCTGTTCTCTAAGCCCACACCAAAACTCTCCAAATCACAGATCTTCTTTCCAGGTCACTTTGATATTCTCCGGTTCCCCTGGGACCACATAGACAGGAGAGCCCAAACGTTCAACCAGGGAGGCTTCGTCGGTGCCGCAAAAACCTTCCTTCTGAGCCTGCTTCAAAGCCTGCCTCAAAAGGTTGATCTCGAATCCCTGGGGAGTCTGGGCCAACCTCAAGTGATCGCGGTCCACGGTTCTGACCACCTGGCGAGAGGATACCTCCTTGACCGTATCACGAAGCGGCACCGCGGGAAGACAGGCTCCGCCTCGGCGCGTCTCCTCAACGACACGAGCGATCAAGTCTCGAGAAACGAACGGGCGAGCGGCATCGTGGACCAATACGATCTCGACCGAATCCGAGAATCGTCTCAGCCCGCTGTACACTGAGTCCTGACGCTCCCGCCCCCCGGCCTGCAACAGCAGCTTCGCCCGATAGGGAAGCGATTCGATCTGTTCTTGAACCCTTCCCTGCCACGCCTCAGGAACCACCATGACGGCTTCCTCGAAGAACTCCAGGAATGGCTCCAGGGCATGTAGATAGAGAGGTTTATCTCCCATGCGGCTGAATTGTTTGGGAATGTCTCCACCGAAGCGGCTGCCAGCTCCAGCGGCCGCCAGGATAAGCCCGATCAAAGCCGCCTCATCTATCCTCGCCGTCGTTGGATTCGCTCCTCATGTCCGGGCACCGTCCAGATGCTCGAGACATTCCCCAACTGAGGAGACTCCAACCAGCGAAAAACCCTCCAGGGGCTCGTTCAAAGGGAGATTCTTCTTGGGCAGAATCGCCGACTCGAAACCCAGATTGGAAGCTTCTTTGACACGACTATGGGGAAAACCGACGGCCCTGATCTCGCCTGCCAATCCTACCTCACCAAAAACCACCGCATTTCCAGGAAGAGGACGATCCCGGAAACTGGACACGATCGCGGCAAGAATCGCCAGATCCACCCCGGGTTCAGTCAGGGATAGACCTCCGGCAACGTTCACGTAGACGTCACTTCCCAGGAGGTGCAGGCCGAGACGTTTTTCCAACATGGCCAACAACAGCGACACCCGGCTCGAGTCCACTCCGTTGGTGACACGCCGAGCAGAGCTGAAGTGGCTCTGGCTGACCAGCGCCTGGATCTCGACCAGGACGGGCCGTGATCCTTCCATGGCACAGGTGACTGCTGATCCGGAAACCTGTTCTGCTCGTTCGGACAAAAAGAGTTGAGATGGGTTCTCGACACAGAGAAGGCCCCGTCCCGACATCTCGAATATTCCGAGCTCGTTGGCGGGCCCGAACCGGTTCTTGACGGTTCGAATGATCTTCTCGTTCCGGTGTCGCTCGCCTTCGAAATAGAGCACCACGTCTACGATGTGCTCTAGAGCTTTGGGACCGGCCAAGGCTCCATCCTTGGTGATGTGCCCAATCAGCAAGACCGGGACGCCCGAATTCTTGGCGAAGGTCAGCAACTTCGAGGCACACTCCCGAATCTGCCCGATGCTACCCGGGATCGACTCCAGGTTCTGGCTGTAGAGGGTTTGAATGGAATCGATGATCAGCGCCGCTGGCTTCAAAAGCTCCTTCTGCTCGAGCACCCGCTCCAGGCAGGTTTCCGCCACCAGGTAGAGATTGGTTCCCTTGATTCCAAGCCGATCTCCGCGCAGTCTGATCTGTTGCGCTGATTCCTCACCTGCGACGTAGAGGACCGGCAGGCCCTCCTGCGACAGATTCTCGGCAACTTGTAGTAGCAGGGTGGACTTGCCGATTCCGGGTTCACCGCCCAGCAGAATGAGGGATCCGGGAACCATGCCCCCGCCAAGCACTCGGTCGAACTCTGGATTGCGACTGGGAATCCGACTGAAGTCATCCTTTTCGATCTCAGGATAGGCATGTAGGGGAGCCCCTGCCACCGCGACCGGGCGGCTCTGGACTCGCTCTTCTGAGAGGGCATCCCACTCCCCACAACCTGGGCACCGTCCCAACCACTTGGGACTCCGCAGGCCGCAGGACTGGCAAACATAGAGTGCCTTGAGTGAAGGTGAAGCCACCTTGATATTGTAACGTGGGGGGCTGTCCAAGCTTTGGGCGATCCCAGATCACAAACCGATTCACCCCGATTCCATTCTCGTCTGTTAGAATGGTTCTACTATCGTTACCAAATCAATCGATGGAGCTAGACAATGATTGCAAAACTCGTCGAACGAACTGTTCTGCAGGTCTTCGTTGTAGGGACACTACTGCTGCCTGGCCTTTTTTCCGTGCAGGAAGTCCGGGCCGCTGAGGTCGAGCTCAGCAAGGGAGTCTTCATCGAGGTGCAGTCCCTTCGTAAGAAGGACCTTCCTCGGGGCTTTCCCTTTCAGATCTTTCATGAGGGTTTCGCTATTCTTGGCGTTGTGGTCCGCAACGACTCATCCGCAAGCTTCCAGATAGATCCGGAAGTGATGGAAGCCAGAAACCACAAGAAAAAGCGGATCAAGCGAGCACGCTCGACCGATATCACTCCCAAGATCATCAAGTATGGTCGAGCAGGCCAGATGGGCACCCACGGACGCACCTACTCAGAGGGTGACGCGGCCCCCGGACAGGACCCGCGCTACGGTAGAGGGGATCCTCGCTACGGCGGACAGGTTCCCCGCATCGGCGGTAACCCCCGCCGAACTGGACGCATCGTTGACGTGGGGGGGGGCTCGCAGCCCGGAGTCATAGTCGTGGGAGAAGCCAAGAAGCTGACGACCCTTCTAGAGGGATATGAGATCCAGCCCGGAACCATACCGGCCGGCGAGAGTGTGGAAGGATTCTTCTACCTCAAAAGCAAGAAGTCGGGACGAAAGCTCTCGGGTCAACTCCTCCTCTCGGAAAAGGGTGGCACCAGCGTACCCTTCTAACGATCGGTCTCCGACCTGAAACTTCAAAAATTCGTCGCACGTCGAAACATCTGAACCCGCACGTCCTGTCTGTCTAAGGAGCGCCGCGATTAATCCGGCCCGGGCGGTATCAGTTCACCATTGGCGCTCCCCAGCAACTCCCTACAAGGCGGGATTCTCAAACCGTGTCCACTGATCGACGAAAGCCAGTTTGACGGTGCCCACGGGTCCGTTACGCTGTTTCCCGATGATGATCTGGGCATAGCTGTCCTCTTCATCCAATTCTTCCTCCCGCTTGTAGACGTCCTGCCGGTAGATGAAGAGAACCACATCTGCATCTTGTTCGATCGACCCGGACTCCCTGAGATCGGAAAGCTGAGGGCGGTGATCTCCACGTCTTTGTTCCGGAGCCCGGCTGAGCTGCGATATCGCAATCAAGGGAAGGTCGAGTTCCTTGGCCAATCCCTTGAGAGATCGACTGATGGTGGAAATTTCCTGCTGCCGATTCTCGGCCCGGCTGCGACCACTGGTTATCCCGGACATAAGCTGAAGATAGTCCACGATCAGCAGATCCAAGCCGTGTTGCGCCTTCAGTCTCCTGGCCTTTGAGCGCATTTCCAGAATCGTGATGCCAGGGGTATCATCGATGAACATCTGAACCTGGGAAAGACGACTAGTGGCCTGGGCCAATGCCTTCCAGTCCTCCTTCGAAAGATAGCCGGAGCGCATCTTGTGGCTGTCCACACGAGCTTCGGAGCAAAGAAGCCTCATCCCCAACTGGTGGGCCGACATTTCGAGGCTGAACACGCCGGCCACCTTTTTCTCGCGGACCGCCAGGTGTTGTGCAATGTTCAAAGCCAGGCTGGTCTTACCCAGTCCCGGACGAGCCGCAATGATAATCAGATCGGAAGGCTGAAGCCCCGATAGCAGCTGGTCCAGTTCCGTGAAACCGGTAGGCAAACCGGTCACGAGCTCCTTGCGCTCATGGAGGGCTTCGATGTGCTTGTAGGTGGCGGCCAGGATCTCGGGCAGCTCGACGAAGCCTCCCCGGATCTTCTCCTGTCCGATCTCGAAGATGGCCTTCTCTGCAGCTTCCAACAGATGGGCCGGATCCTCTTCGTCGGAGAAGCTTCGAACCAGGATCTCGTTGGCCGAATGGACGAGCCTTCGCAGCAGGGACTTCTCACTGACGATGTTGGCGTAGTGTTCCAC
>JAKZYH010000017.1:0-3922 GCA_047514575.1 Acidobacteriota bacterium | reverse complement strand
GACATGGACTACTTCAAGCTCAACCTCTACTTCATCCATGAGGACCTGGCCACTTGACCTCCCCATTTACCGGAAGAACCCCTTTTTTGCGGCCTACTCTACTTCATCTTCAACTCGACTCTGGTGGCAATGGCGGTCGCCCTGGTTACCGTCGAATCCCTGGCACTCGTGTGGAAGACTGATTTTCTGTGGGTTTGCCCCACCAACCTCTTGAATACGTTGACCGCAGCGGTTGCATTTCTCTCCGCCGCCCCCTTGTTCTACGCCCTGGCACTGGTTCTGCTACCACTGATCGCAGGAAGCTACTACACGCACCGAATCAGACTTGCCCAGCAATCACCAGCTTGAGTCTCCGCACCCGATTCTCTGAATCCGTCCTCGTTTGACAGCAGTCGCCAGACTTGTCACACTGCGGGGTAATCCGATGAGCAAGCGTATCATCCTGATCGTCTCAGTACTTCTGGGAACATCTGTTTTCGGGCAGTGGGCCCCCGAAAAGTCAAGGATCTCATCTGGCTCCACCAACCTTCTCCTGGAGTCGTTCTGGACCGTCGAGTCTCAACAGGATGGAAAGGTTCTACTCAGCGGTCAACTGACCATTGAAAACCTGAGCGATACTGCCATCCGGGTGGGAGAAGTAGTTATTCGTGCCAAGGGTCAGACTCAAGAAGCTCTCTGGCCACTCGAAATCAGCAGACTACTGAAGCAACCGATACCCCTGGACCTGACCAGAACTCAACTCTTGGAAAGGAGCATCACCGGTCAAGTTGTCCAGCCCTCGGATCGAGCCTCCTTCGTCGCGACCTTTCTGGTTTCACGAGACCTACCCTCGGAAGTCGAATTACTAGTAGGTGATCTGGGAACAGTGAGGCTCGTCAACGTCTGGCCGATCAAACCACTCCCTCCTCATCTGTAGTCCGAACCCAGCCATCAATTCAATTGTCCGGCAAGGCTTGTTTGCATCGTCTGTTCGCGCGAGCCGTTTCGCGCAAAGCCGTGAAGTACTCTTGGAAAGAGGTGCAGGTCGAAGCCGCTCGGGAGATGTCGGCCCAGTTTGGTAGATTTATTCAGGAGGGTTAGGCATGACTAACGGAGCTCTGAAAGATATCCAGGAGAAGATGGAGAAATCTCTGCCCTACGAGGCAGAGGACCTCTTCAATTACATCGAACGCCTCAAAAGCGAGCTCACCAGAATGGCCAAGTTCGTTTGTGATGACTACCGCGACCGAGGCGTAGGCGAGTGGAATCGAGCCGAAGCCCAGGTCAAACAGGCTTTCGCCATAGTAGGAATTGACGGTGGAGAGGTTCCCGGCTCCGAGCTTCACAAGTAGTGCTGCCTTGCTTTCGAAAGACGCTCCCTTGACTCCGCAGCCGCGCTTTGCGGTCTGGGTCAGCCTTTGCCCGCCTGTCTCGCGCTGGATCTCACATTCACCGCGTCCCTACTGAATCTTACGAAAGCCTGAAGACACGTTCTGCGTTGTGCTGGGTGATTTGAGCAAAAGTCCGGGCGGGGAGCCCCGCGGTTTCGAGG
This sequence comes from Acidobacteriota bacterium, assembly GCA_047514575.1. Taxonomy (GTDB): domain Bacteria; phylum Acidobacteriota; class UBA6911; order RPQK01; family JAJDTT01; genus CAUZIZ01. The sequence continues at coordinate 2,391 of JAKZYH010000017.1, read as the reverse complement.
AATCGGAGGATGGGTGATTTCCCCACAATACTGCAGAAAGGGATGGCTCTGGTGTGCAGGCTGTCCGTCCCCAACATGAGACGGTGCTTCCATCTCTTCAAGAAGGCCAGCCCGAACTCGGGATCTCGCGTGATCGCGTTGTATCCTGACTGGGCAGAGAGGTCCGCGTACAGGTTCGAATACTTCCCGAACAACTCTTCAAGCCGCCCTCCAGGAACCACTGGGCCGCGAGGATAGACTACCCGGGAACTCACCTTCCGGGATATCTCCCTCCAGAAGTTCTGGGCGTGACCGACGAAGCGTACATTGGGGTACCTCGCCAGCATCTTCTCGAACCCCGCCAGTCCCCGTCTGGCCCGATTGATCCAGTGGTCGAAGTGCATCACCAGGGCCAACCCTAGTTTGTTGCAGGCTTCATAGACCTTCTGCTGCATCGGATGGTCCACGGGCAGCCCGCACAGATTTTCCCCGTAGCCCACGCAGCCCCGGTCCACGTAGTCGGCCAGGATCGGATAGGGCTCGAACTTGCCAGGATAGCGGTGACGAGGATCGGTAGCACACAGGGGAAAAAGACGATCCTGATGGCGCTTGGTCAGCCTCAGCAGGGCCTCCGTCGAAACCAGAAAATCGACTTCCTCGGGAACTTCCACCGCCATGACGATCGCCTTCTCGATGCCATGGCGGTCCATCCAGCGAAGCAACCGAGCCGGCTTGAGGCCCGAATCCTCGACAACAAGCCGTCCCAGGTGGACGTGAGCGTCAATCATTGTTTGCGGAGGTTGCGGACTGCAGGTTGCAAGTTACGCTTTCCCCAGAGCGTCCTGGGAGCCTGCAACCTGCAACCGAAGAACCCTACGGTCCTACCGGACCCATCGTCGCCCCTTTGGGATGGGAGGTGGGTAGCCCGTTGCCAATTGCGGTTGCATCCTCACTACAAGCCGGGTGCCCCCAACCACTGGCGCTGGTGGTGTGGCCGGTGGCGGCATCCACGGTTGTATCGTAGACGATATTGTCGTCGCTGCTGACCGGATTTATACCCCCGGGAGTATTGTCCAGATCCAGAAAATCTCTGGTTTTCCAGGCGATATTGTGATCCGCACAAGAAGAATCGCCGCTGACCCCAATCGCTCCCAACAGCGTTCCGGAGCCGTCATACAGGGCTGCACCGCCCCCGAATACGTTGACTCCGCCCACCTTGCCGCCTACCATCGGATCGCTTGCCTGTCCGTTCTGCGTCGAGTCACCGCCATAGGCCACATGGGTACTAACGGGATTGCTGTGCTGCAAGCCAAAGAGGCTGCCTCCCGGTTGGACTGCGGTAAAGAGGTTGGCTGTCGAAAGGGCAAGGCCAGGTAAGCTGAAGGCATTAGCAGTGTTGGCTTTCTGGGCAGAGATGGACCGGCTGCCGGGCCACTGGTCCCCTCGATCCCCACCGGTAAAGGCAACGGCACAAACCACTCCGTCGCGATTGACGATCGTTCCCCACATATCGAGGTTGAAACCACCGTTTGCCTCTTGGCGGGCCTGGGTCAGCGCAGCCTTCAGATCGGCATGGCTGGGTAGGCCCTCACAGGCGCTCGTGTCCGCAGATGTCTTCCCTGTGTCAGACTTCTTTTCGACCGGAGCACAAGCAGCCAATGTCAGGCCCAGAAAAACGACGCCTAGAGCGTGAATCGAGTTTCGCATGAAATACCTCCTCCTGGTGAATAGCCCCTATTCCGGGGATCAAAAAAACCCGCCGCCAAGTTTACCCTGTGCTGGCTCGGCATCATAGACCCCTGACCTGAAACTTCATTCGCTGTTTTCGACAGAGAAGCGGCGCAACCCATTGATTTATAGTTGGATAGAGAATTAGCCAAGCAATTTTCTGAAAATCGTGGCGGTGGCCTCCTGGCCGCCGTTTTTCGAGCCAAAGGCTCGGCGGAAGGAATACGGCGGCTTGGAAGCCACCGCCACGCCGGCCGAAGTTTCTTTTTCGAATGATCCGGCGGTCTGCAGCCGGAGGCGGCGCTAACCTGAAACTTCATTTGCGAACGTGGCTTCGGTCTCCAGGCCGAAGGTCCTCTTCCTTCGAGCCTTTGGCTCGATGCACGGCGGCCTGGAGACCGCCGCCACGCCCTGACGCGAAGTTTCTTTCCGGTACGATCCGGCACAGCCGGTGGTGGGACTAACCTGAAACTTCATTTGTGAATTCGGAGGGAAGAAGGACGTAAATCACTGATCTAAAATTGGATAGGGAATTCTCGAGACTCAGATCTCCTGACCTCTGGGAAAATGAGGTGGCCCCAATTTCAGTGATCGGGACCGCGGGCGAGGGTGTAGACGAGCTTGAAGTTGGTCCCGGGGTACGTCAGTTCGGCGGCGTTGAGTTGGGTCAGCAGATGGTGGATG
>JAKZYH010000016.1:0-16721 GCA_047514575.1 Acidobacteriota bacterium | reverse complement strand
GCGTAGGACCGCTCGCAGAGCCTCTTGCGTAGAGCAGGGGGAGGCGCCAACTGCCGCCGTCAGCGCGAGACGCGACTTCGAGCCAGCCGGTAGCCTTCTTGCCGGAAGGAAGCTTGGAGATATCGAATTCTTGGAAATGCATTCTTCGTCCCTCTATAGCGGCTAATTCGAGGACTGATTCTGGCGAGAAGTCGGCCAGGACTGGTTCAGATCCAGGACAGTGTCATCCCCTGTGGCTCTTTGCCACCCCCGAATACGGGCGGCCAGCTGTTCCACTCGCTCCCGCTGCTCTGGGTGGAGAAAGAAGTTGTGCCGTTCGTTGCGATCCTGGCCGAGCGAGTAGAGTTCTCCGCCCCCGACGTCGTTGAGAGTCAGCTTCCAACCTGCTGGCGTGATAAGGGTGCGCAGTTGAGCGATGTGATCTCGGTTCCAACTCTGGGCGAAGCCGCGGATAGAGCTGATGATGACGACGTCTCGATCGGGCACGTCCAGCCCCCGAAGCAGATGAGGAGCCAGACTTTGTCCCTGCAGATGGAACGGAAGCGGCTGGTCCATGAGTTCCAGCAAAGTTGGCAGGAGATCGACTTGACTTACCGGCTTTGCGATCCTCCGCCCTCCTGAGGCTCCCGGCACCTTCAGCAGCATGGGGACACGAATAGACTCCTCATACGTGAATTCTTTCGACATCAGGCGATGATCCCCCATCATCTCACCGTGCTCGGAGGTGAAAACGACGATGGTACTTTCCTCCAGCCCCAGTTCTCGCAGCCGCTGGAGCACCACGCCCACCATCTCATCAACCAGCGTCACCAACCCCCAGTAACGGGCCTTGGCTTGCCGGTACTCTTCGACGGTCTGGGGATAGGCAACCGGGAATTCCCCCCGCGTCAAGGAGACTCGGGCTTCGAGCTTGGGATATGAGACGGTCGGGTCCATCGGTTCGAAGAATGTCTCCGGTATCTCCATCTCGGCTGGATCATAGAGGTCATCGTTGACGTTCTCGAAGGGAGCCTTCGAGTGGTCGGCGAAGGCGTGGGGTTCCAGGAAGCTCAAGTAGAGGACGAAGGGGCGGTCGCGATAGCGCTCGATGAACTCGACTCCCATCTTGGCCAGATAGGCCGGCTTGCTGAGCTCCTTGGGAAGACGGTTGGCCAGGTCGCGCGAGTGCCCGTAGGGTCCATCTGACTTCACGCCGCGCTCCGACAGAAAGCGGTCGTACCCCGAGCGATGGTCATGGTCCTGGTCTGGGGACCAGCTCTTTTTGTAGATCTCGGTACTCTCGAAGTGGGCAAAGCCTCTTTGGCGAAAGATCTCGTTACCCAGGTGCCACTTTCCATAGTAGCCGGCCACGTAGTCTCCCCGTTCCAGCATATCGATCAAGATGGGTACGTCGGGGCTTAGAGGGATATTGTTAGCTCGTACTCCATGGGTGTGGGAATACAGCCCCGTCAAGAGGGTTGCCCTAGAGGGCGAACACATGGGGTTGGCCACGTAGAAGGCTTCGAATAAGAAGCCCTTTCCGGCTAGGGCGTCCAGATGAGGGGTCTTGATCTGTTTGTTTCCGTAAGCCCCCAGGGTATCCGCTCGCTGCTGGTCGGTAAGAATGAAGAGAAGATTGGGCCGTTTGGGTGCCGTCTCTGGGGCCGCCAGGCCAAGTCCAGTCAGCCCAAGCAGCAGCACGATTTGGTACAAGGTTAGGAGGCGGACTCGGAAACGCTTGGAGCCCATGCGTCCAAACGGCCTTGGTTCTCGATTTCCTACCACTGTCCCAGCCTCCGCGTTTCGCTGCACAAAACGATTCAATCGGCCTCGAGCCTGTCTGTACCGAGCAGCCTGGCAAAGGCTCGGCGTTTCATTGGAGGTTCCTGTCGATTTCCGCGAAAGACGCCAGTCGGCTGTCGAAGGGGCCCGCACTATACAGCCATTTGCAGAATACGCTGAATTTCGTCTTGGCTAAGCTCGAGATCCCCCAGGCCCAGATCCTCCTTCATATGCTGCTCACTTGTGGTTCCCGTCAGCGGAAGCATCCCCACTTCCGTGGCGAACCGAAAGATGACTTGAGCGGCAGTCGCGCCAAGACGTCGCGCGATCCGCTGAACCTCGGGAGCGCCCACTACCCCTCGATTGGCCGTTAACAGCGAGAATCCCTGATAGATCACACTGTTGGCCCGGCAGATCTCTCGGACCGCTTGATCCCATCCCAGAGCGGCGAAGCAACGATTCTGCACGACCATGGGTTTGATCGTCGCTCCTTCACAGAGAAGTTCGAGTTGTCCAGGATTGACGTTGCTTATGCCGATCATCTTGGCCCTACCGGATTCGTAGATCTTTTCGATGGCCGCCCAGACCTCCCAATCGGATTTACCCAGGCCCATGCGTGAATAGGGCCCATGCAGCACATAAGAATCGACGTAGTCGGTATGAAGGTGCTCCAGGGAGCTCTCGAAAGACTGTTGTACCTGGGTTGTAATCGACGCCGAAGCATCGTAGGGAGTCCGATGATCCTGCCCTCCAGCGGGGGTGAATTTGGTCTGAAGAAAAAGGGTTTCCCGTCCGTATCCCTGGTGCTCTAGCTCCAAAAGGGCCTTGCCCACGAGGGCCTCATCGTAGTGGATGAGTTGATTGGCTGTGTCGATTGCTCTGAAGCCGGCGGACACCGCCAATTGAACAAGTTGAGCCGTGGTTTCCTTCTTCCACGCGGTCCCGTACATGAAAGAGGGAACTGTCACTTGGTTGTAGGCCACAAGGTTACGCATCTTGAGCCTCCTTCAGCACCGCTGCTAGCGCTGAGAGATCTGGAAGCGACTCGCAGTTCTCCAGCTGCCAGTCCCCAAAAGGATCCAGTAGCAGACCGTGGAGGCCTGCGTTGTAGGCCCCTTCGACATCTGTGTGGTACAGATCTCCTACGTGGAGGGTGCTTTCCTTTTGGGCTTTCGACTTCGAAAGAGCATGCTCGAATATCCGCGGATCCGGCTTTTCGTAGCCAACGATGGCGGAGTCGATAACGGTGGAGAAGTAGTCTCTCAAACCGGCCTCTTTCAGGCTGAGCTCGGCAGTGCCGTCGGAGTTGCTCAGAGCGATCAATTGGATTTCCAAGGAGCGGAAGCTCGCCAGCGCCTCGGGAACGCCCGGCAGTACCCAACACCAGATCCGATTGGCCTGCCCCTCAGCTTGCAGAGTATCGGCCAGATCAGCGGCCAGGGAGCGAATGCCCTCTTTTCCTGGACTCTGCGAAAAGTCGACGCGGGAGAGGACTTCCTGGATATAGCTCTGGAAGGAGTAGTCCACCTGGCCCGATGTCTGCCCCATTCTCTTGGAAAAAGCCGGACGTCCGGCAGCCTCGGCTCGACGCAAGGCTTCAGGCCTCACGTTCAAGCCGAGCGATTGCAGTTCAGAGGAGATGAGGGGGAAGTCAATGGAAATAAGCGTGTTGCCGACGTCCAGCGAGAGGGTCCGGATTTCAGCGTAGGGAATCATAAGATAAGGTCCACGTCACCGGGTTGGATCTCCTTGCTAGCAGTTTAGTCTTTCTGTCCTGATAAACTACTTTAACTATATGGAGTCAGCCAACCCAAACGACGTGATTATAACGGTCCTGGACGGCCCGATCCAGAATCTTGGTTTACGTGGAGAGCTGGCAGCAGGATAACAGGGGTGATATAGGTTAGGGCGACCTCCGTCGGTGACCCGGATCGTTCAGTAGAAAACTGCGGGTCCGGCGTAGCGGTGGGCTCCAGGCCGCCGTCCGAGCCAAGAGCTCGGAAGAAAGAGACTTCGACCTGGAGGCCAAAGCTACGTTAGACAATGTAGTTTCAGCTCAGGGCGCTAGCTGGAAGAGTTTAGAAGGAGATGGATATGAGGGTCGGAAGAAGCGGGTTGGTGGTGCTAATAGCTGTCCTGCTGCTCCCCAGCTGGTCCCAAGCGGGTAGAGCTGAGAAGGAGCGGACAAGAGAGATCGGGTCTAGACGGGAGCTGTTCGTGGATCGCTTCCTGATAGACCGGTTGGAAGGAGTCGATCTCAAGCTTCACGAGCCCAAGCCTGCCGGCGTCGCCATCAAGATCGACCGTCCCTGGGAGAGCAAGTTCAACTACGGTTACAAGATATTCAAGGAAGACGGGGTGTACCATCTCTACTACCTGGCTCGGATGATCATCGGCGGAGAAAAGCGCTTCATTCGCTCCATCAGCTATGCTCGGAGCCAGGATGGTATCCGCTGGGAAAAGCCCAACCTGGGACTGGTCGAGGTAGACGGCAGTCGCGAGAACAACGTGGTAATGGACGGCAGACTGGTTCCGTTCGTCGACAACCGTCCCGGCGTCCCAGCTGGCCGGCGGATCAAGGCTACCAGCTCACACTATCGCGATCGAGACGACTGGAAGAACGAACATCCGCTTGACGGTAGAAAGTATGTGGACCTGTTTCTTTATGACTCCACCGATGGAGTCACTTTCAAGAAGGTAAAGGATGAGCCGGTTTTCATCACGACACTGCCCAATGGCTTCGATGGCATTCAGTCCATCTTCTGGTCAGAGACAGAAGGCAAATACCTTCTCTACTTCCGCTACATGACCGCCAACAGCGGCGACAGAAAGCGGTCGGTGGCTCGCAGTACGTCAAAGGATCTCCTCACCTGGACCGACCCAGTCCAGATGGAATACACGACTGGGGGAGTCGTGCCTCCCGAACATCTCTACGAACATCAGACGGTGCCCTATTTTCGGGCGCCCCATATCTATGTGGCCACTCCTCCCCGTTTCATGCAGGGACGATCTGCTCTGCCTGTCGCTGCGGCTCGAGAGGCTGGGATCGTGGCGGATCCTACCTACCCCGATCCGGATTGGCAGTTGCGAGACTGCTCCGATGCTGCTTTCATGACCTCCCGCGGAGGCACCCTCTACGACAGGACCTTCATGGGCGTCTTCGTGCGGCCGGGACCTGACACCCTGAACTGGGTATCGCGCACCAACTATCCCCTCCAGGGTGTCGTTCCCACAGGACCCGCTGAAATGTCCATCTATGTGGGCCGTCACTACGGACATCCCACCTGGCATATCCAGCGCATGACCCTGCGACTCGATGGATTCGCATCGGTGAACGCTCCCTATGCCGGCGGTCAGATGATCACCAAACTCCTGAAATTCAAGGGAAGTCAGTTGGAGATCAACTACTCCACCTCGGCGGCCGGCGGGCTCAGGGTCGAGATCCAGGATGGAAAGGGGCAGCCGATTCCAGGTTTTTCTCTGGAAGAGTGCTCCGAGATCATCGGAGATGAGATCAGCCGGGTCGTGTCCTGGAAGAAGGGCAGTGAAGTGGGCAGTCTGGCAGGCAAGACCATTCGCCTACGCTTTGTCATGAAGGATGCCGATCTCTACTCATTGCGCTTTCAATAGTGTCCCTGCGTAGCGACTGTTCCCTTGCCCTTGCCCCAGCCTTTGTCCGTACGCGCTAATCATCCCACGTTTTCTTGGCCGGTAATGTCTAACGTTAAAGGGCTTGATGCAAGTGAAGAGACAGGATCAGGTCAAAGGTACGGGCACGGGCAAAGGCAAGGGAATGAAGAGCTCTAGCCATCGAAATGATTAGAACAGAGATTCGACAGACCTTGAAGTTGGCTGGTCCCATGATCCTGGCCCAGCTCGCCCAGATGTCCATGACCTTTGTAGACACCATCATGGTGGGCTGGCTGGGCACCCGTGAGCTGGCCGGCGTTGCCCTGGGCTCTGCGGTGTTTTTTCCTGTGGTCGTTGTCGGTCTGGGAATCCTGATGGGAGTGGGTCCCATCGTCGCGCAGGGCTATGGGGGAGGCGATCGGAAGGCCATCAGGGGTGCCGTTCGACAGGGACTCTGGCTGGGGACGCTGCTGGCCGGCGCAGCTTCCCTGGCAGCTTGGCACGGTTCCTGGTTCTTGCGCTGGACCGGCCAGGAGGAGGAAACGATCGTTCTCGCCGAAGGCTATCTACGTGCCATTGCTTGGGGAGTGGCACCCCACCTCTGGTTTGGGGTTCTTCGTTGTTTCTTTGAGGGAATCTCGCGACCGCGGGTGGTGTTGATCATCACAGTGGCAGGTTTGCTGGTGAATGTAGGCGGCAACTACGTTCTTATGTATGGCAAGCTCGGATTTCCGGCGCTGGGACTGGTTGGCTGCGGATGGGCAAGCACCCTGGTCTATTGGACTATGTTCCTGGCTATGGTGTCTGTCATCCTCAAGAGCGATGAAGTCAGGCCCTTTCGTCTCTTGTCTCGCCTGAGCAGACCGGATTGGCGTCATTTCTCGGAGGTTCTCCGAGTCGGATGGCCGATTGGCACGATGTTGGGGTTTGAAGTCGGCCTGTTCTCGGCTACGGCGTTTTTGATAGGACTGTTCGGGAAGACAGAACTGGCCGCTCATCAAATTGCTCTACAATGTGCTGGTTTCACCTATATGGTCCCATTGGGAGTGTCTCTGGCGGTGTCGGTTCGCGTGGGGCAGGCAATTGGTCGGAAGGATCTGGAGGGAGCCCGGCGCGCAGGCCATGTCGGAATGGGTCTTGGGCCCAGCTTCATGGTGCTAGCTGCCCTCTGCTTCTGGCTCTTGCCCAGGCCCATCGTCTCACTATTCCTGGATATCAATAGCGCTGCCAACAGCGAAGTCGTCCTCCATGCAGTCGGTTTTCTGGGCGTAGCTGCTATCTTTCAGGTGTTCGACGGTCTGCAGGCAACCGCCGCTGGAGCTCTGCGAGGCCTGAAGGACACGCGGACACCCATGATCGTGGCCCTGGTTGCCTATTGGATCGTGGGTCTGAGCAGCGGGTATCTTTTGGCTTTCCAGTTTGGCTGGAAGGGTACCGGACTCTGGTGGGGTCTGGTCCTGGGGCTCTCGACGGCAGGCCTGTTGTTGTCCTGGCGCTTCAATCGACGGGTCCGCGCCGCCATTGACCCTGGATAGCCACCAGTCTCGATATCGGTGTGACCGATGTAGGATGGGCACTCCTGCCCGTCGAGAAACACCCGACGGGCAAGAGTGCCCATCCTACGGGGATTGGAAGATTCTGCAGTGAGGGTGCTGACCTTCAAGGGCGCAAGACGGAGTCGATGACACTGTACGCTGCCTCTCGCATTTCCTCAGGGAAGTCATGGCCACAGTCGGGGTGTCTGACGATCAGGTTGGTGTCGCCCCCGAGAAGTCTGTAGACAGGCTGGGCAGCCGCGGCGCAGGCGTCGACGCTTTTCCACTGAAAGTTGCCATCGCCGAGCGGCGCGCTGACGAAAAAGGGACGGGGGGCCAGGGCTCCCAGTAACTCCTGGAAGTCGAATGGGATCTTTTCAAGTTCCCCGCGATAATCGGCCATTCGTGGCATATATCGGATCTGACACCATCCCTTGCCGAAATACCAGTTGTCCTTTCTACCACCCTTGTAGTCCAGATAGGAATCGAAGCCACAGCTGCTCGCCAAGACCGTGATCCGCCGATCGAAAACCGCCGTATAGATTGAATTGTGTCCGCCCAGGGAGTGACCAATGGCAGCGAAGCCTCGTTGATCGTCCACATAGGGAAGGGAAGCGAGAAGATCAAGGCCACGAGAGTTGTCCCAGATAGCCTTCATGCTTCCACTGAGGTAGCCGAGTTCGCCCAGATTCGGCCAATAGTTGGCCAGGTGCGGGTAGGCCGGCGACAAAGTGACGTATCCTCGCTCCGCCAATTCGGAGGCGTAGGCACGGCCGGCTTTACCCCCAAGACCCACGACGACTTTGTGTCCTACCTTCCTATCTGTAGGGTGTAGGCACAAGACGGCCTGGCCCTTACGCTTGCCCGCAAGCACCTCCTTGGGAATGCAAAGGTAGGCGGGGGTACGGGAACCGGAGTCCGATTGATATGTGATCAACCGGCGGACGTAGCTACCCAGGTCCACACTTTCCTCGACTTCTATCTGGAGAGGGACCCGTCGCTCTTCGCTCGGAAACCTTCCCATGACCTCCTGCATCCTCTCCAAGATCTCCAGTCGCCGCTTTTGCCAGTCTCGCTCGGTCTTGACCGGCCGCACCTGCCCGCTACCGTCGTGGTACTGGAGTAGATTGTTGCGGTCTAGCCGGATAGATTCTCCGGCGGCGGCGAGTGAACAGCCGAGGAGCAGTGACAGAGCTGTTGGAACGAGCCGACAAGTCCCCATATCAGCTTCCCAGCTTGGAGTTGGCAGGCGGCTGGCGTGTCATCGAATGTGGCAGGGGCGATCTCACTGGAACCGGATCGAATACAGATCCGCATCCTTCATCGCGAAACGGAGTCTCACCGGTTTGCCCGCCAGGTGTTTCAACGGCTCCCGGTCGGTCTGTCCACTAGGACGTGCCCACTCGACCGAGCCCGCGATCTGGTCCCCAAAAATCAGTGGGGAATCCGTGAGCGCGAATCCGGGTATGGGATTTCCATGGGTGTCTTGAATCTCGACTCGGATGCTCCCCGCGGCCGAGGTAGAGTAGTTGAGAAGCAGGCCTCCCTTATCGAAGGTGAGCACCTTACTCACCATCTCGCCACCCTCGTAGTCGGCGTGAAGGGAGACGAAGCCGTCGGTGCGGAGGACCATGCGCTCGAAGTGAACGGAGGGAAAATCTCGCTCCCGCAGCACGTAGATCGAAATTTCCTCCTCCGACGTGGGAACCACGCCCCAGGAGGCCAGATTGGTTCGGTGCATCCAGGCTCGTCGCTGGCGTCCGGGTCGGATGAAGGACTCCATGAAGCGCCGGTCCCAATGGACCCCGTCACGACTGGTCATGAAGACCGTGTCGGCGATTCCTGGCCAGGGAGACTCCTTGTTGAGGGTCTTCCAGGGCAGAAAGCGGCGAGGGAAGGCCACATAGATGTGGGGGGCCCGAAAATAGGGTGTGGACCCGTTGGTGTAGAGATGATCCGACTCGGCATCGCCGAACTCCCCCCACTCTCCTGGGGTCCAGTTGAGGAAATCGGAAGAGGTGGCGTGCTTGATGGTTCGGACGCCGTTGCGGAAGTCCCGATAGATTGACACGTATCTGCCGCGCGCCGAGTCCCAGAAGGCCACGTTCAAGGAGTCGAACTTACCGTCGGTGATAATCGGCTCTTCCTGGATCTTGTCGAAGTGAATGCCGTCCGCAGAGACAAAACCGTAGAGCACTGACTTCTCATCACGAGAACCACTACCCACCGCCTTGTAGCGCTGGGAGGACTGCGCAGCGGGGTTGTCGTCTCGAAAGGGCGCCAGGTTGTGCGATCCGTCACCCTCTAAGATGATGTTGTTTTCCTTGGATCCGTTGAATTCGACAATCCCCAGATTGGGTCTGGTCCAGCTGATCCCGTCGCGGCTTTCGACGTAGACTGCAAACTGGGGATGCTCCGGCTGGACTACCTCCCCAGGCTTCAAGAAGGAGGGGATGGTGTAGCCCTCGTGGCTGCTGCCGCGATAGTACATTCGATAGCGATCCTGGTCCTTGATGACCACCTGGTAGTCACAGGTTGCTCCTTCCCAGGGCTTGTCCAAGGTCAGGACCTTGCCGGCAGACCGCGGGTGGTGGAGCTTGAGCTTGAGCCCGTCCATGGACTCGATGAGGAAGTCATCCACGAAGAGCTCCATCCGGGTGCCCAGATTCAAAGCGGAGGGAGGATCGGCGCTTTCGGCGGAGGCCACGATTGGTGTTGTCAAAATGAGCAGAGCGTAGAGAAATTGTCTAGGCACGGCTGTTCTCCTTCTTCAGCAAGTCGTTGTCCTGCTTCAACTTAAGCAGGGGGCATCTCGAGCAAGACAGTCACACCCATGTCGAGGTACTTTTGCCGCGTGTCCGGAGTCCCATTGCGGTAACAGACTGTGGTGCCGGTGTCGCGCAGCTGTTCCACCGTGTGCTGGATGCAATCGTCCCGGGTCTTGAAGGGGTGATGTGGGTGAGACTCGAGACTCAGCGTCAGATCCATGGGCCCGAAGGAAAGACAGTCGACGCCGGACTTAGCCAGCTGCCGGGCAGCCGTCACCGAGGCGACGGACTCGACCTGCATCCAGAGGACCCCGGTCTGAGCCCACCAACGACGGTACTCGTGGTGATCGCCACCTGGATCCCAATTGAGTCTGAATCGGCCTCCCCAGCTCCGAACCCCCTCAGGAGCGTAGTAGAAATTGGCGACACCCTCGTCGACGGTTGCCTCGGTTTCCACCTGTGGGACTTCGATTCCGGCGATTCCGAGGTCGAGCATATTCCCGACCAGGTAGGTGTGGCGGGTATGTTTGATCCGGAACAGGACGGGCAGGTCAAGCTCGGCGGCGAGTTCGCAGAAGGACAACAGTCTTTCCTCGCTGATGGGAGAGTGTTGGCCATCCACCCAGACGTAGTCGTAGGGACCGCTATCGCGCAGAGCGGAGAGGTTGTCCTTGGTGGTGTTTGCTGGCACCGTCACGCCGACAATCGTTTCGCGTGCGTTGATACGTTTCTTGAGAGCTATTGCCTGCTCGCTAAGTAATGGCATTCAGGTTCTCCTGATGGGATGGGTCATGACTTCGTTGCAGCGCGCATTATACATGTGCGCGGAGCAGTTCACAGTTTCGGGGTCTGAAGGTTGAGATTTTACAGCCGTGTCTCAGGCCGGCGAATCAAGGCTGCTATTGCAACATCGACCCTGCTCTTTGGATCTAGCAGGACTTCAGAATCAGACGTGCTCTAGAACAGGGAATGTAAAGTATACTTGACATTATGTCAGCTTTAGTTTACATTCAGACGGTGCCCAGATGAAGTAGGCATCACAAGCAAAGGAGAAAGAGACTGATGGACAGAGCGCAGAGCAAGAAAGGTCCTCGGATCGGTGGGCGGCTCGCTGCTGGAATGGCAATTGGGATTGGTGTTGGAGCAGCCCTCGGCAACTACGCAGTTGGATTGGCAATTGGCGCAGTTCTGGGGATGATCATGGGGCGGGGGTGTGGGCACCTGGATAGGTGCTGAAGTCTTTCCGCCGTCGTCGTTCCCCGCAACAACAACGACCGCGCCAGCGGTCGTGCGGGCATAGGGAGAAGGTATGAAGAAGCTGAGATCCGGTGTCGTCTTGTTCGCTCTCTCCATGTTGGCCTATGCAATTCTGCTCGTCGTCTCCATTCTGGCATTGAGGCGATTTCCAGATACACCATGGGGGTTCCCGATTGCCTTGGTTCCTGTCGTGCCGGGTATGTTCGCCGCCATGGCTATCGCCCGCGAAATTGGCAGCCGCGATGAACTTCAACGTCGGATCCAGCTCGAGGCTATTGCCTTCGCCTTCCCCGCCACGGCGATCGTGGCTCTCAGCATCGGCCTGCTTGAGAACGTGGGCGTCCAGCAACTGAACGGGACATTCTACGTCCCAATAATGGTTGGACTTTGGGGCCTGGGCTTGGTCCTCTCCTCTCGAAGGTACCGGTGAAGAACAGGCTGCGAATTCTACGGGCAGAACGGAATTGGTCTCAGGCACAACTGGCAGAGGCGCTGCACGTCTCGAGGCAAACCGTGAACGCAGTCGAGACCGGAAAGTATGACCCGAGTCTGCCTCTGGCATTCAAGATCGCAGACGTCTTCGGTGACAGCATCGAAGAGATCTTCATACCTTCGAAGGAGGAAGGCTGAGACGCTTCGGATTCGACTCCGCGGCAAGGGTGCCTCCTTTGATGTGCTCCATGACGATACATCACCATGAAACGTAGACTAGGGTTCGAAACCCGTCTGGCGTCGGTGGTGTCCTTCCCGGGTATCGTGATCGAGCCAGGGTTCGGATCCCAGTCGCACCGACCAGGCTGTTTCGGAGTAGCCGGTGGTGCTCGGGATTGAGCTGAATCTGACCTGCAGGAGGCTTCCGGCCACAACCCGCTGGGGATTGCGCAAGGGCGCAAGAAACTGGCCCCAGTGGGTCTCGGGTGCGTCGGGCGCGTTGGTGAGGACCAGACCGTCGCCGAAGTCGGCCCAGAACCAGGAGGCGAGCGCGTTTACGACAGCGTCGCGAGCGATCCGAAAAGTCAGATCTGCGGTCAAGGGTCGCGCTGCCTCTTCAAGGGGAAAGTCGACCATTTCAAGGCTCCACAGTTTGGCGGGTTCTGCCAGAATCCCCTGGGAAGAAACGTCCTGCATCGAGGTCGGAAGATCCTCACCCATCAGGCTCATATCCAGGTCGTAGGGTTGGTTGAGCCAGAAGTTTCTCTCCTGATCCAGGTCCGCGTTGGAAACGGGAGCCAGCCACACTGTGACCCGGTCCGGGAGCATCCTACCGCCAGGCTTCAGCCAGCCGTCTCGGGCCGTCAAGAGGGGAGCCAGGAGGTTCTCGTTGACCCCGTAGACACCGAGCCACTCCGAAAGGATGACATCAACCTTTTCGGGAGGACTAACCTTCTCGATATCGTTCTGGATGATCTCAATGCAGTCGCTCAGTCCGTTTCGTTCCACCATCTCCGCGGCGAATTCTGCGATATTGGTTCGTTCCACGGCATAGACACGCTTGGCTCCTGCCTGGGCGGCAAACAGGCTGAGGACTCCTGTTCCCGCTCCCATGTCGAGGACCACGTCGCCGGGTCTGACCGCGGAGAAGATTGCCTGCTGGTAGACTCGGGTCCGGGTCGCATCTCGTAGCATTCCCCGGTGGACTTCCAGGTCCTCGTATTCCTCGAGGTACTCTGGGCATTCCTGCTCTTGGTCCGTGTTTTCGATGCTAGTCATTCTGGGCCCACGCCCTCACGGTTGCGGAACTGCTACCTTTCGGGTCTTTCATGAGAATGTCGGCCGCTAGGAGGCCATCTGTCTGTAAATCTCCCGTGCTTTCTCGAAGAGCTGGATCACCTCCTGACGCTGCATCGGATCTGGAATTTTAGCTTTCTGCCTGGCCCACACTAGAGCCTCCTCGACCCATTTGAGGAAGAAAGCGGCGTCGCGCGCCGAGGTCCGGGGCTGGGCGTCGACATCAATATAGATCGGGCTGGTGTGTGCCATCAGGGGGATTCCCATCTGGTAGGGGAGCTGACGTCCTCGAACTCGGGCGGCAATCCAGGAACTGCTTCCAACCGTGACTTTTCCGCGCAGGACCAGGTCGCGGGTTCCGGCCTGGTTGTCCCAGGCGGCGACGACCTCTCCTCCCTGGACAATCTCGATCTGGTCGACAGGGATCCAGGATTTGACCGAGACCTCGAACTCGATCTCCTCCCCTCGGGAGGCGTTAATGGTTTCTCCCAGGTGCTTGCCTGCAGCCTTGAGACGAAGAAGAGGTCCCGTGGTAACAAAGGTGCGACCGGCGCGGATCCCTGCCAGCCAGCTCTCGTAAGAGAAAGGGCCTCTCACCTGAACGTAGACACGAGGGATCCCGGTGACCTGACTGTTGGCCATCTTGTCGGTTCCGGCAGTAGCCGGCAGTTTGAAGCCGCAGTTCAAGAAGCCATACCAGACATCGGCTGCTGGGGGGCGGCCGCCACGAGAGGCAAGAGGATCTCCCCAGGTCATCAGATCGACTGAGTCCACCTTCCCAAGGGCCACGTCGACGGCCAGCTCGCCGTGGGGACCGGGGAAATGGGCCCAGGCAACAAATCCTCCCTGTGCGTGGGTCTTGTCAGCTTGTTTTGCCATCGGAGGGTAATCCACGCCTCCCTCCACACCCTCGTCCGGGCCGCCCCAGGTCAGGGGATAAACCAGACTCTTGAGGTTCAGAAGCACCGTATGCCCGAGGTAGTCGTGGCGGCTTTCTTCGTTTACATACACGATTCGATCCGGCTCGGAGATGCGATCCGGAGCGCCGGTGAAATGTTCGACGTCGGTGATCAGCTCATCCCATTTGCTAGCCAGGATATTGACCACATTGAGTTCCTCTGCCTTGGCTTCGAGGAGTGCTCCATGGGGGCTGACGAAGTGGACATGCGTGTCTCCCGAATACCAGCCCTCTTGCTGCAGGTTGGACCAGCGCTGCAGCTTGATCTCGAGTGTGCTGGGGTGGGTGCCTTTCACCGTGAATTTGGATTGGTACGGTTCGTATTCCAGGCCTCGCAGGACCTGCAGGCTGTAGTCGCCATCGCGGAGAGGTAGGATGAAATCCCCTGGGACGTAGGCATAGGTCTTGTCTTCGACTATCACGTCGCCGCCCACATCCTCTCGCCACCCGGTCGAGATCCTTTTCTGATGACCCTGGGGCGGCCAGTAAGCGTCGCTACTGTCCACGACCCGGACCCTGGCGGCCAGGGGCAGTCCGGTCTCCGCATCCCGCAGACGCACCGGCAGGAAGTGGAGTTGGTGCTGTTCGGGCAAGTCCACCTTCAGCGCAGGAGGAAGTTCAGGCCGTCTCTCGCTCTCGATGTGGTGGATCAACCAGTGCTCTCCCGTCTTGCGCAAGGTAAGCGTCAGGCCTGGTTTGGTGACGCCGCGGGAGCGATAGATATAGACGGGGCGGACACGGATGTCCTCGGCCACCTCCTCGAAGAAGGCGAAGCGCAGCCAGATATGTGTGATCTTATGCATCCCCAGCCGCAGGCGTTCCACGTACTCGTCCCGAGACTCTCCCTGCCCTGCAGTCATATCGGGCGCCAGCACCGAAGCCATCGTCTCCAGGTCTCGGTTGAGCATGGCGTTGGCCCAACGGTGCACGGCCAGTCGGGCTTCGACCATGTCCGGCGTGGTGTGGCTCAGTATTTGGGTGCCCGAGCCGACTAGGGAAACCAGTAGCAGTAACATTTTCCAGGTTCTGTTTCTCGGGCATTTACGGTTCATGAAAGCCTCCTCACCTAATTCTAGAATCTAGCGCACCCGAAGTCTCCCTGAGGCTGAACTGCAGGAGCAAGCCGAAGGTTCATCGACCTGTAGGATGGGCACTCTTGCCCGTCAGCCTATTCGACGGGCAAGAGTGCCCATCCTACAAGTGTCAGCAGTTGACGATGTTGGTGGATAGAGAAACATCTGCGATACCCCATCGGGGTTATTACTTGCGGGTGCATGTTCGTTCGACCACCTAGGGAACGTTCTGGCAACAACACTTTCGGTGTAGAAAAGAGAGGGGGGAAATCAAACCCAGGGTAGCTCGCTTCGCATTGCAAGCCTGGGCTACACGCAATAACACCTTCGGTGTAGGAGATGGGCTCCCTCAGGGAGAAGAAGTTTCTCTTATGCACGATCCGGCGCCGCCTGAGTTGAACACCCTCATTCGGCTCGTGGCTTGAAACCGTGGCTTTGGTCTCCAGGCCGAAGTCCTATTCTTTCGAGTCTTGGGGATCTGGGTTCACCGCTAGGACGGCTTCGCCGTCCAGTTCTCCTCTCGAGTGAACACCCACTTGTCTGGCGAAGACAGACCCTCGTTGTAGGAGTAGCCCCGCTCATCGAATGCCTTGATCTCTTCCGCGTCGTGCAGTCGGTTCTTGATGATGAAAGCACTCATGAGGCCACGGGCCTTCTTGGCGTAGAAGCCGATAACCTTGTACTGGTTCGCTTTGGCATCCTTGAACTCCGGAGTGATGACGCGAGCGTCGAGCTTGTTACTGAGGACAGATTTGAAATACTCGTTGGAGGCCAGATTGATCAGTAAGCCGCCCTGTTGCCGCAGAGCCGAGTTCAATGACTCCGTGATCCTGTCACCCCAGAACTGATAGAGATTATTACCCCGGGCTGTCTTCAACTTGGTTCCCATTTCCAGCCGATAGGCCTGGATCAGATCGAGCGGCCGCAGCACTCCGTAGAGTCCGGAGAGAATTCGCAGGTGCTCTTGGGCAAAGCCAAGATCGCTGGCACTGAAGGTCTGGGCGGACATGCCCTCGTAGACGTCACCTCGGAAGGCCAGCAGAGCTTGCTTGGCGTTGTCCGGGGTGAACGGCGTCTTCCATTGGCGGTAGCGCTGGTAGTTCAGGAGCGCCAACTTTTCACTGATCCCCATCAACTCGGACAACTCTTCCGGGGAAAGTTTGCGCGTAGCCTTGATCAACTCGCGCGACTCTTTCAAGAAATCGGGTGTGGAGTGATCCGTGCGATTTTCCTGCTGGCTGAAATCCAACGTTTTGGCGGGTGAAATAGTTATCAGCATGGTGCTTACCTTTTTGATTCGAGGTGAGGTTCGATCCCGTTGGCAACGGTGCCATTGTAACGCAAGGAGTTGGAAAGTCGATCAGGAGTGGGGCCGACTACTGCTGTCTATCCCTCCGCTGGACCGAAAGATCGTTCGAATAGCTTTTCGATCGCACTCCGACCGGCATCGTTCAGCCATCGGGTGCCGGTCCCTGTGAACCGTGTCCGTCGAATCCAGGGAGCCTCAATTTTCTGCCACCCTCCATCGTTCCACTGGAACCAGTGGCCTTTGGACTGGTCGAATACGTAGATTGTCTTATCGAAATGTCGCGCAAGCTCGGCTCCCCAGCCGGTGCCTCCCTTGACGGTTTGGTCGTCGAGAATCTCACCGATGACGAAGACCTCACCCGCGGTTGCAACCTGGTGCCAGATGCTCTTGAGGAGTCGCTGGAATTTCTCCGTTTTTGGAAACGATCGGTGAAGCTGAGCCCGGATGTAGGAGTCGCTGACGCCCCCTCGCTCTAGCTCTTCCTCGCTGAGCTCGACGACGCCCCGCTTGCGCTCGGTTTCGCGGCCGGCGAAGGAGAAGTGAACCTCGCCGAGTCCCCACTTTTCGGCAGAGTGGCCGAACATCGCCTCACTACCCTTGGCTCCGCCAGAGAGTAAGGTGAACGCCTTCGTCGGAAGCTTCACCCGCAGATCAGATCCATCATCAGAGGCCAGCCTCATCGTGTCGCTGTGGAGAGTAAGA
>JAKZYH010000015.1:0-7872 GCA_047514575.1 Acidobacteriota bacterium | reverse complement strand
CGCGGTCCCCACCACTCCGTTGGGAGACACCACGCGCGTCTGGCGCTCGCCTGAGATCGATCCATCAAGCTGCATTCTGGAGTTGGACGAGCAGGCGCGACTGGAACTGGCGGGGATCTGTGACGAGATTCGCAACTCCCCCCTTCCGGTGATACTCCGCCAGGCGGATCACTTCCAGATCCCCCACCTGCGCCAGCTGATGGCCGAGGCCAGGAACCGGCTGGACCATGGTATCGGGGTCGTCGTCCTGGACCGACTCCCCCTGGACGAGATGGAGCACGAAACCGCCCTGGCCGTCTCCTGGGCCCTGGGGAGTCTCATCGGACGTCAGGTGGCCCAGAAATGGGATGGCACGATGCTCTACGACGTTACCGACAAGGGGCTGGAGTACGGCTACGGTGTGCGTGCGTCCTACACCAGCGTCGAGCTGGTCTTTCACACCGACAACGCCTTCGGAATGGCCCCTCCATCGTACGTCGCGCTCCTCTGTATTCATCCCGCTTCGGAGGGCGGAACCAGCCGCTTCTGCAGCCTGGTGGCCGTTCACGACCGACTGCTGGAAACCGAGCCGCGCTTGCTGGAGCGGCTCTACCAGCCCATGTTGTGGGACCGGCAGGCCGAGCACGCCGAAGGTGCTCCCAAGGTCTCCGAGGTTCCCATGTTCCGCCACCAAGATGGGCATCTTCTTGCCCGCGTCAATCCCAGCCTGGTCCGCCAGGGCTACGCCTTGGCCGGCCGTGAGATGGATGAGGCTCTACAGGCCGCACTGGAGGCTTTTCAACGCCTCAGGGAGAACCCTGAATTCTGGTTTGAACTGCCCATCGAACAGGGACAGCTTCAGTACCTCGACAACAGGGATATCGCCCACTACCGGAGCTCGTTCCGAGACCCTGCGGATGCGCGGCACAAACGGCACCTCGTTCGGACCTGGCATCGGGACCAGGGACGGCCTTCCTACGACGGCTGACCGAGTTCTTGCTAACGAACGGTCGTGAGCAGAAGAGGACAGGGCTGACAGCAAACCGTAAGCCGCGTTACCGCCAACTCTCAATAGCCTTGACGATCTTCCCTGGATCCGGTGCGTTCCCACCAGATTCCCCGTCCACTTTTCGTCCACCTGCGAAACTAAACCAAGCTCAACGAATCACCTCTTTGGATTGGCGTAAACCTGCGAGGATTCAAGCTTTTCGTATCATTTCGTAGCTTTTCACCTCGGGCACGATCAGATTTAGGATCTGGTGGGTGAGTAGAGTTCACACAGGTAGAGCACATGCTTCTACCGGATCTTCCTTTTAGAATCTGAGCTCGACCCTAATCGTGGCGTGAAATTATCGGCCCGGTTTTCGCCCGGTCCAAAACTCAATCTTACTCAACTTTTCACTTTTCTCGGTGGCGAAAAATCCGAGGAACTTATTGTGTTTGTTAACGTTTCGTAGTGATTCGCGCTTTCGGGCCTGGGACTTCTAATCCGTAGGTCGCAGGTTCGAATCCTGCCGGGCGTACCAGCGTATCCCCATTTTCTTCAGTAGCTTACCCATAATCTATGCTGACTTGCTTTCGGGGAACCGCAGCACTGTGTGAGAATCCGTGTAAGAAATTCCCCGAGCTTTCTCATACAGGTCGAGCGCTTTTGCGCTCCGACTCCCCGAGACTACTAGTACTCTGCAAATGCCGCAGGATCAGCGAGGAGCGGATTCTGATATCTTCAGTAATCTTCAGTGAAAAAAACGAGACTTGAGGAGAGCGGGAGGTTGTAGCTGCCCAGAGCAACCATCAGAAACAGAGACCACACCGGCCCGTTCACTCTAGATCCTCCCGCCATGGCACCCTGCTATCCAGTTCCCAGCCTTTGACTTAAGTGTTGCGACACAGCGTAGTATACTTTGCGTGCCGACTGATAGGGGTTTTTGGTGAGGGCAAACATGAGTCGCAAGGGCCATCGAAGGGCACTCTACATTGCCTGGTTGTTTCCTCTCTTCGTGTTGATCCTGGTTCAAACCATCTACTTCACGGGAGGCTCGGCAATTACAGAAGAGTGGATCAAGCGGCAGCTGATAGAAGCCTACGGTGTGGCCGAGACCCAGCTAGAGCGGATATCCCTGAGGCTGCCAGGAGGCTGGAAACCCACCTCGCTCGCCAGCCTCGATTCGCCTTCCCACGACCACCCCACGCCCGCCTCGTTTTCGGTGATCGATTCGGGCGTAGATCTGGTGCTTGCCCATTTCGGGGACGGGGCCATTGACGGAACCGATCTCTTCCTGCAAACCACCATTGAACTGTTGGAGGATACGTTCTTCGAAAGACCGGAACCGGTCAGGGGGAGAATCGAGTTCTACGATGACGGGGGCAACCCCCAGGACATCAGATTGAATGGGATCACGGCGAGTGTATTCCCCTTCGAACTATCCAACGGTCAGCTGCAGCGGTTCATAAGCTCCGGCACGGGAGTTGTCAAGTCCGGTTGGGCCCATATTCATGCCGATCAGCCCATCCACGCTACATCTAGTTTTGGCTTGCGCAACAGCGCTGGAGATGTGTTGACCGACGTGGGTGTTGCAGTCGCCAAGCTAGGACAAGAATTCACTGTTTTTGCCGATTCCATCGGCTCCAGCCGTACCGCTGTGGCAGTCGCCAATCCCCACGACGGCGAAAGCCTGTCTCTGGACTTCGAGCTGCACAGTGCGGAGGGGAGACTGCTCGCTGTCGAACCCCGGCAGTTGGGTCCACGGGGTCATTTTGCGAGTTTTCTCTCTGAGATCTTCGTTGGATTCGCCGGGATCGAGGAGTTCGAAGGGAGCGTTGTCATCCGCTCAGTAGCAGGATCCCAGCTAGCCGCTACTGAGGCGACCGTAGGCCCACCACGAGCCAATGACAGCACGGATCCTCATAGAGCCGGGGACCCGGTCACGACGGGTACGGCAGGGCAAGGATTACCGCCTCCCCAGAACCTGTCAATACAACGGGAGGGTCAGGATCGTCTGGTCCTCAACTGGGAGTTGCCCGAGCCGCCTGATGTCGGTGGTGGTTCCGAGGAATTCGTGGACGAAACGGAGCCCAACGACGATTTCGACAACCCCGACGCGTTGGAGATCGGTCAGACGGCGCGAGGAGCGATCAACCCGGATCTGGATGTGGACGTTTGGCGTTTCGAGGGCACGGCTGGCCAAGATATCGTGATTGACGTCGAAGCGGAGAGCAAGGGCTCGTTCCTGGACTCGGTGCTTGTCCTCTCTGTGGACCGGGACCTCGATGAAGACGGATTCCCCGATGAAATCGGTTTCAATGACGACTTCGGGGATTCCTTCGACTCCCGGCTGGAGGTGTCCCTGCCCGAGACGGGCGGATATCTTATCGAGATTTTCGATGCCTTCGAGGAAGGTGACCCCGACTTCTTTTACGAGATGGGCCTTTCGCTGGCGAGCAATGGAGCCAGCCTAAGCAACCTGGGCCCCACCACGGCAGGAGCCACGCTGCAGGGCTTCAACATCTACCGTTCGGTGACTCCGGCTTCACCTCGGGTCGATCCGGCTGATCGGATCGCCAACCTCGGGGCAGAGGTGACGATGTTCACGGACGGCGGTGTCCAACCGAGCACCACTTACCGGTATGTCGTCACGGCTACCTACGATCAGGGTGAAAGTCCACCCTCCAACCAGGTGGAGATTACCACTCTTGGACCGACGCAGGCCGGACCCTCCTTTTCCGCCCTTACGCTTCGGTCCACGGGTGACAAACTAACGTCCTTACCTGCCGTTCTTCCCCCGCCCCCGGATAGCCCGGTTACCAAGATGATTTTCCCTCAGGTCGGTGATGGCGTCTTCGGAGGTCTGGAGATCAGGACGACCTTCATCTTGATCAACAATACGGCCTCCGCGGCCTCCGGAACGATTGATCTGTTCAACTCGGATTCGACCCCGATGACGGTCACCATGGGGAATCAGACGGCCTCCTCTTTCGCTTTTCAAGTGGCTTCTCGGGGAGTCGTCCGAATGGTGACCTCGGGCACGGGACAAGGTGTCGGTTGGGCCGGGGTGACGATGGACCAGCACCTGAGTGGTTCGGCGATCTTCCAGAGATTCACAGTGGGAGGCCAAGCCGCAACTTTCTCATCGGTACGTACCACCACAAACGTTGACGATCCTCAGACGGAGGTTGGGGTGGGTTCGCCGCGATTGCGCCAGCGGCTGACCGTGTTCGTCAACACCCAGGATCCTTTCAACACGGGGATGGCGATTGCCCTTCCCAAGGTCGAGGAATCGGGTGAGCGCGGTGAAATGAAGAACGTGAACGCGTCCTTGTGGCGCGACGATGGGAAATTCATCGCATCCAAGCAGGTGCAGATTCCTCTTGGCGGGCATACAGCACTCTTCGTCCCGGAGCTCTTTCCAGACCTGCCGGCGATGCTCGGAGAGGATCCACTGGACATCAATGATTTTTCGGGCTCCCTCTCTATCTCGAGCGGCGAGTTCATGGCCGGCTTGGCCCTCAGATCCGCCGGTGCGAGGTTGACCTCGATTCCCACCCTCCCCGGCAGGCTCAATCCATTCGCACCCATCTCAACCGTGACGCTTGCCCAGAACCTGGCTGGGACCTCTCCTGCCGTACGCTGGACCCTGCATCAGAACGGAAGCGACTTCGCGCTGGAGAAAGTGAAGATCTCCGCGCCGGATATGGGTCTCAATACCGAGGCCGTGGGCGTGGGTGAAGGGCTTGCCTTCGGGTACTTCGCTTTGGGGTCGAACAGCCGCGTCATGGAACTGATTGCCAAAGCTAAAGGGAGTCTGGAATTCGATGCCGTCATTGTCCGCAGTGACGGAGTGCATGTACAGGGTTCGGGGAGGATTGACGGAACTCCGTCAGGCGGGCTGACTCTAGATTTGACGCTGGCCGGGAAAGAACCCTTTTCGGAAGTGCGGGATGATGCGGACCAACACTTTTTCTTCCTGCCAGGATTGATCAACCTGCCCACCTCCGCAGAGCCTATCACCATTGAGACCGAGTTTACTTCCGTGTCCACCCAGCCCGATGCAGGGGTCCGCATGGTGCGAAGGACCGCCCAGGAGGTTGCCATCGTCGCCCCGGATGCAACCAGGGCCAATCTCAGACAGATATCGCCTCAGTTTCCTCTTCCCGGGGACTTAATCACCCTCTCCGGCACCAATCTGGGAGACTCTTCAATAGTGCTGTTTCCGACCAAGGACGACGGGACGATTCAGGTGGAAACTGGGCCAGGCCAGGACGGCAAGCTCGTCGCCTTCGTTCCTCCCGGGGTCGTCGACGGCCGGATCCAGGTGGACAACGGGACGGGTGTTGGCAACCACCATTGGGTCAAGGTCTTGTTCTCACCTCTCTTTGAGGCTGGGTTGGGCGCTGCGGATCCGTCGCAATCGACGGTCCAGGGAGCCGAGGACGGGAGCGATTTCTTCTTCCTCTTCCAACAGCCGCCCGAGCAGTTCGTATTGAGCGAATTCCAGGTCAGCATTCCCGGGGCGGACATTGCCCTGAGCGAGCTGAGCACCAGCGAAGGGGAGAACATCGTCGGCAGTGGCAAAATGAAGTTCGGATTCAACCGGAACAGCTTCAACCTGAAGGTTCTTTCCCTGGAGGAAAACGCGACTGACCTGCAGCTGGTTGAACCTGATGGGAGTTCTCTGGAGATCAGGATTCGCGTCGAGAGGTGGATCGTCGGAGGAGAGATCGTCGGTCTTCGGTTCTCCTACAAGCACGAAGAGGAACAGGAGGAGCCGGCCCTGTTGGATGACCGCTCTAGTCTCGAATTGCAGATCAACTTCAGCGCCTTACACGTAGCGTTTCCCCAGGACGAGTTCGTTGTCACCGCTGCGGCAAGTATGCTCTCGACTCCAACCGGTGTTGGTGGAGCCGACACCGCCCTGGAGGTGAGCCAGACTGTAGCCATTGACTGAGGGGGAAAGGATGACAAAGAGAGTCGTACGCCGCATCCTGGAATTCAAAGCACTGATCTTGCTGATCTTTTTGGGTCTGAGCAATCTCGCTGTCTACGACGAGGTGGGCGGCCCCATTCAGGAATGCTGTGAGATCCTGGAGTCAGTGATCAGCTTCGACCCCGATCCGGTGAAGATCTGCGAAGGTAGGTCGGGCGAGACTGTTGCCCATCTCGGTGAGTCGGCCAATTGGAAGTTCGCCAGCGCTCCGACTCCTCGCTTCTTCAGCAATCGGAGCATTCAACCCGGTCCCGGCTCGAGCAGCCGGATCACTCATCAGACCGTGAATCAATTCGACTTCGCTGAGGATTCGAAGACCGTGCGTGTCAGAGTCATGGCAACGCCTCCTGAGAAGGAGCCGTCGAGCGGCTGGTTTTCGATCCTGCTTCGCCCATTGAGTATTACTGCTCCCGGGGCGACAGTCTCACACACCAGTTCCGAAATCTCCATGAGGGGGAACCGGATGGAGATCCAGTTTCAGGTCTTCTGCGGCTTGGATTTCGCGGAGCCGGAAGAGGGGCCCTGGACCTTCTCCATCACCCCAGGCAAGACTTGGGTAGAGCGTAGTAGTTTTGGTAGTTATGGTTCGCATTCTACGAATCCCGTCCGGGTGTTTATCAACCCTTCGGACGGAAACGCGGTGGTGCAGCAGGTCACTCAGGTACACGACGGGTGCGCCAGTGGAAGCTGTGGAGCCTTCACCTATTACACCGTGAAGGCGCAAAGCCAGGATCCTGCCCGAACAGTAACCAGACAGATGAGTGTCTATACTCGGGTTCGGTCACCTTCAAGCGAGGCTCGCCTGACTTCCCCCTTCCCGAACAAGACTTCCTGAAAAGGAATGCGCAAACTATTCGTTGAGTTTCTACACTCGAAAGGATTGCCCGCGGACTGGGGCTCCTGAAACATCAAGTTCACGCCCTCCATGGAATCGATCAGGTAACCGTCCACGAACAGCTCCAGGCAGGAACCGATGCCCAGAGGGGGGTGCTGGGCCCATGCAACGGTGAAGCAGAGTGTCGGAAACAGAAGACGCCAGATCAGCGTTCTGCTCATGAGGACTCCTCCCGATCTGGAAGCGACCACATCGTTGCGCTCTCTACAATCAGGGCCGGAACAGGCTCACCCGGCATCCACCCAGTGCCGTTAGAGGGGCTTCACCTCATCGGGAAGAGCCTCGTAGACCCTGGGCGGCGGAGCACCCGGAAGAGGTGGCTGTGCCGGCTCCTGTTGAAGTGGTAAGATCTCGCCGCAGGGAATGCCTATTCTGGAAGTCACCTCCATTCTGACATGCTCCCTTTTCGCTGGTGCAGCGATCTACATCAACCTGGTGGAGCATCCTGCCCGCCTGGAGTGCGGGCCGGAGTTGGCCGCATCGGTTTTCCGGCCGAGCTACAGGCGCGCTGCCCTGATGCAGGCCTCCCTCGCCATGCTGGCAACGGTCTCGGGAGTTGGCGTCGTACTGGCGGGCGGACCCCGACTCTGGCTGGCGGGGGCTGTGTTGATCTTCCTGGTGGTGCCTTTCACGTTCCTGGTCATCATGAGCACCAACAAGCAGTTGCTGGAGCCCGAGCGCGATCGGAGGACGGCTGAGACGGAGGCACTTCTCCGAAGGTGGGGTTCTCTGCATGCCGTCCGCAGCATCTTGAGCCTGCTGGCGGCCACCTTGTATGTGTATCTCGGCGTTGCTGCCTGAGTATCTGGGGCAAGTTCGGGGCTCCGTTCTAGGTAGATGGAGCTCTCCGGAGAGCAAGACTGGGAGAGATCAGTAAAGGAGAGGAGCAGACGATGAAGCCGAAGAATACGATCCCCCTGGGCGCGATCCGGGTTGTCGGAACCCTCGTAGTGGGCATGCAGGGCTTGATGGCCCAGCAGGACTCGACCCAGTACCATCGAATCGACGGTGCAG
>JAKZYH010000014.1:0-5792 GCA_047514575.1 Acidobacteriota bacterium | reverse complement strand
GACTCGGAGAGCTCCCGGGAAGCTTTTATGGCACCGGCATGAATACTCTTCCAGAATCCGTGAGTCGTCCCCTTCGGTATGACTGCCAGGGCGTATCGAGTCTCGCCCTCACCCTCCGAATGCGGCGGCTCGCCGCAAGCTACGAGGAATGGAAGACCCAGAAGAACTGCTACCAATAAACGTCTCGTCATGAGTGCCTCCCTCCTGCTAAATGTTCGACGCTGACCTGAACTCCTCACGCCTGACTCTCTACGATGGAACAATGTCCCCGCTGGCTGCGTCATGCTTCGGTCATTCTCACACTCTAGTGAAAGCCCAGCGCGACTGTGTCTCAAACCTTCCCTGATCAGCCTACGCGCCGCCTCGCTGTCAACTCTGGCAGGAATTGCTTCAGAACGACGACGCCAGGGACTCGGTAGGATTCAAAGCCTTTCGAAGTGCGGATCAGATTCTATCAAAGGCTTGGACAGCATCCGCGAAAAGATAATCGCCAAGACGACAACTACAAGCAAACTGGCTACAACGATATAAATGAACCACTTGTTGAGATTCTGAAAGGGAGCGAAGACCTCATCGTATGCCCCATTGATGACCACGTACCAATCCAAGTCCGGGATGAGATCCTTGATGCGAAACTGAGGCAACCCCAGAAAAACCTCTCGCTCCTCCTGCGGTAGGGCCAATATCTGTGTCGCTTCCACCGACAACTGTTCGAGAGTAGAGATCCGAAAGCCCTCGGGGAATCGATAACCGATTACTCTCAGCGGACCGAGAATCTCCGAACCGTCGGCCGCAATCAAGAGGGCCCGGGTATCTCCGCCGAGTTTGATCGAATCCACCAGGGAAGAGATCTCATGGCTGTCGACAATCACCTTGACGATCCCAATCACTTCACCGCCCCCGGACTCTCTGATCGGCTGAGCGATCTCCATGCCATAGACATTGGCGCTTTCGTCGAACTGGATTCCGCTGACGTACCGCTTGCCCTGCCCTTCCAGGTAGGCGCGCTGCCACCAGGCTTCGTCAGCTTGATAGTAGTCGCTACTCTTGTTGCTCGCCGCGACCAGTCGCCCGTGTTCGTCCGTGACGATAATTTCGCGGAAAGCCGTGAATACATTGTTGAATTCCCGCAGAAACTGAGAGGCAGGGTTTTCTAGCAATTGTCTCTGGAATTTCGAATAGATAGGATCGGTTCCCTCCCACTCGCTCTCGATCTCCTCTACCCTCAAATTAAACTCGGCTAGATCGAACTGCTGCTCGTTGGTGCTCCGCACCTCATCCAGGATCTCTGGCACCCTCCCGATATTGGCGACCTGGTTGCTTATTCGCTCGAGGTAATCTACTAGCCGGACCTGGGTGTGGTCAGCGCTGCGGCTAAAATGGGAGCTGATGACATCTCGATAGCTTGCTCGCGCACCACTGACCAGGAGTAGATGACCGACAACCATAGGGGGTATGCCCAAAGCAAGAAACAGCAAAAGGATGAAAAGATCGACTTGACGACTGAGCTTACCATTCTCCTTCGGCATTGAGCTTCCTCCGGCGCTCATCATATCAACACCGAAGCGAGTTTGCTCCCGCTTTTCCTGACACCGGTCAAGGTTTGTGGCCTCCTTGTAAGAGTTCGCGCGCCGCTCTCATGCCCAGCTGCCGTTCGCCGCACCTGGAGACGCGGGAGCACACGGGCGTGGCGCAGTGCCGGTCACTTTCCTGTCGTACTGTTCCTTGTTCTTACGAATGAGTCACACCTGGGACTAATAGCCAATCTGCCTTGAGCCTCGCGGCTGAGCCGAGTCAGTGCTGTACCTGCTCGGAAGCCGAGGGCCACCCAGAGAGTCTTCACCAATTCTGAACTCAAAGAATGGGGGGAGATGGACGATGACCTCTAACTCAGTCTCCAACCGTGTGACTTAATTCATTAACAGCTGCCTTTAGAGAGGGATAAGAGGTGAGGTCTTCGTGGTTGATGATGGCTTCCAACATACGGGCCGCAGTAGCTTTCGGGTCCCGTCGCGTCCGAGGTCCTTTGAAAGGTGGCAAATAGAACCGGCCTGAATCCAAGTCCTCGAAAACGCAGATGGACCAAAAGCGGTCAAAACTGAGGGTAATGTGAACTTGGTGCTCTCTAATTGCAAGAGGCCCGTTCTTTGTCATAGGCATACTCCTTGCGGCTTAAGAGAGAATTCTTGGAAGATGGAGGCCCAATGAAAAGGAGATGTTTCAAGAACCGGGACAGATGCTTAGAAGGGCTCCCCTCTTCAGGCCACCCTATCTTTCAATTCTAACTTACTGCGGACAAGAGGATCAAGATGATGGGAGTGCGACTCAGGAGGAGCTTTGGCATCTTAACCCAATTAGAGTGATCCATTTCACTCTTACCTCCAAAATGCAAATGAGTCTGCCATCGCTCGGTAGGCTCATTTGCTTTTGGCCTTGGTGAAAAGCTCCTGCTCACGTCGGGAGATAATCGGGCTCCTTTCTGAATCCAACCTGGGAGAGTACAGATGACCGATGAAGCGCTGAAGGACATCCGCCAAAAGATGAATGAGTCCTTGCCGAACGAAACCGAGGACCTTTTTGACTACGTGGACCTCCTGAGAAACGAATTCGCCAGGATGACCCAGTTTGTGTGTGAGGACAACCGCTCCAGCGATATAACCGAGGAGTGGCTCAAGACTAAGAAATATGTGAAGAGGGCTTGCGCCTTACTAGGTCTCGAAGGTGAGAAGATTCTTGCGAACTGTGGTCCGGAGATGCGTCCGCTTTGAGTGACCTTAGTCGCCGATCACCCATCTGGCCTTCCCTACCTTCAAATCGTCGGACTGAAGGGCTTGGTTTCCGAACTCAAATGGCGAAGCCTTGTGAGAAGGTCTTGAGATGGGTGTGCCGAGAGCTTAAGATAGCCCCCCGGGGCGGCCCGGCCAAAAAAGAGGTTGCTCAAGAACTTAAGGAGGAGAGATTCTTGGTAGGCTCCCTTTGTCAGGCCGCCCCCCGATTCTTACTTCATTATACTTCAGAGAGAAGAGCAAGTCCAGGGAGCGAGTTCCTGGGTTCCTGGGGTTCCTGGGCGTTTCACCGCCGGGCAATTGAAGGATGATTGGAAGCGCGGTCCACGGTACCTCCGCGCCCAACCTCTCACGGGCTGTCCTTGGCACAGCCCAAGAAACTAGCCGCTATCGAAAGTCCAACCGGAAGCAGAGTTGCTGGCTGACTGGCTCCTCTTGCTCTCACGGCTGAATCGCAAGCTGGTGCTCCTGATCGCCGTAGTTTCGAGTCCCGACGATGCCCCACCTCATTTCGTCATGTTTTTCGCCCATCTTTGTGAGCGCCTTCGACGAGCCAATCACGTTTACAGGTGCTGACATGTCAGCCTTGACCAATTTGGTTCGCACCGATGATCTGCCGGGCATCGCAACGTGAATTCGCTGTGCAGTTCGGAGCTCTTGCCTGAATACCTGTGCTATACTCCTTGTTACCTTCCACCTTTTCAGGAGTTTGATCCTATGAGAGTGCTCCGAATAGCTCAGGTGCCTCCGCCGACCGCGCTGGTGCACTCCACGGTTCTGGAAGCGATACGGACCATGCAAAACGCGCGCTGCGGAGCTGTAGCGGTCCTAGAGGGCGAGCACCTGGTGGGCATCTTCACAGAGCGGGATGTGATGTTGCGGGTGGTGGCGATGCAGCGAGATGCGGAGGCTACGCGCGTCCAGCAGGTCATGTCCTCACCCGTCAAGACCGTCACCGAGGAGCACGATATCGGCGACGCTCTAGAGGTAATGATCTCTAACCACATTCGCCATCTCCCCATTGTGGATCGCGAGGGTATCCTGTCAGGATTTCTCTCCATTCGGCATCTACTCCGGAACCATGTGGTAGAGCTGGCGGAGCAACTGAATTCGCTCGAAGCCTATTTTTCGGACGATCCTCCAGGCGGATAGGGTTCACTTCCCGCCGTGGCCGGCTCGAATCGAGGTAGCCACTTCTCTCAAAATAAGGAGCCAAACAGAACCCCCTTTAGTCAGGGAGGGGACCGGCGAAGCTCGGGGCCTGGTAGCGTAGTACAAACCGTTACGTCTGCTCCGGAGTCTCATTTCCTATCAATTGGGATGCTGAGGCTGGCGCGCGTTCCTCTACCGGGAGCAGAGTGGATTCTAAATCGGCCTCGGAGATGGGCCAGTTGTTCCCGAATACCCATGAGGCCGAATCGGCCCACTATTCTGTGCGGTTCGAACCCAATGCCATCGTCTTCCACGGTAATCTCTACTTCTGTGTCCTTCCTGCCAATAGACACGTTTACTGTGCGTGCCTTGGCGTGCTCGACAACGTTGGCCAACAACTCGCGCACCGCGTGAAACAAAACGACTCGAACGTCTCTACCCAGGGACTTTGCCAGTTTGTCGTCCTGGAACTTGAATGGGATGCCGTGCTTTGCCCTCATCCTGTGGCACAATCCATCGATAGCGGATTCGAGACCCCATTCATGGAGTTCCGGTGGACTCAGTTCGAAAGCGATTAATCGCGTCCTTTCAATCGTTTGCTCTAAAGTTTTCCGAATCTCTTCTAGATTCTTTCTCAGCGTGACGGCTGGCGGTAAGTCAGACGCCTGTTCCAGCTTTATCTTAGTGAGGATCAGAGGCTGGTGGACCTCATCATGGAGTAGGGCTGCCACTCTTCGGCGCTCCAGCTGCTCTGTGAGTGTCAGTTGGGCACTCAGGGACCGGAGTCGATCTTGGTAGTCGAGGAGTTGTTGTTCCGCATGTTTGCGTTTGGTGATGTTGCGAATGATCCCTTGGTATCCCAGGATGGTACCCTGATCGTCCCGCCTTACAGTCGAAGTGATCAGACAGTCGATGAGCATTCCGTCCTTGGTGCGCAGCTTCGCTTCATAGTCGCTGATCGATCCTTGCGTTTCTATTTCTTGTTGAAGCCTCTCCCGGTCACTTGGATCCGCATAGATTTCCAGGACGCTCATGCCCATGAGCTCTTGGCTTGTATAGCCGAGCAGCTCCAAGGCCGCTGGATTGGCCTCGACGAATTCGCCCTCGCACGTGGAAATATAGACGGCATCTCTGGAATCTTGGAAAAGAGTGCGGTACCGCTCCTCGCTATATTCCTGCGCTTTCGTCGCCTGCTTCCTCCGAGCGATTTCTCTCCATTCCCGAAGTGCCCGTTCCGCGGTGTGAGGTAGATCTCGCAGTGAAGCCGTCGATTTGATCAGATAGTCCAGAGCTCCCATCTCGATCGCTGCGACAGCTAGTTCCTCTTCCCCATACTTCGTCATCACAACAATTGGACAAGCGGTAGGTGGGTCAGACTGAAGAAGCTCAGTTCCCTGGCCGTCAGGCAAGTGAAAACTCGTAATCACGAGGTCGGGGGTGCAATCGTTAATCTTGCTCCAGGCTTCCTCGAGGCTCTGCGCCACGGTCAGCGTCATTCGCTCGACTGAAGAAAAAGCCCTCCGAGCCAGTTCGGCATGCACCTCATCGGCCTCTACTAACAGAATGGCAGACATCTTCCCTACTCTCTGAGCACACATGACAACTTCGACCTCGAACCCAGATCTTGCACCAAAAGCTCCGGGACTTGCGAACCTACCGCCTAGGCATGGGATAGGGCTTGCTCCAGGTCGGCGATAAGATCTTCGGGGTTTTCTAGGCCCAAAAGAAGTAGATGAAAGTGGCGTAAGCCGCGTCTAAACACCTGAAATGCCAGACCTGACGGGTATTCTGGGGTTGTCAAAGAAACTTCAGAACAAGCCGAAAGGAGGCATTTCAGGTGAATAAAAAGGATAG
>JAKZYH010000013.1:0-7497 GCA_047514575.1 Acidobacteriota bacterium | reverse complement strand
CTTGAGCCGTTAGCAACATGAGGCCAAGTTCCGGCCGTCGAGGACGACGAAGAAGGGAGCGAGCTGGACAACTCTTCCCCACGGAGTGACCTTCCCCACGGAGTGACGAACGATATCGCCTATCCTCGACCGAAGTTTCGTCCTCGAATGGGGCAGCACCGCTGGGGGGCCACTGACCTGAAACTTCGACGCGAACCAATCGGAATCGTCGTTCGAATGCCTGAATGGACGGGAGATCAGGTGGCTATCCTCTGAGATCGCTTTAGATCCGCCGCAAGAGTGAATAGCGGTCGGCTCTTGCCGAGGGCTCCAGCCCGCAGCTCTCAGCTCCCCTCGAAGGCACTATCCCGAGGACACTTTGAGATCCATCCCAGACTCGGAGGGTCGAGGCAAGGCGCACTGAGTCGCACGAAACAGCTTCGATTTAGGAACGCACGCCGATTTGATACACTGGCCACTCCAAATCCTATGCGTCGCTCCATTCGATTGCTTCTTGCAGCCCACTTTACCGCGCTTCCCCTTTTGGCCCAGGACTTCCAACAAGAGGACTTCTTCGAAGAAAAGATCCGACCGATCTTGGCTGACAAATGCCAGGCCTGTCACAACTCCAAGCTGAAAACAGCCGGACTAGATCTCTCCGTCGGTGAGGGATTCATGCGTGGGGGGCAGAACGGACCCATCATCTCTGGCGAAGCCCCCGAAAAAAGCCGTCTGCTGGAGGTGATCGGCCATCAAGGCCCCATCAAGATGCCACCGGGTGGCAAGCTTGGTGAGGAGGAGATTGCGCTCCTGACCGATTGGGTCGCCTCTGGCGCACCGTGGCCTGGCGTAGAGGTGGCTGCGGTCGCTCGTGACAACTTGAGACCAGGGGAATTCACCCAGGAGGAGAGGCAATTCTGGTCCTTTCAGAAGGTCCAGAAGCCGTTGCTGCCCGAGGTGAAGAATGAAGCTTGGGTAGAATCTCCCATCGACCGGTTCATCTTGGCGCGGCTCGAAAAAGAGGAGCTCCAACCCGCCGCACCCGCCGACAGAGCAACCCTGTTGAGGCGGGCCACCTATGATCTCACCGGTCTACCTCCCAGCGAGAAAGAGATTACCGATTTCCTGGCCGACGACTCACCGAAAGCCTTCGAAGCGGTGGTCGACCGATTGCTCGCTTCTCCGCGCTATGGCGAGCGTTGGGGCAGACACTGGCTGGATGTGGCTCGCTATGCCGACTCGACCGGTAACGATGAGGACCATCGCTATCCCTATGCCTGGCGTTACCGTGATTACGTAATTAGCGCCTTCAACCAGGACATGCCCTACGATCAGTTCGTGCGTGAACAGGTCGCAGGGGATCTCCTCCCCCCAGACGAGCCGGGTAGCATCAATCGCCGTGGGATCGTCGCCACCGGCTTTCTAGCTCTGGGTCCCAAGGCCATCGCGCAGCAAGACAAGAAGCGGATGCTCTATGACGTCTACGATGAACAACTCGATGTCGTCTCGAAAGGCTTCCTGGGTCTGACCGTCACCTGCGCCCGCTGCCATGACCACAAGTTCGACCCTGTTCTGACCAAAGACTACTACTCGATGCTCGGTATCTTCGCCAGTACGCGGAGCTTCAACATGGTGGGCGACCATGTCTCCAGACTGCTGTTCACCCCGCTGGTCGCCGCAGAAGAGTACCAGCGTTACACCGGTCACAAAGAAAGGATCAGCAACAAGAAGCTAGAGATCGGCGATGTTGTAGACCAGGAAGTGGAAGGTTACAACGCCAGAATGAGCCCGCGCCTGGCGGAGTACATGCTGGCCAGCCACCCGTTATCTGAGCAGAAGGGACGAGGAGGGAAAATCGCCCCAGAGAAGAGGCTGGAGCAGGCCGTCCTGGAGAAGTGGCGAACCTACCTCGTGCCGAGAGCGGTGAAACGACCCCATCTCAAGGAATGGCGCCAGGCGACGCAGGACGATCGGGAAGGGACGGCGCGCGCCTACCAAACGCGCTTCGAGGAGCGCTTGGAAGAGTGGGGCAAAGTGCTGGAGGAATGGCGGATCAAGGTTCGGAGGATGCTCAAGGAGATGAACATGCCTCCGCCGCGAAAACCCGTCTTCGAGGCCGGAAGCGACCGTTTCTTCCACGAGGTCTACTTCGAGGAAGGGGGACCCTTCAGGTTGAGTGAATCTGAGCAGGAGAAGGTTTTCTCCGAAGAATCCCGACAGCGGCTGTCACATCTGCGAGCAGAGCTCGAGCAGCTAGAAGAGAGCCTGCCTCCTGAACCGGATATGGCTTGTGCTGTAGAGGACGGCGAGCCGGTCCAGCAGAAAGTGTTCGTGCGGGGCGATTACAACAACCCGGGCGAAGAGGCTCCCAAAGCCTTCCCCGCGATTCTAGAGAAGGCTGGGACATCCCCGCCCTGGAAAGGGAGCGGCCGACTTCAACTGGCGAACTGGCTGACTCGCCCGGACCATCCCTTGACCTCTCGAGTCATGGCGAACCGGATCTGGCAGTGGCATTTCGGCGAGGGCCTGGTCCGGACACCAAACAACTTCGGAAAACTCGGCGCCCGGCCTACTCACCCCGAGTTGCTGGACTACCTGTCGCTTCGTTTGGTTGAAGGAGGTTGGTCCATCAAGAAAATGCACCGGCTGATCATGCACTCCTCCGTGTATGGCATGAGCGGCGAAGTCAGGGCTGCAGCGGACGATAAGGAGCCGGCCGATCCAGAGAACAAGCTGCTGTCGCACTTCAGCCGGCGCCGCCTCCAGGTGGAGGAAATCCGGGATGGGCTACTGGCCATCGACGGCTCCTTGGACCTGACCATGGGCGGGACGCTTCAGAGCGGCTTCGGCACTGACGGCGAAAACAGCAGCAAGCGGTTGAGTTTGAATCCGGAGACGATCGATCGACGCATGGTCTATTTGCCTTTGCGACGTGCCAACTTACCGACTCTCCTCAACCTGTTCGACTTCGGGGACGCGGTAATGAGCATGGGCAAGCGCGCCAGCACCAACGTGGCGCCTCAGGCGCTGTTCATGATGAACAGCGAGTTCGTCGCCCTGCGAGCCCGCAACCTGGCATCTTCTCTGATGGGTGAGGAATCGGACGAAGCCAGACGTGTGCAAAGGGCCTACTTGATTACGCTCAACCGTAGCGCCCAGAATGAGGAACTCCAGGCCGGCGTCAGCTACGTTCGAGGCTTTGGCGCAAACTTCCCCAATTCGGCCACCGATCTAGATGCCTGGTACAGCTTTTGTCGCATCCTTATGGCGTCCAATGATTTCATCTACGTAGATTGAGGCGATGAGGTTATGAATCGAAATCCGTGGAAACGTCTGATGCGTCCCCCACTGATCACGCGCCGCTCCATGCTGAGGGATACAGCGTGCGGGTTCGGCTTTCTGGGCTTGGCCGGACTGATGGCGGAACAGGCTCGGATTGAGGCGGCCACCAGGCCAACCGGACCGCTGGCAAGCAAACTCCCTCACTTCGAGCCCAGGGCCAAACAGGTAATCTTCCTCTTCATGCACGGAGGCCCTTCCAGCGTCGACATCTTGGATCCCAAACCTCGCCTCTATCGAGATCACGGAAAGCCGCTACCTATCAAGCGGCCGCTGGCCTTCGACGACAGTCCGCCGGGACCTTTGATGAAGCCTCAGTGGGACTTCAAGCGCGCCGGCGCAAGTGGGATTCCGGTCAGCGACCTGTTCCCGCACGTTCGAACCTGTGTCGATGACCTCTGCGTGATTCGCTCGATGGTGGGTGAGGGGGTAGACCATGGAGCGGCTCTGCTCCAGACATTTACCGGATCCAGTACCTTCACGCGACCCAGTCTGGGCTCTTGGGTGATCTACGGGTTGGGTACTGAGAATCAGAATCTTCCTGGTTATCTGACGATCAAACCCGCTCTCTCCCATGGGGGTGCCAAGAACTGGAGTTCTGCCTTCCTGCCCGGAGCCTATCAGGGCACTCCGATCGGGCATTCCGGACTCAAGGTCAAGGACTTCGAGGACGAACCCATCGAGTACCTGGTTCATCGTGGCTTCTCGCCAGAGCAGCAGCGCTATGAGTTGGACATGCTGCAGAATATCAATCGCCGCCATGCCGAGCTGCGCACCTACGATCCGGAGTTGGAGGCACGTATTCAAGCCTACGAATTGGCCTTCCGAATGCAGACGATAGCGCCGGAAGCGTTCGAGGTCGAGAAAGAGTCGGAGGCGACCAAGAAACTCTACGGACTGGATGAGGACGTTACCAGCGAATTTGGCTGGCAGTGCCTGCTGGCACGACGGCTGGCGCAGCGTGGTGTTCGATTCATCCAATGTACCCACAGCTACAAGTGGGATCAGCACAGCCAGCTCTACGAAAAGCACACCGAAAACGCCAGGCAAGTCGATAAGCCTATCGCGGGGCTACTGAAGGACCTGAAAGCCAGTGGGATGCTGGAGGACACCCTGGTGATCTGGGCCGGAGAGTTTGGTCGCACACCGGTCTCACAGGATGGAGATGGGCGTGACCACAATCCCTACGTGTACTCGATCTGGATGGCGGGAGGAGGCGTCAAGCCGGGCTTTATCTACGGGGCCACCGACGAAATTGGCTATCATGCCGTCGAAGATCGGATGCATGTCCATGACTTCCACGCCACGGTGCTCCACCTGCTGGGACTAGACCACGAGAAGCTCACCTATCAGTACAGCGGCCGCGATTTTCGCCTGACCGATGTGGCGGGAGTGGTAGCCAAGAAGATCCTTGCCTGATTCTGTGGCGTAGCCGGTCCCTTCTTATTCCTTTCGGGCGGCTTTGGGCACCAACAATTGTATGGAGTGGCAGGTGCGTCGTGTGCCGCTTTTCATCCGCTTTACGCCATCTGGAACAATGGTCTCTGGGTCGGTCAGCGCGACGAGAGGTGAAGACTCGATCAGCGACTTGCACCGGACCGCCCTCATCGGCTCGGCTCGGACCCAGGGTAAGATGTTAGACAGACACCATCCGGGATCCGGGTGCTCCGGTAGTTATCACTGTGCGAGAGTGCTATCTTCAACCTATAAAGACTACCCCTGCCAACCCACTAGCAGAAAGAGGAGAAAGGCTTCATCATGGAACCAACCACCCGTATCCACAACTTTTCCGAAGAGACCTGGGCGTGGTCCAGGCGGAAGCTCCTGAAGAGAATGGCCGGAGGGCTGGGCTGGGCAGCCGTCGCCAGTCCCCTGGTCAGGGCTGCTCGGCCAGTCCCCGGAGCAGGAGATGCAGCCGGAGAATCCTACTGGAATCTGGTCAAGTCCCAGTTCCCACTGAAACCCGGCGTCAGCGTCATGAACGCCGCCAATCTGTGTCCTTCCCCTTACCCGGTCCAGGCAATGGTCCTGGAGTTGACTCGGGACATGGATGGAGATGCTTCTTCCAACAACCGCCGAAAATTCCTCGATCTCAGGGAGTCCTCGCGCCGAGCTCTAGCCGACCTGCTGGGGGCTGTCCCCGAGGAGATTGCGATCGTCCGCAACACCTCGGAGGGGAACAACGTAGTGGTGAACGGGCTCGATCTGGGTCCAGGTGACGAGGTGGTCCTCTGGGAGCAGAATCATCCCACCAACAACGTGGCCTGGGACATGCGGAGTCGCCGCCATGGCTTCACCGTCAAACGCGTGAGCACTCCCGCTTCCGTGACGAGCCAGGACGATCTGATCCGACCTTTCCGGGAAGCACTGACCGCCAAGACACGGGTGCTTTCGATGACTCACGCCTCCAACATCTCGGGTGTGATGCTGCCCGTCGCCGAGCTCTGTCGTCTGGCAAGAGAGCGAGTAATCCTCACCCTGATTGACGGGGCCCAAAGCTTCGGCTCCTTGAGGGTCAACCTCCACGCGATTGGCTGTGACTTCTACACCGGCAGTGCTCACAAGTGGCTGATGGGACCCAAGGAAGCGGGGGTTCTCTACGTGCGCCGCAAGAGGGTAGCGCAGCTTTGGCCCCTGATCGTTGGATCGGGGTGGAGCGAGGACAGCCAACAGGATGCCCGCAAATTCGAGAGTCTGGGGCAGCGGGACGACCCCACCCTGGCTGCCGTCGGGCAGGCAGTCCGGTTCCACCAGTCCATCGGAGTGGACAGGGTGGAGGCGAGGGTTCGGGAGCTGGCCGCAGCTCTAAAGACGAAGCTCGAAAGCATTTCCGGGGTGCGCCTCAAGACCCCTCGTGAGCCTGAGTTCAGTGCGGGCGTCGTCATCTTCTCCATCGCCGGAGTGACTCCGGCAGCTGCCTCCTCATACCTCTACAGCAAGCACCGTATAGGGGGCGCCAGCTTGGAGGGGAAGTTTTCCGGAGTGCGGTTGTGCCCAAACATCTACAACACCATGGAGGAGATCGACAGGGCCGTGGCCGCAGTGAAGCAGCTAGCGAGCAACGGGATCGCCGGATAGCGACCCAGATCCGAGCGAGACACAGAGCTCTAGAGGCGACGAAGCGTCACTTCTGCTACGAATGCTTGAGTCGGCAGTTTCACCTGAGTTCGGTCAATTTCAATCGCGCGGCGTCCAACGCTTCGAGGATCTCAGCCAAGTGCTGCTGATCTGCCTTGGACCGGGCCAGACGCTCGAATCCGTCCAGCCACCGTCTTGCCTCGTCCACCGACTCCTGGACCCACGCACCTTGCCCTCCAACCGTAACGTAGACGGGGCTGGTGTGGGCGAAACGGAGCCGGCAGGGCAGCTGGTCGTCGATCTTACGACGGTAGCGCGCCAACCGCTCATCGCTCAGCAGACGATCCTCGGCGGTAGCCCGGACCGCTAGCCACGTCCCAGCATCGACCTCCAGCGTCGATTCAATCTCGGCCTGCCTCTGATTACCCTTCAGCAAACCGCCCCGGATCACCTGCCCGTTGGCCACGATCTCAAGGGAGCGTAGCGGCTGATCCGAATGCACCGTCGCCGTCAATTGGAGGCGGCCGCCCTGTCTTTCAAACGCGATCGTATCACCAGGGCGATAGGTGACCGGCCTTCCCGAGACATCCCGAACCGTAAAGAAGACCATGGGCCCGTTGGTCACGAAGTTCCGCCCCTCACGCCAGGCCTGTAAAAAGGCTTCCAGATCGGGATTTCGGCCAGCTCGCACATACGCCCGATTGTAGCCGACGGGCGAATCCTGCGCCCCTGACGACGAACCAGCACCCGCCGCCAGGCGCAGCCCACAATTCAGAAGCCGGTAATAGCCGTCGGTATTCATGCGCATCATGTCGAGCGGCGTGTTGGCGTACTTGGGGAGCCCCTCCAGCGACAACAGATTGCCCGCTCCTTTGCGCGGCAGAAACATATGGCGTAGGAAGTAGTTGTTGCAGACGTTGATCACATCGACATGTCCCAACAGGGAATCGAGCAGTGCTTCCGGCCGCCAGCCACCGTGATAGCACACCAGTGCACCCTGCTCGTGGGCCTCACGGATAAGGGACAGTGCCGACCGTCCTGGCCCAGCCTGAAACAATAGACGCCTTTTCAGGCCGATTAGATAGACGGGTCCCCAGGACG
>JAKZYH010000012.1:0-11126 GCA_047514575.1 Acidobacteriota bacterium | reverse complement strand
TCCGGGGAGACTTCAACCAATACGTTACTCGGCGAAATCTGGTGAAAGAGGAAGGCATTCTGTTTCGGCACTTCCTACGGCTGATCCTTCTCTGTGGTGAATTCGTAAAGCTCGATCCTCCCAAGACATCGGTGGATAAATGGAGGCAAGACCTGAACGAAATAGCCGACAGCCTGACCCAGACTTGCCGACAGGTGGATCCTGCCAGTACGGACAGGTTCATTGAGAAAGTGGCCTCCGACAGAGCCTCGGCTTGAACCATCCACTATCCTTTTCCAGTCCTTCCTGATAGGAACAGGCAAGACTCTGGTACAGTAAACCGAAATTGGTCCTGTTCGGGTCTGTGAAGATGAACAAGGAGTAGCCATGTGGAAACGAACTCTCGCCCTGGTCTTTGTCATCGCCATGTCCCCGGCGCTCTGGGCCCAGACTAAAGTCAAACCGGGCTTCAATCTGATGTCGTTGAAACAAGATGTGGAGATCGGCCGCCAGTCCGCGTCCGAAATCGAGCGGCAGCTACCGATGTTAAGGAACGCGACCGTGAATCGCTATGTCAGCAAAGTGGGAAAGCGACTCGCCTCAGTCATCCAGGGGCCTGATTTTCCCTACCAGTTCAAAGTTGCCAACCAGGCCACAATCAATGCTTTTGCCCTTCCCGGTGGCTTCATGTACATCAATCGCGGGCTGATCGAGGCTGCCGAGAACGAAGCTGAGCTCGCCGGAGTAATGGCTCACGAGATGGCACACGTTGCTCTGCGCCACGGAACCAATCGAGTCTCCAAGGCCTATCTCGCCCAAGCCGGACTAGGAGCACTGGGCGCTGTGCTGGGCGGTGGCAGCGGGATCGGGTGGCAACAAATCATCTCCTCAGCGGGTGGCTTCGGCTTGAACGCCCTTTTCCTCAAGTTCAGTCGCAAAGCCGAGACCCAGTCCGATGTAGTTGGAACCCAGATGCTGCACCGGGCCGGTTACAACCCAATGTCCATGGCCGACTTCTTTGAAACGCTTCGTCGAGAATCGGGCAAGGATCCAGGGAAGATGGAGCAGTTCTTCAGCAGCCATCCGGCTCCCAAGAACCGCGCAGCTCGAGTCAGAGAAGAGATCCAGCAGCTGGGGAAAGGCCGACAAAGATCGCAGGTGGGCGGATTCGATCAAGTCCGGACAGTCCTGAGAGGTCTACCCAAAGCGCCCTCACCGAAGAAGCAAGCCACCAGCGGGACCTCCGCCCCTCCCCCGCGAGATGAGGGTGGACAGCGACCCGCACAGGTTAAAATCGAGCGTCCGTCCTCCCGACTGCGATTGTTCGAGCAGCGGAACGGGTTCTTCCGAATTCGTTATCCAGAGAACTGGCGACCTCTTGAATCGCGTCAGGGAGCAAGTGTAACCCTGCTTCCGGAAGGAGGCATGCTGGAGGGGAACCGCGGCGAGCAGAGTATCGTCTACGGGCTGATCGTGAATCACTTCGATCCCTCGCAGCAAGACGCCGAGAAGTCCGCCCGGGGACCGTTTCGAGGACGGGATCAGCTGGAGCGAGCCAGCAACGATCTGATCCAGATGCTGCTGGAGGGCAACCAGTACCTGGGTCAGGTTCGGCGATCTGCTCGTGATGAACTGATCGACGGAGACCGGGCTCTCTCGGTGACGCTGCGAGGACGTTCTCCGGTCACCGGAGAGAAGGAGCGAGTAATCGTCTTCACCCGGGCCCTCCCAAATGATCATCTGGTCTACATGCTCTTCATCGCTCCCGATCGACGCTACTCAGAACTGAAGAAAATCATCACGCGTATGCTCTCCAGTTTCAGCGTCAACGATGCCGCGCTGCCCGGCTGAGCATTCTGTTTCCGGAAGCTTCATTCAAACCTCAGTCGACGATCCAGGGGAAGGATCGACGCCTTCGCGTATGCGGAAGGGTTGCACGCTCGCACCCGATTGCGTTATTAGTGTTACCGCCGTCTTCGGCTGAGAGCTGGACAATAGATAGTGCGAACTAGAAGTATTTCTCGGCGAACGAGACCTTCATGAAACGACGCGAGCTCTTCAGGCGCTCTATACTCGGAACCCTAGCCGCTGCCTTCACCTCAGTGGCTTCCGGAAGACCCGCTCTGTCAAACCCAGAGGCCAGGGAGTTTCCCTCAGGGCAGGATGCCTCCAGGGAGTTGGCCCGAAGCGATTGGAAACCCGTTTTCCTGGATGAGCACCAGAACCGGACCCTGACCGATCTGGGGGATCTCATCATCCCCGAGACCGACACACCAGGCGCCAGCGCGGCTCTCGTCAATCGATTCATCGATCACCTCCTGGCAGCGGAATCGCGAGAGGTGCAGAGTCACTTCCTGGACAGCCTGGCCTACCTGGACGGAGCCTGTATGGAGCGCTATGGGTCCGCCTTCATTCACCTTTCCAGGGAAAACCAGGCAGGGTTCTTGAACCTGATTGCCTATCCTCATCGCCTGGTTACCTGGGGCGACAACCGCTCCGAGTTTGCGGGGCATACGCATTTCAAC
Source organism: Acidobacteriota bacterium (assembly GCA_047514575.1). Lineage (GTDB taxonomy): Bacteria > Acidobacteriota > UBA6911 > RPQK01 > JAJDTT01 > CAUZIZ01. Next base: position 8,622 of record JAKZYH010000012.1, on the reverse strand, counting down.
AACCTCAAGGATTGGATCAGCCGTGCCTATTACAGCTCCGAGATGGGTATGAAGGAACTGGGATGGAGCGGGACATCCTTTCACGGGACCTTTTCCGGCTGCGATCATCCCGAAGGGACACACGAGTGAGTCCTCAGCCCAAGACTATCTACGATGCCATCGTCGTGGGTTCAGGAGCCAACGGTGGCTGGGCGGCCAAGAAGTTGTCCGAGGCGGGCCTCAAGGTGGTGATCCTGGAGGCGGGACGCAAAGTGTCCCCCAGCGAGTTCACCGAGCACATGCCTGCCTACCAACTCTCGTACCGGAACTTTTCTCCAGAATTGGTTCGCACCCGACCCATCCAGAAGGCCTGTTACGCCTGTACTGAACACAACTACGACTGGTTCGTCAACGATTTGGAGAATCCCTACACCACGCCCGAGGACAAACCCTTCACCTGGCAACGACTGCGGGTAGTCGGGGGCCGTAGCATGGTGTGGGGACGCCAAAGCTATCGCCTCAGCGATCTGGACTTCAAGGCTAGAAGCCATGACGGATATGGCGATGACTGGCCCCTCTCCTACGCCGACATCGCACCCTACTACGACGAGGTCGAGAGGTACGTCGGCATCAGTGGCAGAAACGAAGGCAACCCGGCACTACCCGATGGCCAGTTTCTGCCTCCCATGGCCATGACCTGTGGAGAAAAGCTTCTTCGAAAGCGGGTCGGAGAGAAGTTGGGACGCACCGTTACGATCGGAAGAACAGCGGTCCTGACCCAGGCTCACAACGGACGTGCCCCCTGCCACTACTGCGGTCCCTGCGAGCGGGGATGCGTCACCGCCTCCTACTTCAACAGTCCGACGACGACGCTCAAGGATGCGTTGGCCAGCGGCAACTGCGACCTCATCACCAATGCCATCGTCAGCCAGGTCGAAATGGACACCGGTGCCAACCGGGCGCGAGGGGTCACCTACATCGACCGCAATAGCCGCAGGACCTATGAAATCAAGGCTCGTAGCGTCATCCTGTGCGCTCAGGCCCTGGAATCCACTCGAATTCTCTTCAATTCTGCTACCAGCGAGTACCCGAAGGGGCTGGCCAACAGCAGCGGCGTCCTGGGCAGGTACCTGATGGATCACGTCGTGGGTGCCGGAGCCTCCGCTGAGATGACTGATTTCGACTACAAAGCATCGGCCAGCGATCCGCGCAGGCCCAATGGCATCTACATCATCAGATTCCGAAATCTGGCAGGTGGAAGCCGGCACCCGCGCTTCGTTCGTGGCTACGGGTTCCAGGGTGGAAGTGCCCCAAAATTCAACTTTGGTGCCGAAGGCTTCGGGCGCTCCTACAAGGAAGCCGTCAAATCCGGACTCTACGGTATTCGACTCGGAGGCTTTGGTGAATCCTTAGCCCGCTGGGACAACTACTGCGAAGTCGATCCACTGAAAAAGGACGCCTGGGGAATTCCAGCCTTGCGCGTCCACATGACCCATGGTCCCAACGAGCACGCTATGATGGAAGATGCGGCAGCGTCCGCTGCCGAAATGCTGGAGGCCACAGGGGCACGCAACATCGTCATGAACTCGCAACTAGCAACGCCCGGCATGGCCATTCACGAAGTCGGGACCGCTCGCATGGGCAAGGATCCAAAGAAGTCCGTGTTGGATTCTTACAACCAGACCCACGACATCGGGAACCTCTTCATCATGGACGGAGCTGCTTTCGTCAGCTCTGGGTGTCAGAATCCTACTTTGACAATGATGGCCCTCACGGCCCGCGCCTGCGACCGCCTGATCGAGCGTTTCCGACGCGAAGAAATCTGAGACGAGCGCGCAGCTCCCGTAGGAGCGGGCCGAAGGTACCAAGTGCCCAAGGCCCCCAAATCACAAACAAATCCCAAGGAGTTGACGCGCCCCGCTCGTTTGTGGTTTGGTGCTTGGGACTTGGGATTTTCTTGTGAGTTGGGGCCCTGGTTACTTGGGGCTTCACCCAGCGCTTGAAAACTTCTCTATTACAGAATTGGAGAGCCGATGTGTCGGATTCACAACCCTATTCGATAGACTTTGAAAAGCTGGGTGGTATCGTTCCCGTAATCGCTCAGGACGATGAGACCGGTGAGGTACTGATGATGGCCTACATGAATCGTGAGGCCTTCGAAGAGACCCAGCGCAGCGGCCGCGTCTGCTACTTCTCACGGAGCCGGAACCGGCTCTGGAGAAAGGGAGAGGAAAGTGGTCACGTCCAGGAGCTTCGGGGCATGTACCTGGACTGTGACGCCGACACTCTGCTGGTGCGGGTCAACCAGATTGGGGGGGCAGCCTGTCACAAGGGCTACCGCAGCTGCTTCTTCAGGGAGATCGATGGAGATGAATTCCAGCTGATTGCTGAACCCGTTTTCGACCCTAAGGCGGTCTACAATAAGAAGGCATGAGAAGATCGAATGAGTAGAATTCTACGTCTGGGAATCCCCGCGGGTAGCTTGCAAGAAGCGACCGCTCAACTGTTTCGCCAGGCAGGTTATCAGATCACGTTCCGGTCGCGTTCCTATTACCCGGAAATCGACGATCCCGAGATCGAGTGCATCCTGATTCGGGCCCAGGAGATCGCTCGATACGTCCAGGATGGCGTCATGGATGCGGGCCTGACGGGGTACGACTGGATCGTCGAGAATCGGGCCAAGGTGGTAGAGGTGGCGGAGTTGGTCTTCTCAAAGGTGAGCCGGCGCCCCGCCAGTTGGGTTCTGGCAGTACCCAACGACTCTCCCATTCAAGCCGCCAGAGACCTGGAGGGAAAGCACATCGCCACCGAGGCCGTCAATCTCACCACCGACTATCTGAAGAGTCACGGAGTGACGGCCCACATCGAGTTCTCATGGGGCGCCACCGAGGTCAAACCACCCAAATTGGCGGATGCGATCGTTGAGATTACCGAGACGGGGAGCTCCCTGCGGGCCAACAACCTGAGAATCGTCGACACCATACTCGAGAGCACCCCGCGGTTCATCGCCAACGAGAGCAGCTGGGCCGATCCCTGGAAGCGAAAGAAGGTCGAGGACATCGTTCTGATGCTGCAAGGTGCAATGGCTGCCGAAGGCAAGGTGGGCCTGATGATGAATGTCCCGCAGGATCGTCTGGACAAGGTCATCGAGATCCTGCCCGCACTGCAGAAGCCAACCATCTCATCTCTGTCAGCCGACGGATGGGCGGCCGTCAACACCGTCATCGAGGAGATCGTGGTTCGCGACATCATTCCGCAGCTCAAGGAGGCCGGTGCCCACGGCATCGTCGAATACCAGCTCAGCAAGATCATCGAGTGACCTGAGACCTCATGCGTTTTCCGCTCCGCGCGCGTCAACAAACGGCCTCGCTGCTGCTCCTGGTCGTACTCCTGACTCTGACGCGAACTGATGCAGGAGTGATTCCGGGACGCTGGGAGAAGGTAGATGCACTGCCACCCGGTGCCCACGTGGTGCTGATCCTGAAAGCCGGAGACGAACGCATCCTTGGCTCCTTCGAGAGATCCGACGGAGAGAGCTTGACCCTTAGGGACGAGACCAACGCCCACAGGCGAGTAAGCAAGTCAAGTGTCTCCAAGGTGCTCGATCCAAGCCTTTTCGACAGCAAATGGAATGGGCTGCTGATCGGAGGAGCCATAGGGGTGGGAGCAGGGGCACTACTGGGTCCGGCTGTCTGGGGAGGCGAAAACCAGTCCTTCACCAATGCCGACGCCTCATTAATCTACGCCATTCTCGGAGGGTTTACCGGGGGATTCATCGGTCTGCTTCTGGATGAAAGGCGCGACAACCCCGTTGTCCTCTACATCGCTCGCAAAGCAGAAACAGATCAGGCTTCTCCCTCCGATTCTCCGCCCGCCGCGAAGCTGCCTACGAACCCATCACTCGAGTAGAGGAGCACGGTACTCCCTTGAGAGTTCCGGGATGTTCTTGACTTGAGACGGCTGCGAAGATAATGATGTGTGTAAATGCCCACAACAAGGGACCCAGATAGGGGACCTCGACGATGTTCTCGAAACCTTTCATAAACCAGGAGATAGTCTTATGAGGATCGCCTTCAAGCTTACACTCTGTGCGCTGCTTACCTTCTGCCTTTTTACTTCGGTCACCCCGGCTAAACTCAAAAAGGAGGAGTTGATTTCCCTCCACCTGAAGTCAATCGGGGAGAACCTGGCTCGTAAGACCAGGCTCGCTCAGGGTATGGGCATGATGGATATTCGGGTAGGAGGAAGCGGAAAACTCTCCGGTCCCGCGGTTTTCGCCTCCGAGGGAACCATGCTTCGCACAAGTTTCAGGTTCGGTCACTCTACCTACGCCGAAGAGACGGCGATACGTAACGGAGACAAGGTTGAAGTCCGCCACATCACGCCGGGCCAACGCTCCCAACTGGGAGACGCGCTCTGGAACAACCTCCCCCGGCTGATGCAGGAAGGCCTTTACGGCGGCGTCTTGGGAACCGACTGGGCCCTGTTAGACGTGAAGGGGAAACGTTCGAAACTCAACTACAGAGGTCTCAAAAAGTTCGATGACAAGAAGGTTCACCAACTCCAGTACCGGATGCGCAAGGGTGTGGACTACAACATAAACCTCTACTTCGAACCGGAAACATATCGTCATATCGCCAGTCGCTATCGGCTGGTCGTTCCGGCAGGCATGGGCCGTCGGATAGAAAACATCCCGGGCCCCGGAGCCGCGCCGGGAGTTGGGTCAGCGGGTGCACCAAGAGTAGCAGATCCAGAGTCCCGAAGCCGGATCACACTGGAAGAGAGATTCGCGGACTTCAAGGAAGTGGATGGCATGACACTGCCCCATACCTATCGGCTCACAGTCAACCAAAGCCTGCAGCAGTCGAGTTTCGTGGGACACTGGGAGATGAAGTTCAACAACATCACCCACGGTCGAGCGATCGATCCCAAGATCTTCAAGATCAAATGATAGACGTCACCGCAGAAACCCTTCAGCGAGACGCACAGATCCATGACTCAGGGAGGATAATCAGCTATGTCTAAACCTTCGATCAGTCGACGTTCTTTTCTTTCCAGCTCGGCGGGCGTCGGGGCCGGTCTTGCCCTGACTGGCTTTCCTGCTACGATTCGTGCCCGCGACGTCAACGACCGCATCAACGTTGGTATTGTCGGCCCAGGGGGCCGCGGGACCTCCATCCTGAAGGAGTTCTTCCGCAGCAACAAGAACTTCAATGCGCACTTGACGGCGGTTTGCGACCTCTGGAGCTACCGGCGCGACAAAGCGGTAAAGTTTGTCAAGGAAAACGGGGGGAAGGCTCCCAAGGTCTACCGGCACCACGAAGAGATCCTGAACGACCCGAATCTGGATGCTCTCATTATTTCCACCCCCGACCACGCCCACGCCCAGATCCTGAAACTGGCAGCGGAGGCGGGGAAGGATGCCTACTGCGAAAAACCCATGGGAAACGTCCTGGAGGAGGTCAATGCGGCCTTCGACGCGGTCAAAAAGGCAGGCACGATCGTCCAGATCGGGACCCAGAGACGGGCCTATCCCAAATATCGTCAAGCCGCCAAGATGATTGCCGACGGGATTATCGGTGACATTGCCAAGGTAGACCTCTACTGGAGCTGGTACAGTCCGTATCGCTGGGCCAAGAAGGACAAGGATCTGGCGTGGATCAAGGAAGCCGATCTGGATTGGAACACCTGGCTCATGGGCAAGAAGCATCGTCCTTTCGATCCTCGCATCTTCCGCTCCTTTCGCCTTTTCAAGGACTTTTCCAGCGGTATCATCGACCAGTGGATAACCCACGGTATCGATCTGGCACACATGTTGACCGGAACCTCTTACCCGCTCAATGCAGTGGCGCACGGCGGTATCTACGAGTGGAAGGATTGGAGAGAGAATCCCGACACCATCGAGGTCTCGCTGGAGTACCAGAAGGGAGATCGAAAATTCCTGACCGTGTACTCCACCAATCTGATCAACGGCTACGGAAAGGCCACCCAGGTTCATGGAACCCGGGGCAGTTTTGAGGCTGGAGGCTCGACCAATAGCGCCGACTGGTCCGCTGGCACCGCCGAATCCAGCGCCAATCCCGAAGTCGACTGGCAATTCACCGGCAAAGGCGTCGACCGAGAGGACAAGACCGCCGACATGGTGCCGATCCCTGACGCTCCCGGTGAGAAAAGCCACGTGGCCAACTGGTTGAACTCGGTGCGCAGCCGGGACTCCAAGAGCCTCTACTGCCCGGTCGAAGCAGGCTACGGCCACTCCATCGCCTGCATCATGGCCACCGACGCCTATTGGGGCGGAAAACGGATGACCTTCGAGCCGGTGAAGAGAACCATCCAGGCAGGCTGAGACAGCGCGGCTGGGCACGTTCATTCGCAGATTCGGATGGAGAAAGAACGTAACCCATTGATTTGATGATCTTTGCTGTGTATCGCGTGTTGGCAGTAGTAGGATGGGCACTTTTGCCCGTCGAGAACACTGACGGGCAAGAGTGCCCATCCTACTACTGCCAACCCCGGGCCACCGCTTCAGGCTTCTCTCGGGAAGTTTCTTTCTTGAATGGGGCAGCACCGCTGGGGGGCTACTGACCTGAAGCTTCATTTGGTTGCAGGTTGCAGATGAACCGCCGTCGATCGATCCCATGAAACCAAGGACTCAATTCCTCCTCTTCCTATCCCTAGCTGCTTTCCTCTTAACCTGGGAAGCGTCCGCCCGAAAGCTCAAGCCCGAGCAACTGATCGCACTCCACCTGGAGGCAATCGGTGAAAACCCAGCCCGCCGGAACAGGATGGCTCAAGGCACGGGTCACCTGGACATCCGGGTGGGAGGCACAGGACAGATGGCCGGGCCGGCCGTCTGGGTCTCGGAGGGTGGGAAGGTCCGATCCAGTATCCGGTTCGGACACGTACACTATCAGGAAGAGCTCCTCGTCTACGATGGTGAGCAGCTTCACATAGCCCAAATCGCCCCGGGGATTCGCTCCCAGTTAGGACAATCTATCTGGGCTCATTTTCAGGACCTCGTTCCTGAGGGTCTCTACGGCGGCGTTCTTTCCACCGACTGGGCTCTCCTGGGAGTGGAAGAACGACGCCCAAAGCTAAAATACAAGGGCCTCAAGAAGTTTGAAAAAAAGCAAATGCACCAGCTCGAGTACAAACCCAGAAAGGGGGTCAACTACAAGATCGCGCTCTACTTCGAGCCAGAAACCCACCGCCACCTGGCCAGCTCCTACCGGCTGAGCCTCCCTTCCGGCAGGATACGGCCCATCAACAACTTGGGTAGGGGACCCGGATCCACCCCGCCAAGATCCCCAGGAGACGGCCCCACCGCAGACTTTCCGGAATCTCGGGACCGAATCACCCTGCTGGAGAGGTTCGAGGACTTCAAAGAGGTCGATGGTCTAAATTTGCCTCATACCTATCGAGTTACGATCAACTTCGATCAATTCCGAGGGAGTTTCGTAGGTCACTGGGAAATGAAGTTCCACCGCATTCTCCACGACCAGAACATCGATCCCAAGGTCTTTACGAGTAAGTGATCCGTCAGCGGAGCACCGGACGCTTTGCCCTTTCCAGGACTTCTCTTCGGTGGTCGAGAGCAGGTAGACGACGGCGTATCTCCTGCTGCCTCCCCGGATCGATCTGCGACAGAATCATGGCCTCCCCATCCGGAGCCACGGCTAGCGGTGTTCCCCAGGGATCGATAATCGTCGACCGGCCATATGCTGTGAACTGGGGTGTGGGTTGCCCAAACTGGTTGGGTGCAATTACAAATGCCTGGTTCTCGATCGCGCGACTTCGCAGCAGGACCTGCCAATGATCCTTCCCGGTAGCCAGCGTGAAGGCCGCGGGAACCATAAGCAGTTCGGCTCCAGCCTCGACCAACCTCCGGTAGAGTTCGGGGAAACGCAGATCGTAGCAGATGGACAATCCGAAACAACCCAGCTCGGTTGGCACAGCAACAACCTCGTCTCCCGGACTTAGCCAGCTGGACTCCTGGTAGCTGACCTGCCCTGGCAGGTCGATGTCGAAGAGATGCATCTTCCTGTATCTGGCCTGCAGCTGCCCGGAGGAGTCGATCAACAGACAGGTATTGAACACCTTCCCAGCGCCGGCATCCCGCTCGCAGATGCTCCCAGCCACCAGCACGATGCCCAGACGGCGGGCCAATTCGCTCATGGCCTCACTGGTAGGCCCAGGAATCTCTTCGGCCTCTCGCAGCATGATTTCGGTTCGCCCCAGGCAATTGAAAAGCTCGGGTAGGGCAACCACCCGGGCACCCAACTGGGCGGCTCTCTCCACCTGTCGTGTCGCGGCTTTGAGGTTGGCCTCTTTGGACTCCCCGGAACACATCTGAACGGCCGCAGCCAAATACGCCTCTGACACTAACTACACCTCCGGTCGACCTGGTGGCGCGTGTCGACTTTCACTTCCCCTCCCAGGTTGCCTTGCCCTGGGTGCGTCTCTCTCGGGGATCGTACTCACACGTAACCAGAAAGAAATCCTCTTTCTTCGTCCTCTCTGGAGAAATGTTCACCTGCACGTTGAAAAATCCACGGGCAACCCAGCTCACGTATCCATCTGATTCCGACCGACTCACCGGATGGCCATTGAGACGCAGATCCAACAACTTCGCCTTGTGGTAGG
>JAKZYH010000011.1:0-10844 GCA_047514575.1 Acidobacteriota bacterium | reverse complement strand
GCCCGTGCGCCCTCGCTCGCTCGTCCTCGCTCTGGATCGAGCTGGGTCGAGTCGGTCTGTCAGCAGTCTCAGGTATAAAAAGTGGTTCCGATTCAACAGATTACAGTTCTGGGAACCCCGGTTTCCGGACGGGCACTAGCTCAGGTGGTAAAGGGTTTCATCGAGACGGTCGAGCTGGGTCCGTCCCACCTCGTCGGTCACTCGATGGGTGGTGCAGTGGCTCTGATTCTGGCCCTGAATCATCCTGAGTTGGTTTCCTCTGTCAGCTTGATCGGCAGCGCCGCGCTGGGGACAGACATCAATGGCGCCTACATCGACGGTTTTATAGAGTCGCGGCGACGCAAGGACACCAGGGTAGAGGTTGAGAAGCTCTTCCACGATCCCTCTTTGGTGACGCGGCAGATGGTCAACGACGTGTTGATGTTCAAGCGAATCGACGGAGCCCAGGAAGCCCTCAGGACCCTCGCCGACCGGTTGCGTGAAGGAGATGTCCAGAGGACGGTACTAGCGGACAGACTAGGACAGCTGTCGATGCCGGTCCTGGTGGTGTGGGGGCAGGAGGACCAGATTGTCCCAGCCTCCCATGCCGAAAATCTTCCCCAGGGCGTCAGAACCGAGATTATCGAGGGCGCGGGACACATGGTCCAGATGGAATCGGCGGCCAGGGTCAATCAGTTAATCCTGGAGTCTGTGGGGCGGGACTAGCCCGTATTGGTCACAATTAGCAAGTTCGAAACGATCGACTATCATGCCCAACCATGTCGATCAGGCTGAAACAGCGGGCAATCAGTCCAGTATCTGGACCCGAGCGGAGGAGATGTCCCCGAACTGCTCGGTGTTGGACATGTTTATGTGGGCCCACACGACCAGCAGAATCTTCCCGGGAAGTTCGCAGACGGAAGGGTAGGTCACCTGGCAGCCCCAGTAGTCGTTGCCTTCACCGGGCACGGCGCTCTCGGCCAGAATAAAGGGGTCTCCCCAACGCTCACCGTCCTCTGTCAGGCGCATGGTCAAGGGAGTCCTTGATCCCAGTTCGCACTCGTCGTGGGTGAGTAGGACTCTTCCATCGCTGGTGCGGAAGAGGTTGTGGGAAGCGGCGGCTGCCAGGACCTGGTGGCGTTTCGGTTTCGACCAGCTCTCGCCCTTGTTTCTTGAAAGAGCAGTCCAGAGGTGACCATCTCGGGTTCTCAAGGCCATCATGACATTTCCGTTTTTCAGCTCAGCGATGGTCGGCTCATCCACTCCCGCCGAATTCTGGACCCGTCCGACTCGACGCCAGGTCTGGCCCTGGTCGCTGGACTTCAGAACACCCGATTCCTGACGGTTTCTGAAGTCGTGTGCGGGCAACAGCAGCTCACCCGTCGTCAACCGGATTCCGTTGGAGCGACTTCCCGCGCTTGGGTGTTGTAGTCGTTCTTCTGACCAGGACTTGCCAGAGTCATCGCTCCAGCGAGAGTACAGGTGGTAGGACTCGGGGCCGATGAACTGGTTCTCACCCTCCTGACCCTTCATGAACGGATACCGGTTCCAACGGCCGTAGACGTAGAAGAACCAGACACGACGTCCGTCCACGATCAGCGCGGGATCGAAATCCGAAGCCCGGGGCTGATCCTGAAGAACGAAGGGTTTCTCCCAGTTTCTGCCGCCATCGAACGAGTAGGAAGCCAGGATCACCTGATGGACCGATGCCTCGAACGGGCCCGAAAACCAAACACAGAGGAGACGTCCGTCGTCGAGCCGAGCTACGCTGGGAGCGTGGTTGAAGCCGTAGTGGTTGCTCCGGTCGTAGGGATCCTTCTGAGGGTAGGAGAAAACGACCGAGCGGGACTGGATGCGAAGCGGCGGTTCGGAGGCCCGGCTCCACTCGCTCAGGCTCAGGAGAGTGGCCGCAGCTAGAAGCACAGAGAATACAAGACGATGTCGGTGGTTCGAGACGAACAAAGTCATCTCCACCTAGTACGTTGTAACATAGATTATGACGGATTTGCCGATGGGGGTTGTGGACGATCTCTGCGTTGGTCGTCGTCGAGGATGGCCAAACATCGACTTCCTCCTCCTGCCTTGATCTCGCCTCACAAGCCCCACCGGCAAACCCGTCATAATCTGTGTTACAACGTACTAGTGCGTGGCTTTGGCCTCCAGGCCGAAGTCCTGTTTCTTCGAGCCTCTGGATCGATGCACGACGGCTTGGAGTCCACCTCCACGATGAAGATCAAGCGGAGCGAAGCAGCTTCTTCGCCACCTTTCCGCCCACGTCGGTGAGGCGAAAGTCACGGCCCATGTGGCGATAGGTCAGCTTGGTGTGGTCCAAGCCCAGGCAGTGCAGGATCGTTGCCTGCAGGTCGTGGACGTGGATCTTGTCCTCGACACCGTAGAGCCCGAGGTCGTCGGTCTTACCCACGACCTGGCCTCCCTGGATTCCGCCACCTGCCAGCCACATGCTGTAGCAGCTCACATGGTGGTCTCGACCCGGTGCGCCACCGTGGATTTCGGGCTCCCCCATGGGAGTGCGTCCGAACTCTCCTCCCCAGAGCACCAGCGTGTCTTCCAGGAGTCCCCTTTGTTTCAGATCCTTGAGCAGGGCTCCCGTGGGCTGGTCGGTATCGTGGCAGTAGACCTTCATGCGGTCCTCCAGGCCGTGATGCATGTCCCAATTGGCGTGATTCAGCATCACGAAGCGCACACCACGCTCGACTAGACGTCTCGCCAGCAGACAGTTGACCGCGAAGGACTGGGCACGCTCTCCCTCCCGCTTGACTCCATAGGACTCGAGGAGCTCGGGCGATTCCTGGGAGAAGTCCAACAATTCCGGCGCGGCCATCTGCATGCGAAATGCCAACTCGTAAGAGGCGATCCGTGATGCGATTTCCATGTCGCCGCTGTTACTGTAGCGTTTCTGGTTCAAGAGACGAATGGCATCGAGATGAACTCTTTGCACCTCCCGATTGACTCCTGGAGGGTTGGACAGATAGAGAATCGGGTCTCCGCTACTGCGAAACGGGGTCCCCTGGTAGGCGGAAGGCATGAAGCCGTTGGACCAGTTATTGGCGCCGGCGCTGGGAAAGGACCCGGTGCTGAGAACGACGTAGCCTGGTAGATTCTGGGACTCACTGCCCAGACCATAGGTGATCCAGGATCCTATAGTGGGGTGTCCCAGGAATGTCGTGCCCGTCGTCAACAGAAGTTCTCCCGGATCGTGGTTGACCGCGTCCGTGTGCATGGCTCGCAGCAGACAGATATCGTCCGCGCAAGCGGCGGTGTGGGGCAGCAGATCGGAGAACTCGGTGCCGCATTCGCCATGCTGTTTGAACTTCTGAGGACTGGCCATCAGGGTGGCACTCGGCTTCAAGAATGCCTGCTTCAAGTCTTTTCGGAGCGAAGGGGGAAGACTTTGGCCATGCCACTTCTCCAGGTCAGGTTTGGGGTCGAAAAGGTCGATCTGGCTGGGACCCCCTGACATGTACAGGAAGATGACGCTTTTGGCTTTGGGAGCAAAATGGGGGGGCCGAGGAGCCAGAGGGTTGACTGAGGGATCTGGTTTTGCGGCGCTGGCCAGTAGGCCTTCGGATGCCATCAGCTGAGCCAGTGCGATCGAACCAAAACCCCCGGCACATCGCTGGAGAAACTCGCGTCGGTTCTGGATGGATCGGAAATCTTCGAAGGTCATAGTCTACTCCCTGGTTATGAACTCATCCAGATTTAAGAGTACTCGGGAAGCTCCAACCCAGGCGGCTGCATCGATCGGCTTGATGCCCGGGAGCTCGAGGGGCAGTGTGGCGTGAGCCAGGCCCTGTTCCCTCTCGAGAATTTCTGTCTGCTGTTGGATCGCCCCAATCAGCCACTGCTGTTCCTCGCGATCCGGAGTCCGACCCAGGCAAAGTCGGAAAGCATGGTTCAGACGATCCTCGGAATCGTCGGAGGACTCCGTCAAGATCCTCACGGCGAGGGCGCGGGCGGCCTCGTAGAAGACTGGATCGTTCAGCAGATTCAGGGCCTGGAGAGGGGTGTTGGATCGTCCTCGATAACAAGCTGGAGTGTAGCCAGGAGGCATATCGAAGTTCGTCATGAAGGGATAGGGTGACATGCGCTGATACTGAATGTAGAGGCCGCGCCGATAGCGATCGGGGCCCTTGCTTTCGACCCAAGTGCCGCGCTTCTGCACTGCCTTGGGACGAGGGGGACGCACGCTCTTTCCTCCCACGGCGGGATTGAGGAGTCCGCTGACCGCAAGGGCAGAGTCCCAGATCAGTTCTGCGGAAAGCCGTGTCCGTGATTGGCGTGCGAGGAGAACATTGTTGGGATCACGCACCTCCAGATCGGGTCGTGGTTTGGAGACTTGGCGATAGGTGGCTGATAACACGATAGTCTTGATCAGACGCTTCGTGCTCCAGCCCTTGTCACGAAACTCGCAGGCGAGCCAGTCCAGGAGCTCGGGGTGACTTGGCTTGCTGCCCTGTGTCCCGAAATCTTCCGAAGTGGAAACGATCCCACGGCCGAAGAGCTCCTGCCAGAATCGGTTCGTAATAACCCGGGAGGTCAATGGATTTTCCTCACTGACGATCCATTTCGCCAGCCCCACTCTTGAAGCCCCCGGATGCTCGGATGATGCGTGTAGGAATCCAGGTGTTCCTGGTTCCACCGCTGCGCCGGGTTGTTTGAAATTGCCCCTCACGTAAAGGTTTGTCTGGCGCGGATTCTTCTCGGTGGCAATCGTTTGGGCCTGGCTCAGGGCAGGAAAGGCAGCGTCCAACTCCTTCAGTTCCTTCAGCAGCTGGTCGAAATTGAGTTCTTCTTCATAGACTTTTTTCGGGACTACCTGGGAACTGTAGCGAACGTAGTGATCGTTGAGGATCTTTGCTTCCTTCTCTCTCCGCTGAGCCGGAGGACTTCGGAGTATCTTCTCGCCCATGCCGTAGACCGGATGCATGTCTCCGACCCTCAGGGTACCGACGGCCTTGTCCCAGTTTTGCCATTTTCCAGGATTGGCCATGGCCTCTAACATCTTCTTCTCCCAGGAAGGCTGCCGATCCGGGACCCTGTATTTCTCCAGCAGAGCACGCCGTTTCCGGCGATAGGAATCAGCCTCCTGCAGATAGGGCCCCAGCTCGCCGGGGAGAGGCGCGTCGATGTTCGTCTCTTCGGCGTCATTGAAAAAGGCAAAGAGCTGGTAATACTCCTTTTGACTCAGCGGATCGTACTTGTGATCGTGGCATTGAGCACAGCCCACTGTCAGCCCCAGCCACACCGTTCCCACCGCGTTGGTCCGATTGATCACCTGTTCGAAACGGAACTGGTTCATATCGGTACCCCCTTCACGGTTGCTGGGGGTGTTGCGGTGGAACCCGGTGGCAACTTTCTGTTCGATGGTGGAGCCGGGAAGCACATCGCCGGCAATCTGCTCGATTGTGAACTGGTCGAAGGGCATGTCCCGATTGAAGGCCTCAATCACCCAGTGTCGGTAGCGCCAGGCATGGGGTCTGAAGTCATCCTGCCGATAACCATCGCTATCCGAGTAGCGGGCAAGATCGAGCCAATAACGAGCCCACCTCTCCCCATAGTGGGGTGAGTTGAGAAGCTGGTCTACCAGACGTTCGTAGGCCTCAGGTCGGTCGTCCTTCAGGAAGCCGGCGACCTCACTGGCGGATGGGGGAAGTCCTATCAGGTCTAGGCTGAGTCGCCTGATCAGGGTGGCTTTGTTCGCTTCCGGAGAGGGATCGATGCCCTCCCTTTCAAGTCGGGCCAGGACGAAGCTATCAATCGCATTCTTCGCCCAGGCACTCTTGCTGACGCTGGGTTCCGGAGGGCGGTGTAGAGGACGAAAAGACCAGTGGCCTGAATCCTCAGCTACTGTGGTCTGCTTCGCGGCTGCAGGGTCATCCAAAGCCCATTCGGCTCCTTGATCGATCCAGGCTCGCAGGGTGCCAACCTCTGCGGCGGTCAGCCGGTCGCCGGCAGGAGGCATGACCCTGTCGGGGTTGATGGCTCCGACCAGATGGATGAGCTTGCTGGCTGCGCTATTTCCAGGCAGGATTACCTTCCCGGACTCACCTCCACGGAGTGCGTCTTGGCGATTGTCCAGCCGCAAACTCTTCATTTGCTGTCCGGTGCCGTGGCACAAGATACAGCGACTGCTAAGGATCGGTTCGATGTCTCTGGAGAAGTCGACCTGTCTCTCGGCGGCTGGTGGCAGTGGGTTGGACTGAGCTACAGCTGCCTCACTGAGCAGGTTCCAGGTGGAAAGCAATGCCAGGATGAGAAGGCAGCTTCTGCTCAATGTCTGCATAGTCTATTTAATTAGACGAAAGTAGCCAGGGAAGTCAATCATATCAGCCTGACCCGATTCAGGCACAGACTACTCCTCGGGTTCTGCCAGAGGCAATTTAACCGAGACCAATTCGGTGTCGCTTCGGGCATAGACACTGGTTCCGGTGTAGGCGGGATGCGCCCAGGTTTTGCCGATGATGTTGGCGCGAGTAAGTTCTTGGTAGCCATCAGGGTTGAGACGAGCCAGGATCAGATCTCCGTCAGAATTGAGAATAATGGCGCGGTCCTGGTCGTTGAGCCAAACCAGGCTAGCATGAGGATTCTGGCCGGAGGGAGTCATCTGATTGGAATCGTCCCAGATCTTTTTGCCAGTGGTGAGCTCGAAGCATGTCAGGCCGTGTCTCTTATCCAGGAGATAGCCGTAGCCGGCACGATGCAGAGGAGGGGACATGAGGGCCCGAAGAAAGCGATTCTCTTCCCACAGCAGCTCGGCCTTTCCGTTCTCGGAGCCCAGTCGAATCGCTTTGGATCCCTTCCAGTAGGCGCTGACAATGACCAAGTCTTCGACGAAAATCGGACTTGCTATGGAGACACCGAGGCGCACTTCGTAGGGGATTTTCCAGAGCAGCTCACCACTCTGGGGGTCCAAACCGCGAATGTGCGATGGAGACCAGGAGATCAACTGCTGACGGTCATTGCGTTGGATGATGATGGGAGTTGCATAGGCAGCCTGGTCCTGTAGATTCTTCCAGATCTCGCTCCCGCTACGACGATCAAGAGCGACGAGGCTGTTTCCCTCGGGTCCACCCGGCTGAACGATCAAAGCGTCTCCGAAGATCAGGGGAGATGCGGCGTAGCCCCAGGTGGGGGGGCGTCCCTGATACCGCTGGCGTAGATCGACGGCCCAGATCAAGCTTCCGTCCCTTGCATCGAGGCAAGTGAGATTGCCCATAGCACCCAGCGAATAGACGCGACCCTGGAAAATCGTTGGAGCCGACCGAGGTCCGCTGCCGTATTGGAGATCGCCGTATTCCACCGGATATTGGTAGACCCAATCGGGATCCCCAGTCCCGGCGTCGAAGCACAGGACCCTCTCGACCTCAGCCGGCTTCGTCAGTCGGTCCATGGTAACGACGCGGTTTCCGGCTACGGTCACCCCGGAATAGCCACTCCCGACTGACTGAACCCACTGCCGTTGCAGCCCGCCCTGGGGCCAGGTTTGAGCTAATCTGGGTCCTCTCCAGGTCCCGTCACTACGGGGACCTCTCCATCTGGGCCAATCCTCCGCTTGGAGAGAGCTCAGCCAAATGTGGACACCGAGGCTCAAGAGCAGCAGGCAGGATTTGAAGCTGGGTGTGCCGATCTTTGGGGAGCGCTTGGGCTGGGTCTGGCAGGTTCGGGGAATAAACACGATTCGAGTCTCCCGCGGCCGATGATACGCCGACGACCTACCCAGGTACAATCCTCCCAGCGAGGTCGAATCGTTCGGCGGGAAACTTCGAAGGGATAGTGGGGATTGCGCGTCACTGCGTGGGGAAGAGTTGTCCTGCTCTCTCCTCGGAGCCTGGGCACATCCTGCCAATGAGTCAAGTCATTCGCGGCGCTGCGTGAGTTGGTTTCAAGGTGTCTGCAAACGGAAATCTGTAACTTGGAGCCTTCAACCTGAAACCAATTGAATCACTGGATCGCCGTCCTGGGTATGGGCTGGTCGGGGCCAAGCGCCGTGAGAGGCCGCTTTCCGATGACGTGATCCAATTCCAAGCCGGAGAAGGAGAGACCGGGCTCACCAAGTGGCTGCTTACACACCAGGTCAGAAGCCAGGATGACTTCTCCCGGTTGGATCAGGCGCGAGGCACAGATTGCCACGTGGTAGTTCTGTCGTGCCGCCATCTCCTCTTCGGCGATACCGGCTGTGATGCCACGTGCTTTCTCGAGTCTGCGAATCCGACGCTCCAGGTCCGCAAACTCACCTGGTTCCAGGCTCAGAGCATGGTCCAGTCCGACCATGGATCTGTCGAGAGTGAAGTGTCGCTCCACCATGCAGGCACCCAATACAGAGGCGGCCAACGAGACGTCCGTGCCGGTTTCATGGCCACTGTAACCGACCAATTGGCCGTACCGTTGGCGCAACTCGGTCATCGTATCCAGTTTGATGATCTCGTCGGGACAGGGGTAGGAGCTGATGCAGTGAAGAAGCACTAAGGGACTCTTCTCAAGCATCTCGAATGCCTTGTCCCTCTCTTCCCAACTTGCGGCTCCCATACTGACCACCAGGGGGATACCGGTAGAGGCGGCTTCCTGGAGCAGCCTCGAGTTGGTGATACTGTGGCTGGCGAGTTTGAGCATCTCGACCTCAAGCTCCAGCGCTGTCTCGAGACTGGGCAGATCGAATACGGATATGGAGAAGGTCAGACCGAGTTCATCGGAATGACTGCGAAGCTCTCTGAACTCATCCAACGAGAGTTCCAGACGAGTTCGAACCTCACGTTGAGTCTGTCCTAGTTGCGGACACTTTGGAAAGGGGGCATCCAGAAAAGCTTCGGTCGCCAGATCGGCCGGAGAGCGCTTCTGGAATTTGACGAGGTTAGCTCCTGCTTTGGCAGCAGCCTCGACGAGCTCGTGGGCCGTAGCGGCGTTTCCATTGTGATTGAGTCCGATCTCGGCTACCAGGCTGCAAGGACGGCCGTCGCCTACTGCGGTGTGCTTCAACCTGATTTGTCTATTCTGCATGGGTCATATTTCCTTTTTGGGCGCCCCTCTGGGTGCCCAGCCATCCCAGGAAAGCCGCGCAAGTCCGCTCCGGGGGAGGAGGGAGTGGAGCTCCCAGGACTCCCGGTTCGATCTGCACCCGCTGGACTGAGGGATGTTGCACCCTGAGAGGAGGCGTGGGTTGGGAACCAGTAGTTTCGTAGCTGCCGTTGTCCAGTATGTAGTAGTGAAGACCGTCGATCGGTAGAAGATTCCAGGCTGAGAGGCCCATCGAGGCGTTTCCATCGCCGTCGACGACGACCACCGAGAGGTCGGTACGAGCTGAGCGGAGTCCGATGCCTACTGATAGTGCCTCCCCCATGCCGTGTAGCAGGTAGAAGTTGCCGGGTCGATCGGCTACGCAGCTGGCCTCTCGAGAGGTCAGTCCGTTGCAGAAGATGATGGCGGCATTCGAGTGCCGTTTGACGATTTGACGGATGGCTTCTGCCCTATTCATCGATGTTGCCTCGGTGCAGCACTGCCGCCACAGGGCAGTTTTCGACAAAGGCCTTGCTGGATGCCTCGGCAAGCCCGCGGAGGCCAAGGGTTTGAATATCAAATACCGGAACATCGAGCACCGAAAGGTACTCGAGGGTCCGTTGGCCCCAGTGCTGGTGCTGCGGCTCCTCCCATTCGAGCTCCCCCCTCCAGGTAATCAGCAATAGAACGCCCATTCCATAAAGATGGAAGAGGCCATAGAGGGCGTCGCCACACAGGCCGAGGCCGCTGTTCTGCATCATCACGCAGGGTCTCTTTCCCCCCAGGCGAGCCCCGAAAGCCGAAGCGATCGCGTGATTTTCCCGGGGAGCGGTCAAGTAGGGGGCCAACAGCGGTTGGACCTTTCGAAACATGCTGTCAGGAACGCCTGAGAACCAGTCGCATGACTCTTGCAGAGCCGACGCCAGCTGGGAGCTGGAACAGATGAAGGGATTGACGCTTCTACCCCGATCGTCCAGTCGCAACGATACGCTGTTCATGAGACGGTTATCCCTTTTTGAGAATTCCTCGCAATAGAGTTTCCAGGTCATGATCCGAAAAGGCTTTCGGGTTGACAGCCGTCAGGCCTGCATCCTGACGGACTCTCTGGATCATCTGGTTGACTTCCCGATCTGTTGTCTCCAGCGAGAGGCGGGTGGTTACACCTAGTTCCTCCAACCAGTGTCGAAGCAACTCAATTGCCTTGGGTTCGGTTGAGAAGGGCGCATCGGTCATTGCCTCGACCAGGGCGCAGAGCCTACCGCCGTTCTCTCCGGAGTTGAATTCCAGAACATGCGGAGTAATTGTCGCGTTCAGTAGGCCATGGGGAAGGTCAGAGAATGGAGCCAGAGCCACGGAAAGTGTGTGGATCAGCCCAGTCCTTACTTGAGAGATCACCATTCCCGCGATGGTCGCGGCTTCGGCCATATGAGTTCTAGCCGACAGATTCTGTGGCTGAGCGATCGCCTGAGCGAGATTTTCGTAGAGGACACGAGAGGTGGACTCGATCAAGAAATCCAGCCGGGAGTCCCCTTGTCGACTCAGGTAGGCCTCCAACAGGTGGACCCATGCGTCCAGTCCTGAAGCGAGTGTGAAACGAGGCGGAAGCCCGAGGGTAAGTCTTGGGTCGACGAGAGCATGCTTGGGGTAGAGCGAGGCATCAGTTACCGTGAATTTTCGGCCCGTCTCCGCGCTGTTGATGACGCTGTAGGGCGTGGCCTCGCTGCCACTGCCAGAAGTGGTGGGTATGGCGATGAGGGGAAGGCTCTCCTGTTGGATGTTGACTCCCTTTTCGTAGTCTCGGGAGTAGCCACCATTGCTGCTCGCGAGGGCTGCCAGCTTGGCCACATCTATGG
>JAKZYH010000010.1:0-12492 GCA_047514575.1 Acidobacteriota bacterium | reverse complement strand
CAATCAAACTCTTTGGGACAAAAAAGATAAACAGAACGATCAGCAGGACCCCTAGATGGCTTAGCATTGTAGGCCCAACCCTCATTAGGGAAAACATCTTCATGAGAGGCAAGAGCATGCGATCTCGTCTTCTTGCCCAGCGGTCGTAATGTCTCTGCCTGCGATCCTTGAATGTACTCATCACTTGACAGCTTGCTTAGCTCACCCTACTGAGAGAGACGATGGAGGCCTTGAACAACCTGTAGTCAAAAGGGGCAACAAGAACTCCCAAGTGCCAATCGGTTACGACCAGCCTGAGCGGGACGCCGCGGCGGCAGAATGTGAGGAATCCACGCATCTTCCAACACCGCTAGTGGCCAACCTCTATCGTTCTACACCTGCTCGGGAAGGTCAAGGAACAGAGTGGCCAAGAGGCTTTCCTTCGGCGAGTACGGAGGAGATTTGTGCTGCTGACCGGTCGCTCCCTGGAACCTGGGCTCATATTGCAGACCCAGTCACGTCGCTCGCGGCTGGCTTTATGCATTGGTTCCGGGACTGCTCTCGATTTCAATCTCAGGTCAGTGCGGCCTCCGGCCGCGCTGGATCATTCAGGAAAGCAACTTCAACCGAGCCACCGGCCACATTGGATCATTTCGGTAACGAGGTCAGTCCCGCTTACGCCTCGGAACTGGGGCTGATCTTGGTGACACTTCACGCCATGCGCGGCTGCGTTTCGCTCCTACATCTATAGATATTTTTCCTCAGCGACGTGCAGAGCTTCCGACGAATCGTTCAAGTCCGACGAATCGTTCAAGTCTGACGAATCGTTCACGTCTGACGAATCGTTCAAGTCTGAGGTCAGAAACAGGCCTGGTAGCACCCTATCCTTGCAGCAGCGTTGCGGTGGGACCTGGGACAAGTGGCTGCAGGTGCTTCATTCGCACGTCCACAAACGCCTCGACCTCCTTGATCGTCGACAACTTCAACAGCCGGTCCACTGTCTGGCGGGCCTCCAGGTAGCTGATGTTGCGAACGGCCTTCTTGAGCTCGGGAATCGAGAAAGGATTCATGGATAGATGTTGGAAGCCCATCCCGATCAACAGGTAGGCATATAGTGGGTGAGAGGCAATCTCACCGCAGACTAGAGTCGTCCGTCCCTGGGTCCCGGCCACCCGGGCAATACGCTCGAGACTCTTCAGAATAGCCGGGTGCAGGGGATTGAACAGATAGGACATTTCCTCGCTGGATCGGTCCGCCGCCAGCGTGTATTGGATGAGATCGTTGGTTCCTACTGCTAGAAGGTCGGTGTGCACACAAAGATCTTCGAGTGTCAGGAGCGCCGAGGGAACTTCGATCATGATCCCCACTTCGACAGGCTCTTCAGAATTCGAAGCCCCAACGGATAGCTCAGCCTCAACCTCGCGGATCAGCTCTTTGCCCTCAATAAGCTCGTCGACACTGGAAACCATGGGGAGCAGGATCTTCAAGTTACCGTAGGAGCGGGCCCTGAGGATGGCACGCACCTGGATCTTGAAAACATCGGGATGTTTGAGGCTGAGACGGATACCCCGCAAACCCAGAAAATCGTCTCCGCTGATCGGCGAACCCGAGCCCTGACGCCCGCCACCCATGTCGAGGGTTCGGACCAAGGCTGGGCGATCTCCGGTCGTTTCCGCAAGGTTCTTGTAAATCAGGAACTGCTCTTCTTCATCGGCGGCATCTTCCTTACTCATCAAATGGATAAACTCCGAACGAAACAATCCGATCCCCTCCGCACCCAGGCGCAGGGCAGTCGGAACTTCGCTATCCATCTCGGTGTTGGCATAGACCGACATGCCGCGCCCGTCGGACGTAACGCAGGGGGAGGTGTCACCCTTCAAGACAAGGGTCTGTCTGCGCTCTGTCTCTCGACGAACCTCAAAGTCGTGCTTCTCACTCGGCGAGGGATGGAGGTAGGCTACCCCTTCAGTTCCATCCAGGATGACCGCATCACCTGTTCGAATCAGCTGCTCCAAGCCGTCGATCCCTGAGACTACCGGTATCTGATAAAACCGGGAAATAATGGTGACATGAGAAGTGCGGCTCCCCCTGGTGGAAAGCAACCCCTTCACTTTAGCAAGCGGATAGTCGGAAAGATTGGACAAACTGATCTCAGTAGCTACCAGGATCAGATCCTCAGGCAGGGCCTCCTCCCGCCTCACGTCCAGTTCCGTCAGGTTGGCTATGACACGGTCAGCTACCTCATCCAGGTCAGAACCCCGTTCACGAAAGAAGGGATCTTGGAGAGAGCGGTAGACGGCGAGCCAATCTTCGGCCACCTCACGCACGGCTCGCTCCGGACTCTCCTGGAGATTGCGAATCTTCTCTTCCACCCGGTCGACGAACTGACGGTCTTCCAGGATCAGCTGGTGGGCATCGATGACATTGGCGTGCTCCTGCCCGATCTGCTCTACAAAGCGACGTTTGATCCGGCTCAGCTGCTCCTTGGACCTTCCCAGAGCCTTTCTCAGCCGGAGCAGCTCAGCTGGAACATCGGCCGCGGGAATATGAAGTCGGTAAAAGGCAGGCCCCTTCGGCTCCACCCTGTAGGCGGTCCCGATTGCAACGCCGGCTGAAAGACCGATCCCAGCCAATTCCTTCGAGGGCATGTTTCTCACGTGCTACTCCCCAAACCTGCCTTCGACCAGATCTACGATTGCTTTCATTGCGTCCTGCTCATCTTTCCCATCTGCCGTGATTTCTACCTCGGTTCCCTGAGAAGCAGCCAGAAGCAGAATCCCCAAGATGCTCTTACCGTCTACCGCCCGCGACGGATTACTGGTAGAGAGCTTGATGGCGGCCTCGAACCCCACAGTCAGCCGGACCAGTTTCGCTGCCGCGCGGGCATGAAGTCCTAGGTCATTCTCGATTAGAACAACTTGTTGAATCACGTCTGATCAGGTTCGAGAAACTCACTTGCCATCGAAATATGGCTTTTGCCTTGATCCTTGACCTTCGTCGCCAACTCCGAGAGTAAATCCTGTTCTGTCTGAGTTGCCAGGCGAACGATCATGGGCAGATTCACGCCGGTGACGATCTCAACTTCGTCCTTTTTCAGCAGAGAGAGGGTTACGTTGGAAGGAGTTCCTCCAAACATATCCGTAAAAATAATCACTCCCTTTCCCATATCAACCGTACGAACGGCCTCTTCTATACCTTCCTTCGACTCGTTGACATCGTCATGCCAGCCTATCGAGACCGAGGCGATATGAGAGATCTCTCCCACGATCATCTCGGCAGCCGCAACCAGCTCATGCCCCAATTGGCCGTGGGTTACAATCAAACCTCCGATCAAAGCATTCTCGCTCATGTCGTCCCGTCTCTCTCGGAGGCGATTCCCTTTGTCAGCCGACCGTCGAGACTCTCGATCGCTTCTCGAGCGGGGTTGTATCCTCTCTTCTTCAACATTTGTATTCTAACAGCGACTTCGACCAGGGTCGCCAGGTTGCGACCAGGGGCAACTGGCATCGTAATCAAGGGGAGATCGACGTCAAGTGAACGATAGCTCTTCTCTTCGAGTCCCAGGCGGTCATACTCTTCCTCTTTTCTCCAACGCTTGAGCTGGATCACGAGATCGATGACCTTCTCTGGACTGAGAACGGACACTCCAAAGAGCTGTGTAAGGTTGATGATGCCCAGGCCTCTAAGCTCCATATGCGGCTGCACGTCTCTGGGACCGGAACCCACTAGAGAATCGGGGCTGTACTTCTTCAGGATCACCAGGTCATCGCTGATCAGACGATGCCCTCGAAGGATCAGGTCCAGCGCACATTCGCTCTTGCCGATCCCGGATTCACCCAGCAGTAGTACACCTACACCAAAGAGCTCCATCATGACGCCGTGGACGGTACTCGTGGGTGCCAACCGCTCCTGGAGATGGCTGGTGACTCTGGCGATGATTGTAGAGCTCAACGCATCGGTTTGCAGGACTGGCACCTTGCTAAATTCAGCCTGTTCCAGAAGGGCGCTAGGGGGAGCCAGGCCCGAAGTGATGACAATGCAGCAAAGCCTGTACGAACCGATGCTCTTGATGGCCTCCTTGTATCGAGCGCTCTCCAACCCTTCGAGGTACTTGATTTCTGTTCGCCCGATCAGCTGCAGCCTTCCCTCCTGGAGATAACCGGTGTAGCCCGCGAAGGCCAGCCCCAACTTCTGAATTCGAGGTGAAGTAATGCGGTTCTCGAGACCGTCCCTACCGGCGAGCAGCCGAAGACTCGGCTTGGCACCAAAGGAGGCGTGAAAATCCCTGACAGTCAGGCTGGGAGTGCTATCACTCGAGATGGAAACCATCGGTCAAATCGAAATCGGGTGAATCGAAATCGGGTAAAAGGACGACTCCAAGCTCAGAACCCTCTCTCAAGAGGGCTAGAATTGGTTCGAAGCCTTTCGTTCTCTTGATCCTGGGACCTTCATTTGATCCCGGTACTTGGCAACGGTTCGGCGGGTGATCTGAATACCCTCAGTATTCAGCATCTTGGATATCCTCTGGTCCGAAAAAGGCTTCTCTTGATTCTCCTGCTCGATGATCCGCTTAATCCTCTCCTTGACATGCGCACTCGAGACGTTCTCACCATCGGCGCTCTCCACACCTACCGAGAAGAACTTTCGGAGCTCGATAACTCCTTGTGGAGTGTAGGCATATTTATTTGCTACGACGCGGCTAATCGTCGAGGGATGAACACCAAGCTCATCCGCGACGTCTTTGATCAACAAAGGCTTTAAATAGATCGCTCCCTGATCCAAGAAGGTCCTCTGATGTTCAACGATCACGGCGCATACTCGATAGATCGTTCTTTGCCGCTGATCCACGCTCCGCAGAAGCTCGACTGCCGACCGGAAGCGCTCCCGAATAAAGCTCTTGGTTTCCTTTGTAACGGTGTCCTCCTGCAGCAGATTGCGATACGAACGATTGAGCCTCAGCCGAGGCTGACCATCGTCGTTCAGAGCAAACTGAAACTCCTGACCCACCTTGTAGAAGTGGACATCGGGCCGGACATAGACTGGCTCACGGGAGCTGTATTTCTGTCCCGGGCGGGGGGAAAGCGTCCTGATCACACTCAACGCTTCGGAGAACTCCTCGGATTCGCACCGGAGCAGCTTTATAACTTCCTTGTACTTCTTGGCTTGGATCAACTGAAGATGATCACGGATGAGGGTCTCGACCAAGGAACTGTCCAGGTCCAGAGCTTGAACCTGGAGCAAAAGACATTCTTGTAAATCCTGAGTGCCGACGCCAACGGGATCCAGATCCTGGACCACTCGGACCGCCTCCTCGACGACTGACAAGGGCACCTGCAAGGCCTCGACAATCTCTTCCAGACTGACCGTGAGATAACCGTCTTCGTCCAGATTACCAATAATGAAGTAGGCGATCTCTTGAACCGCAGGAACGCTCCCTGAGAGATTCAATTGCCAGTTCAGATAGTCAGCCAGCGAAGTTGGCGAGGCCAGAAACTGGTCGAACGTGGGCCGGTCATCTGGCGCCTCAAACTCACGCTTCGGCTGACCATTGGCACCAAGATACTCTCCGAAGAAATTCTCGTAGTCCGCCAGGTCGAGATCCTTGAACCGGTCTGTCTCGTCTCCCTCTGCCTCCTGACTCTTGGCTTCCGCGTCGCCCTCCGCACTCTCCGAGGCCGCTTCCTCCTCTAGCAACGGATTCTCCTCGAGCTCCCGCTGAAGGAGATCGGAAAGCTCCAATTGATTCAGCGTCAAGAGCTCAATTTTTTGCAGCAGGGACGGCGTCATTGTCAGACGCTGGCTGAGGTTTATATTCAACATGGGACGGAGGCCACCGCGTCTGTTCATGATAGGTCTCGAAGGGCTCGAGAGCTGACCCTAGTATAGTCGGAAATCCTCACCCAGGTAAACCTTGCGGACTTCAGCATCGGCTAGCAAGAGGGGGGGAGTCCCAGCCCGAAAGATCTCTCCCTCCTTGATGATGTAGGCGCGGTCGGTGATCTTCAAGGTCTCCCGAACGTTGTGATCGGTGATCAGGATACCGATATTTTTCGACCTCAGTTCGCCCACGATCCGCTGGATATCGAGCACGGCGAGCGGATCGATTCCCGCAAAGGGTTCGTCCAGAAGAATGAAGGCGGGTCTGATGACAAGCGCTCGCGCAATTTCGAGTCTCCTGCGTTCACCGCCCGAGAGCGTGTAGGCGGGACTCCTTCTCAAGGATGCAATCCCGAACTCCTCCAGCAGCTCGCTGACCGTCTGGTCCGCCATCCCCGGCGCAAGATCCAGGGTCTCGGCGATTGCATAAAGATTGTCTTCGACCGAAAGCTTTCGAAAAACCGAGGGTTCTTGGGACAGATAACTAATGCCCTTCCTGGCACGAATGTACATTGGAAGATCCGTAATGTCTTCGCCGTTGAGATGGACCTCTCCACTGTCGGGAGCCGTCAGGCCCACAATCATGTAGAAAGTAGTCGTCTTTCCGGCACCGTTGGGACCGAGCAGCCCCACAACTTCTCCCGAAGCGATACTCAGGCTAAGATCGCCGACAACCCTCCGGCCACGGTAGGACTTGTGTAGATTTCGAGTGTCCAGGGAAAAGGTGGATTCGGGCTGTGTCATGGCGCTGAAGAAGGGGTGGGACTCTCGATGGACAGCCTATCAGCACCCACGTAGAAAGTAAACTTGTGCCCGCTAAAATTGCCCTCCTTGGGATCTCGGATCTGGGCCAGGTCACCTGTAAGCTCCAGCGTCTGTTGCTGAAGATCATATACGGCTTTCTCACCCCGCCCCTGGCGCTGATGTTCCCGCAGAAACACCCCTCCCGAGGCAACAGCCCGTTGCAAGGCCTCTAGTGAGGAAGACGCGAAGTGAAGGTCCAGGATCGGGGACTCCATTGAAAGATCGTCAGTGATCAACTGGACCTTACCCTGATAGCGCGCCCGCCGATCGAGGCGATCGTAGACGAGGCTCTTCGAACTGATCTCATAGGTCGTCTCCTGAGAAGCGCTCCCGCCTACCAGAACACTCTCGACCTCATCTTCCACCATCAGGCTTCCACCGCTCCGCTTGAAGCGAATCAGACGTCCACTGATCAGGTTGCGATTCTGGACCAGACGAGGATGGTCGGAATAGGTGAGCCAGCCGGTCTTCGGATCCAGTTCGAAACGGCCTGAAACCAGGGCAACCGAATCTCCTTCGGCATTCTCGATAATCGTGCTGACGCGACCGAAAGCGGCTATCGCTCCGGTGCCCCTGGAGATTTCGATTCGATCAGCCCTGGTAGTCGAATCACCTGAAGTTGAATGTCCTCGGTCCGCACCGAAATATCTGAGAATCGGCTGCTGCTGTCCCTGGACCTCTACCACCTGTGTTCGTTCCCGAAAGGTCGCCCGCTCCGATTCCAGGCTCATGCTGCCCGAATCCGTCTTGTCCTCGTAATAGAAGTTGCCGGACTGGACGACTTCGACGATACGCCCTTCTTGGTAGACTAGCTTCAGCTCATCGCTGTTGCTGGACGATTCTTTCTGTCCCAAGCGCCTGCTCCAGCCAACCCTTCCTTCAGCAGCTACCTTCCTCAACCCATCCGATTCGAACCACGCCTCCATCTCCGATGCTCGGAGCAGACTCTCCTCATCCTTCCTCTTTTGTTTCAATACCGCGTTTTTCTTGGCGACAATCCGGTCCAATCCACCGCCGCGGTAAAACACTTCGACAGAGTCCTCGGCGTCCAATCTACGCTCTTCCCCAGATCCCCTTAGTTCTACCGTAGTCTTACCTGATGCCAGGGCGTGGTCGAGAGTTCCCTCAGCCTGGAATTCCACGATCAATCTCTCAGTGCTGACGCGCTCTTCCAACCCAGCCTCGGGTCGCCTCAAAAGGGAGACGCTGCCCCTCAGATCAAGTCGCCTTTGTTTCTGGCCAAGCGGCCTAAGGACAAAAACATCAGCTTGTGATTCCTCGATGCCCAGGCCAGGTGAGCTGAAGCGTACCTCCCGATAGGCGGTCAAGTGTTCGAATCCGGATCCCGTCAGTGGCTCCTCTCCTGAGGATGGGTGAACTTCGATCCGATCACTCTCCAGATGATGAGACCCCTCGTTATAGGTCGCCCTCCGGATACCGAAACTGCTATCCGAGACCGGGCTGCCCAGGACTTGGAAGTGACGCAGCCTTCCCGTTTCCCGGTTGAAAAAGGCGTCGATCCGATCACCGGAGAATTCCTGTCCGGGAGGTACCGACAAAGCTGCCCGTCCCGAGGCCAGCACTTTGTCGATTCCCTTTTCCTGGGTGAGAAAGATGACGATCCTGTCAGCCAGTAACAACCGATCTCCCTCTCGAATGCTGGCGTTTCCCGAGCAGTCCATGATCTGCTTGGCTACATCGTAGTGCACCCGTTCTGAGTGCATCACAGCCTCTCCCGCTCCCTGAGGCACGGTGAGCTGGAGCTGATCTGCGATCTGGACGGTTTTTTTTCGAATCTGGTACAGCAAGGATCTCCCCTTGCCAAAGACCCGTTTTCGTCGGATTCTAAAACTGTCGTCGATGGCGACGGTTTCTCGTGCCAGATTGGCTCGAACCCGATGGGATAGAATCTCGGTACCATCGACCAGAAGGATCTTCACGTCACCCTGAATGTCGACTTGCCGTTCCTGAATCTTGTAGGTGGCCTCTTTTCCCGAAACGCTCTCAGCCGGCTGCCCCTGGTCGTCATAGTGGGTCAGGCGAATCTCGCTCAGCTGATGAAGACCACCCAGGGTCTCAGTGCTTATTTGCGCCTGTACCTTGAATAGAGGACGGCCTTCCTTGTGCTCGGTATACTCGAACTGGGTGGTTTGCTGCTTGATTTCAGAGGAGAGAAACTGCTCCTCGAGAACAGGAGTTGGAGGCTCCCTCCGAGAGAGGAAATTCCAGGTGATCGCGGTGATTCCCAACAGCAGCAGAGCGACCAGAGCCACTCTTAAAGCTTTCAGGACGACAGAATACATCCGATGCTACTGTACGTCGCTGGGCGCCTGTGCCGCAAGGAATCGTGTAGTCCCCTGCTGGACAACAGGACAATGCGATGGACAAGTGGGGTGAACAAGTGGGGTGAACAAGTGGGGTGAACAAATGGGGTGAACAAGTGGGGTGAACAAGTGGGGTGAACAAGTGGGGTGAACAAATGGGGTGAACAAATGGGGTTAAATGGGGTGAACAAGTGGAAGGATGGATAATCTGAGTGCGGAGTGTCGTCGCTTTGCGCCCTCTACGCCTGGGCGGGAGTCGTGGTGGGGCAGACACGCAGGTCCTGGATCGTGAGGAGTAGTTTCTCGGCGCCCTGATAGGTGTCCCGGCTCAGAACGTAAGCCAGGTCAAGCCGCGATCCGTGGTTGATCCTGTCGGCCACCTGACCATGCTTCCACCAGATCGCATCCAACCCGGACCTGTCACCCTGGACCCGCAGTTTCAAGTGCTTGTCCTTCAAAACCCTTGGACCAGCAACAACGTCGACTTTCTCAGAGACAAAGATGGGGACAGGGTTTCCCAGACCGAACGGCTCCAGCTGCTGAATCTCACGAAGCAGCGCTAGGGATAGATCTTCGACAGGCAACACCGAATCGATCTGAATCGAGGGATTCAGCTCGTGTGGGCTCAATTTCGAGGAAGCGTAGGTTCGCAGTCGCTGAGCGAGTTCGGATAATCGCTCCTCCTGGCTGGCCTCCTGGTCCAGCGAACAGCCCACTGCTTGGGCGTGGCCACCGTATCGAGTCAGGAGATCTCGACAGTGGTCCAAGGCCTGCAGCAAGTGAAAATCGGGAATGCTGCGTCCAGATCCCTGCGCATCGGATTCGCCGACCGAGAGCACCAGCACGGGACGATAAAAGCGTTCGACCATCCTGGAGGCCACGATACCGATCACGCCCCGGTGCCAGTCCTTTCCCTCAACGACTAGAAAGTCGTGCTGGAACGACTCCGGAGTACTGGCGATACGCTCTTCGATCTCATCCAGGATCCTCTGCTCCTCGATCCGACGCTGCGAGTTCTTCTGATTCATTTCATCGACAATCGCGTGAGCGCGAACGGGATCAGTTACCGAGAACAGTTCTACCACCTCGGGGCCCCCACCCATGCGGGTGACAGCATTGATTCGTGGCGCGATCTTGAAGCTCACATCCGTCAAGTCGACCTCGCCGTTGATCCCGGCTCCCGAAAGGAGAGCCTGAAGACCGAGGTTGCGGGGTTGGGCCAAACCCTCTAGACCGAACTTGACCAGGATCCGGTTCTCGCCCGTCAAAGGAACCATATCTGCTACGGTGCCGATTGCCGCTACTTTCAAGAAGTGGGGCGTGAGCTGAGATCGACCGGCGCGGTCAAAAAGGGCCTGGATCAACTTAAAGACGACCCCGGCAGCGGCCAGGTTCTTGTCCGGATAGCCACAGTCCTCTTGTTGCGGATTGAGAATCGCGTAGGCATCTGGCAGGCTCTCATCGGGTAAATGGTGGTCCGTGACAATGAAATCCAAACCTAATTCGCGAGCACGGGCACACGGCTCGAAGGCACGGATTCCGCTATCCACACTGATCGCTAGCTGACAACCCTCGGTATGGTAGCGTTCCAACACGTCCTGGCGAATACCGTAGCCCTCCTCCAGGCGCTTCGGAAGATAGAAATCAACCGAAGCACCCAGCATCTCAAGGGCTCTCTTCAAGCTCACTGTGGCCGTGATGCCGTCCACGTCGTAGTCGCCATAGATCAGGACTCTCTGTTTCTCACGTATCGCCGTTTGAAGACGATCGACCACCCGTCCCATATCCTTCATCAGAAAGGGATCATGCAGGTCCTCCAGACTGGGGTTCAGGAAATGGGAGGCCGAATCGGGATCGAGAAGTCCTCGATGGTGAAGGAGTTGCGCGACCAAGGGCGAGATGCTCAGTTCCTGCGCCAGTTCCTGGATCTGTTCTTCGACCCCATTGCAAATCGTCCACTGGAACTTCACCACTCGATCTTAGCAACCTTCTCTGACCTGAAACTTGAACGATCCGTCGGAACGTCTGGGCGTCTGGACGTCGCTGAGGAAGAGTATCTATAGATGTGGGAGCGAAACGCCGCGCACGGGGTGAAATGTCAGCAAGATCAGCCCCGGTTCCGAGGAGTAAGCGGGACTAACCTCGTCAACGAGATGATCCAATGTGGCCCTTGGCTCGGTTGAAGTTGCTTTCCTGTACGAACCGGCGGTCTGCAGCCGGAGGCGGCGCTAACCTGAAACTTCATTTTGTGAATTCGGAGGGAATAGGGACGTAAACCATTGATCTAAAATTGGATAGGGAATTCTCCAGACTATTGTCCGAAAACCGTGGCGGTGGACTCCGGGCCGCCGTTTTTCGAGCCAAAGGCTCGACGGAAGGAATACGGCGGCTTGGAAGCCACCGCCACGCCGGCCGAAGTTTCTTTCTCGGATGATCCGGCGGTCCGCAGCCGGTGGGGGCGCTAAGCTGAAACTTCAAGAATTCGTCGCACGTCTCCTGTCCTCCGAAGGTACCGCCAACAGGTGCACTACCAGCGTTACGAAGCCAAATCCGACAGAGCCGCGAACGACTTGAGCCGTTAGCAAAATGAGCCCAGGTTCCGAGGAGAGAGCCGGACAACTCTTCCCCACGCAGTGACGTACAAATCCCCAGTAGCCGGAAGTTTCTTTCTCGAATGGGGCCAAGGCTTCCTGGGGGGCGGCACTAGCCTGAAAACTGGAAGGAAAAGACCCAAGTCGCGGGTCGCAGGTCCCAGGTTTCTGCTGCCAGAACATTGAGACGAACGGGCTCCCATCAGCAACCTGTGACGCATGTTCCGAAGAGTGCCGTGCTCGGCTTTCGGAAATCCGTCCCGGTGATACAATCGCTCCCGCAATGAGACCTCGTCTTCTGCTCCTGCTCCTTCTCCTGACTCTTGCCTCGATCATCCTTCTATTGAGCGAGTTCTGGCTGCGCTCCAGCTATCTGGGAGAGGCAACAGAGAGTCGAGACCACGCCGAGGAAACCTCATACCTACCAGCCCGATTGAAGGCGAACTACCGGGGCAAAATGTGGGGTATCCCCTTCAAGACGAACCGACACGGCTTCAGGGGCGAGGAGGACTTCGACCAGAGGCCGGAACCTGGCGAGGTCCGGATTCTATCCCTCGGAGATTCTATAGGTTTCGGTCTCGGTATCCCAGCGACAAAGCACTACGGCAAGGTCCTGGAACGAGCACTCAACGACCAGGACGAGAGGCTTCGGATTCACGTCATCAATGCTGCTGGACAGGGATTCAGTCCCTCCGGCTACTGCGTCTATCTACGTCGTGAAGGCCTCCGTTTCGAGCCCAGTCTGGTGATTGCGGAGATCGAGCTCTGTAACGATGTGAGCGACGAGGCTTTCCTGTATTGGGATTCCTCTGAGGAGCAACCCCATCTGCCCACAGCTGTGCGCGGCGGCCGCTACGTAGTGGGCTGGGACGGGAATCTGCTGGGGACCTGTTCGTTGGGGCCGTATGCATTCGAGA
>JAKZYH010000009.1:0-13953 GCA_047514575.1 Acidobacteriota bacterium | reverse complement strand
GATGGTGTAGATTTCTGCAGCCGCGCTATCCGAGATTCGCACGCCCAGGGTTTCTTGAACCGTTGAAAAGAACTCCACCCGTCCCAGGGAATCGAAGCCCAGATCCAGCTCAAGGTTCATTTTTCTATGGATCAGGGGAGGATTCTTGACCTGATGGAGCAACTCAAAGACCTTCTCCTCGACCGTGCCCTCAGGAGCAGTGGCTTCTTCGAAGCGGTCCGCGGACCGGGGGGAGGCCGTGCCCACCGCCTGCTCCATGACTTCAAAGCGCTTTATCTTCCGAGTGGTGGTTCGGGGCAGGGGTTCGGTCCGGATCTCGAAGCTCAGGACATGCTGGTGAGAGGGCAGCTGGCGGGAGAGAGTCTCCAGGGTATAGAGGATTATATCGTAGGAATTGACTACCTGCTGGCTCTTCAGGTAATCGAAGTCCGGAACGATGACGGCATGCAGTCTCTCCTGCGTCTCTGCGTCGCTTGGCGCCACCCCGACAATGCACATCTCTTCGATGAAGGGACAGTTGCTTTGATAGAAGTGCTCGAGCTCCTCAGGGTAGATGTTTTTCCCCGACGAGAGAACGATGACATCCTTCTGGCGACCCGTGATGTTCAGGAATCCTTCGGGTGAAAGGTAGCCCAGGTCTCCGCTGTCGAGCCAGCCATCCCGGATCACTTCTGCGGTAGCCTCGGGATTCTGCCAATACTCCGACATCACGTTGTCACCCCTAATCAGCACACCCCCTATCCCCTGTTCATTGGGTGAGTCGATCTTGATCTGCACGTGGGACAGAGGCCTGCCAACCGATCCCAGGCCGTCGGAGCCCGCGGGACTGACCGTTGCCAAGGCCGCCGTTTCGGTCATTCCGTAGGCTTGTACAAACGTGAACCCGAGGTCGCGAAGAGCCTTGGCGACTTCGACGTCGAAGCGGGCCCCACCCACTCCAAAGATCCGGAACTGTCGGCCGAACTGCTTGTGAATGGGAGAAAACAACCAGCGTCCAGGATGAAGCCCGAGCCTCTCCTCGCAGAAATGAGAGAGCCTCAAGAGCCTCCTGAAGAGGAATCTCTTCAAGAAGGATTGGGCCTCAACTTCCTGCTGGATTCGGCGGTGCAGCAGATAGTAGAACTGGGGCACACACACGAAGATGGTGATTCCTTCCTCACGAAATGCCTTCATGATGCGCTGGGCGTCGAGGGCATCGAGGTAAGTGACTCGACCTCCCATGTAGAGGGGGATGATGAAATTCACCATGAGAGCCAGCACATGGTAGAGGGGCAGCACGGACAGTACATTGTCTTCTGGAGTCCCCTCAACCACCTTCAACATCTCGATGGTGTTCGAGTACACGTTCCGTCGGGTCAGAACCACACCTTTCGGGTTGCCCGTAGTGCCGCTGGTATAGATGATCAGGTAGGGATCGTCCAACTCCCGTTGCACTAGTGGAAGCTCAGGTGTGGCATCGGTCTCCTGGAGGATTCGATCCCAGCTCCTGTCCTCACTCGGAGAATCTCCCGCGACCAGGACTGGAAGGGGTTCCGGAAGTCGTTTCTGGATGTCATCGAGTCTCGGATAGAAGCGTCCGGAGGAGATCAGGAACCGGCAACCCGCATGCTGGATGAGATTGGCGAGTGTCTCGTCCGAATGCTGAATGTCGAAAGGAACGATCACGGCTCCTGCGCTCTGGGCTGCCAGGAAGGCGATGCCCCAGCGCGGATGGTTCTCCATGAGGATTCCAACTGCGTGCCCGGGCTCGACGCCTGAACCTTGGAGGAACAGGCCGATCTTGGCAGTTTCGTCAGCTACCTGTTGATAGGAGAAACTTTCCCTGCTGTCCTCGTAGAGTCCTTGAAGCGCGACTCGATCGGGGAACTCTGATAGGTTGGCTCGAAACTGCTCGAAAAAATCGAGAGTCATAGGGACCTAGGATCGTAGCACGAATATCGCGAGCGGGAAACGAGGCACGTAGCGACCTGGTTCTTGTCCTATTTCCATGCTTCCCTACGCCAACGACACGAGGAACACAACGTCTATAATGACGGTAGCAAGAGGTTAATGTGGCGGAAAAAGTTCTCCAAGACTGTCAAACCTGGGACGAGGTACTTGCGACAATTCGCGCCAGTCAACGTGAAGTCGAATTGGGCGGTGGAGTCGCAGCCATCGAACGACAGCACCAGAAGGGTCGTCTGACGGCCCGCGAGAGAATCGATCGGTTGGTTGATCCTGGTGCCGAGTTCTTCGAGTTGGGCCTTTTCTCGGCCTTCGAGATGTATCACGAATGGGGCGGAGCAGCGGCCGCCGGCGTGATCGTTGGGATCGGTCAGGTTGCCGGTCGGCAGTTCATGATCGTTGCCAACGACGCCACCGTCAAGGCAGGCTCGTTTTTCCCCATGACGGTGAAGAAGGTCCTGCGAGCACAGCGCATCGCGATCAGTAACAGATTGCCTCTGATCTATCTCGTCGATTCTGCCGGCGTGTTCCTCCCGCTCCAGGACGAGATTTTCCCCGATGAGGATGACTTCGGACGGATCTTCCGCAACAACGCCAGGATCTCTGCGGCAGGCATTCCGCAGATAGCTGCCATCATGGGTTCCTGCGTGGCGGGAGGAGCGTATCTTCCGATCATGTGTGACAAGGTCCTGATGACTGAGGGTAGCGGTCTATATATTGCCGGGCCCTCCCTGGTGAAAGCGGCGATCGGTCAGGAGATCGATAGCGAGGCGCTGGGAGGAGCGGAACTCCACGCCGTCTCGAGCGGCTCCATCGATTTTCGAGAAAAGGACGACCCCGCGTGCCTGGAGCGAATCCGTCAGCTGGCCGGTCGACTCGGTGAGTTCCACCACGCACCTTTTCAGAGAGTAGAGGAGAAAGCTCCTTCGAGGTCGCCCGAAGATATCTATCGCCTGATGCCTCTGGACCCCTCCCAGGAATACGATGTCAGGCAGATCTTCGAGTGTATTTTCGACGATCATGAGTTGGTTGAGTACAAGCCGGAGCGTGGCAGGACGCTGCTCTGTGGTTACGCGCGCCTGGGGGGATGGTCGGTGGGCGTGGTGGCCAATCAGAAGCAGCACCTGAGGGAATCGGGGAGGCCCTTCGAGATCGGGGGAGTGATCTACACCGAGAGCGCCGACAAGGCAGCTCGGTTTGTGCTGGATTGCAATCAGAGTCGGCTACCACTGCTGTTCTTCCAAGACGTGAACGGGTTCATGGTGGGACGAGAGGCTGAAGTCTCCGGGATCATCAAATCAGGTGCCAAGCTCGTCAATGCGGTGGCCAACAGTGTGGTGCCCAAGATCACAGTGATTACCGGTGGAAGTTATGGGGCGGGCCACTATGCCATGTGTGGCAAGGCCTACGATCCGCGGTTTCTATTCGCCTGGCCCAACAGTCGCTATGCGGTTATGGGAGCCGAGCAGGCAGCGCGGACGCTGCTTCAGCTTCGGATCCGCCAACTCCAGAAAGAAGGTCGTGAGATCGATGATCCGGCTCGCGAGGAGCTGCGTGAGAAGATCGAGCGAAACTACACCGGGCAGATGGATCCTCGCTACTCGGCAGCCCGTTTGTGGGTCGATGCCATCATCGAGCCTCACCAGACTCGGGAGGTCCTGAAGCTGGCTCTGGAGGTCGTCTCGCTCAATCCCGACATTCCTCCTTTGAGGACGGGTGTCCTTCAGGTCTGAATGAGGAAGGTAGAGCACTTCTGCTAACGAAATCTCAATGAAGTATCTGCAGCTAGAGTTGGCGTCTCCAAGTGCCGTGATTACGTTGAACCGACCCAAGGTCCGGAATGCCCTCTCCGCTCCCCTCATCGAGGCGTTCCAGCAGGGTCTCAGCGAGATCGAAAGAGAAGAGGAAATCTCTTCCGTTATCCTCACCGGTTCCGGAACCAGTTTTTGCGCCGGCGCCGATCTGGCCGAGCTGGACCGGATGACTTCTCTCTCGGCAGAGGAAGCACGCCTCGATACCCTCGTTATGGCTGACCTGCTGCGGCGGCTCTATCAGTTTTCCAAGCCGGTGATCGCGGCGGTCAACGGCCCCGCCCTGGCTGGAGGATGCGGATTGGCGAGTGTTTGCGACTTCGTGCTGGCTTCGGAGGCTTCCAGCTTTGGTTTCCCGGAGGTTAAGGTTGGCTTCATTCCCGCCCTGGTAAGCGTCTTTCTTCTACAGCAAGTAGGCGAGAGGCGAGCTAGGGAATTGCTGCTCAGCGGGAAGATCCTCTCTGCTGGGGAGGCCCAGGATATCGGACTGGTCAATGAAGTGGTTTCCCCCGGGGATTTAATGAATCAGGCCCGCAAACTCGCCGAGGTTCTTGCGAAACACAATGCGGGAGCCCTGACTTGGACGAAGCAGCTCCTGGGGCAGCTGCAGGGACTGGGTCTAGACGAGGCCCTGGCCTTGGCGGCACAGTGGAACACCGTGGCCCGTAACACCGAGGATTTCAAGGAGGGGGTGGCATCATTCTTGGAGAAACGCCCCCCTGTCTGGCGCAAACCATAAAATTGTCAGGGGGGTTCTGTAAACTCCGGCCTTCTTTCCAGGATCCTGTTGGGCCTGGAGGGTGGATAAGGAGGGCGTCCCCTTGTCCCACCTAAAATCTCAGCCTCTCTCAAATGACTCGGTATACGCCCTCCTCATCCTCTCCTGTGAGATTCCTCCTTAGATAACAAATCCGGGCCAGAAGCACGTGTCGAGTGCGTCGGTGTCAGTGATCGCCGCAGCAGTGACCCCCAGCGGGTTCGTTTGGGTGGTCACCCTACCCGTCAGGCGGTCCGTTATCTTCAAGTCGAACTCAGCATTCAGACCGTCACGTTGGTCTACGATAGAATGGGACACATCGTTCGAGCAATTCGATGAGTGATACTGTCGAACAACTGAAACAGAGGCTCGCCTCTCTCGGTGCAGAACCATCGACGGAAAAGGTTGACGTCCTGAACGAGCTGGCCGGGGAGACGAATTTCGATGACCCCGATCGGAAAGGGGAGTTGGCGAGCCAGGCCCTGGAAATGGCTCACCAACTTTCTTATCCCAGGGGCATCGCCTGGGGTCTTCTCAACCAGGCCACCCGTGACTACTTCGTTGGAGCCTTCGACGCCGCCCTGGACAAGGGCCTCGAGTCAATCAATCTGTTTCGTGAATTGGAGGACGAGGAGGGCATCGCCAGCGTCCTCCTGGGACTCGGTCTGGTGTACTGGAGTATCGGCCAGTTCGATCGGGCCGTAGACTGCCTTCACCAATCAATCGACAAACTTCATGGTCTGGGAATCAAGGACAGAGAGGGTTGGGCGCTCACTTCGTTGGGAGGTGTGTATGAGAGTGTGGGGGACCTGGAGAAAGCCTACGAGTGTCAAACCCAATGCCTCGAGCTCTTCCGAGGTATGGAGTACCGACTCGGTGAAGGCCGTGCCCTGACGGGTCTGGGATCGATTCTCCAACGTCAGGGTAAGCTCGACGAGGCGCTGCAGTACCATTTCATGAGTCTCGAGCTCAGCAGGGAGGGCGGGAATGAGATGGGCGAGTCGAGGGCTCTGAACGACATAGGCACCCTCTACCAGGCGAAAGGAGCTCTCGACCAGGCGGAGGAGTTTTTGAGCCAAGCCCTTCAGATCCGCCGGAGAGTCAGGAACTGGCCAGCTGAGATCACGACACTGATCGATCTCGGCAATCTGTTTTCACAGAAGCACAAGCTCGATGAAGCCCTGACGTATCTCCGCAGGGCCCTGGATCTCTCCCTGAAGGCCAAGACCCAACCGAAGATCTACCGTGCCCATGAAGCTCTTTCCCACACTTACGAGGCTCGCGGTGATTTTCGCAAAGCCCTGGAACACCACCGGGCCTTTCAGCGGGTGAAGGAAGAAGTGCTGGGAGAGCAGACCAACACAAAGCTCAAGAACCTACAGATCAAGTTCGAGGCCGAGGCCCTGGAGAAACTGAAGAGTGCCCAGGCGCACTTGATCCAGATGGAGAAGATGGCTTCTCTGGGCAAGCTGGTAGCCGGGTTGGCCCACGAGATCAACACACCGGTGGGTGTCATCGGTAGCAGCACCGACGTGGCGAAGCGAGCTCTTGCCAGGCTGGACGACGAGCTTGCCGCAGCTGAGAGTATTGAGGCACTCACCAGGAGTAGCCGATGGCAGGCGGCTCTCGAGGCCCTTCGTCAGCATCGTCTCGAGGTAGAGCAGGCGGGCGCGCGCCTGGTCACGATTGTACAAAGTCTCAAGAATTTCACCCATCTCGACGAAGCTGAGTTTCAGCTCACAGACGTCCGTCAGGGAATCGAGAGCACCTTGGCACTCCTCAGTCCGCAGTGGGGGGATCGAATCAAGGTGATCAAGAAATTCGCTGACGTTCCGAAGATTGAGAGTTTCCCCATCGAGTTGAACCAGGCCTTCATGACCTTGTTCCTAAACGCTGGAGAGGCCATCAAAGGAGAGGGGGTCATCACCATCGCAACCCGTGCCGAGAATGGGCACGTACTCGTGACTACTAGCGATACCGGGCACGGAATCCCCGAAGACCGTTTGGCCAAGATTTTCGAAGTCGGGTTCGTAGAAAAAGGCTCCAGGATGAGGCTCCACGTAGGCCTGGCCAACGTCCAGGCGGTAGTTCAAAAGCATCGAGGTGAAATCAAGGTAAGCAGCGAGCTTGAGAAGGGAACCACCTTCGAGATTCTGCTGCCGGTGAGACAGGGTTAAGCACTCCAATTTATTTCCCCGAATGGGGCTCCCATCTTTGCCTCTACCTTTGCCTTTGCGCGCAAGTCCTCTGCGTCTTTGTGAACGGAAATCTTCTCAAACCAGTGGATGAAGCAGGGGCGAAGGCAAGAGTGAGCGGAAACCACAGGAAAGCCGCTAGATCGTCTCGGGGTCAGGTTTCGTGTGGGCCGAAAAGTCAACTATTCCGAGCACACTTTTTTCTCTTTCGAGCCTCTCCCGAAAAACTCTCGATTTACTTCGATTTACCCGTTGAAAGTTGGAACTCACTTGGTACAATAGCGTCTGTTTTTGCGAGGAGTGAGAGATGATATTTGCGATTACGATCTGGTTGATTACCCTTGTATCCGTTGTCCTCACTGTCGGCAAGTACTGGTGGTTTCCGGAGCTGGCCTCGGAGCACGGAGCAGCCCTGGACCGTCAGTTCATGCTGACCCTGGTGGTCACCGGGATCATCTTTATCCTGGCCCAGGTCGGTTTGGGCTACTTGATGTTGCGTTATAGGGACCGACCCGGTCGAACCGCCGATTACAGTCACGGAAACGACAAACTGGAGATTGCCTGGACTCTCGCGACAGCCGTCATCTTTTTTGCCCTGGTCATCCCCGGCCAGAGTATCTGGGCTAGTCTGCATCTGATCCCGCCAGGAGAGGATGTAGTTCGGATCGAGGTAACGGGGCAGCAATTTCAGTGGAACATTCGTTACCCCGGTGCCGATGGCAAGTTCGGCGCCACGAAACCGGAGCTGATCCACGATCCTAACAACTTTCTAGGTTTGGATCCGGATGATCCTGCATCCCACGACGATCTTGTGCTTCCCGTGATGGCAGTCCCGGTCAACCGCGACGTCGAGTTGATCCTTCGCTCCAAGGATGTTACCCACGCCTTCTTTGTACGAGAGCTGCGAATCAAACAGGATACCGTGCCCGGGATGACCATTCCCCTCCGTTTCAAGCCCACCAAGATCGGACACTACGAAATTGCATGTGCCGAGCTGTGTGGTTTGGGTCACCACAAGATGAGGAGTACGATCCAGATCCTTTCAGACGAGGACTATGTCAGCTGGCTCAAGGATCAGGCAGAAGAGTAGACAGCGCGATACTAGCCGACGGAATTCAGCGATCGAATCTTGATTGACACTGGAGAAGATTGAAGATGGGAGAAGCCGTCCAGACGCACACGGGTCATCACGAAGCGCCGCAGGGGTTCATTCGGAAGTACATTTTCAGTTACGACCACAAGGTAATCGGGATCCAGTATTACCTGCTGGCGCTGTTCTCCGTTTTCCTTGGGATGACCCTGTCCGTCTTGGTTCGGTTGAATCTGGCCTGGCCCGGGACGGAGATCCCTATACTGGGAACCCTCTTCCCGGAAGGGGCACCGGACGGCGTTATGACGCCGGAGTTCTACCTTTCGATGTTGACCATGCACGGCACCATCATGGTCTTTTTCGTCCTCACGACGGCTCCCCAGAGTGGTTTTGGAAACTATTTTCTCCCCATCCAGATCGGCGCCGACGACATGGCCTTTCCCACCCTTAACATGCTTTCGTTCTGGGTGACCTTCCTGGCTCTGATGGTGATCCTTGCCGCATTCTTCGTCCAGGGAGGGGCGCCGATTTCCGGCTGGACCGCGTACCCCCCGCTGAGCGCCCTCGACGAGATTGTCGGTCCGGGCCAGGGGACAGGTCAGTCACTGTGGATTGTGAGTATCGGGATCTTCTCGATCGCCTCGCTGTTGGGGGCGCTGAATTTCATCGTTACCACCATTGATTTGAGGGCAAAAGGGATGTCCATGATGAGGCTTCCCTTGACCTGCTGGGCCTGGTTCGTGACCGCGATTCTAGGTTTGCTGGCCTTCGGAGTGCTCCTGGCGGCAGGCGTACTGCTGCTACTGGACCGCCATGCCGGCACCAGTTTCTTTGTTCCCGGTGGTCTGGTGGTGAGCGACCAGCTGATCGACCACAAGGGTGGATCTCCGCTGTTGTGGCAGCATCTGTTCTGGTTCTTCGGTCACCCCGAGGTCTACATCGCGATCCTTCCCGGGATGGGTGTCGTTTCACACATTCTTTCTACCTTTTCTCGCAAGCCGATCTTTGGCTACAAGGCGATGGCCTACGCCCTCATGGGCATCGGCTTCGTCAGCTTCCTGGTTTGGGGACACCACATGTTCATGAGTGGGATGAGCCCCTATACCGCAATCGTCTTTTCTCTGACGACGACAGCGGTGGCAGTGCCCTCCGCCATCAAGACCTTCAACTGGCTAGGAACCCTTTGGGGCGCCAGAATCCAGTTCACCACGGCGATGCTTTGGGCCCTGGGCTTCGTTTCCCTGTTTGTCACTGGAGGCATCAGTGGTCTTTTCCTGAACCAGCCTGCGGTGGATGTCTACCTACACGATACCTATTTCGTCGTCGGCCACTTTCACATGATCATGGGTGTGGCAGCCATATTCGGGATCTTCGCCGGAACCTACTATTGGTTCCCGAAGATGTTTGGACGGCTGCTGAATGAAACCTGGGGCAAGATTCACTTCTGGATCACTTTCGTGGGAGTGTACGCCATCTTCATGCCGATGCACTTCCTGGGCTTCGCGGGTCATCCGCGCCGGTACGCCGAATTGACTTCCTTCGAATTCTTGGAACCACTTATCCCCCTTCAGCAATACATCAGCATGTTCGCTTTCACGACCGTTGCTGCCCAGTTCATTTTTCTGGCTATCTTGATCTGGGCTCTGTTTCGAGGCAAGAAAGCGGACATCAACCCGTGGAAAGCAACCACCATCGAATGGGAAGTCCCCTTTCCTCCTCCTCATGACAACTTCGATGGGAAGTTCCCAGTAGTTCATCGAGGACCCTACGAGTACAGCGTGCCAGGGGCGGCGGAGGACTTTGTGCCCCAGACGGCTCCTGAGGTGGCGAGCGCCAAGAGCTAACAGATGGCTACAACGATTGCACCCCCCCCGGTCGAGCTCGAACTCGAAGATTTGGGTCGAGGCGGAGGTGGTTCTGGGAACCAGGGTGGGGAGGGTCCAGGTGGTCCTGGAGGGGGAACCGAAGGGACTTCTGATAACCGCTACCGAACCGGCATGTGGGCTGCTCTGGCGGGCATCCTCATGCTGTTCACAGCGTTCACCAGTGCCTATGTCGTGCGCAAGGGCTTGTCTGATGACTGGATCCCCACCAGCCTACCCAGCCTGCTCTGGTTCAATACCCTGCTTCTGATGGTCAGCAGCCTGACCCTGGAGCGGGCGCGTCGTGTCCTCAGCGACAACTCCCGATTTTCAAGATGGTGGCTGCTGACAACGGTCCTGGGAGCGGCTTTCCTCGTGGGTCAGGTAGTCGTGTGGAGACAGTTGATCGGAGACGGTGTCTACATCAGCACGAATCCCAGCAGTTCGTTCTTCTACGTCCTGACCGGAGCACACGGAGTCCATTTATTGGGTGGGGTATT
This sequence comes from Acidobacteriota bacterium, assembly GCA_047514575.1. Taxonomy (GTDB): domain Bacteria; phylum Acidobacteriota; class UBA6911; order RPQK01; family JAJDTT01; genus CAUZIZ01. The sequence continues at coordinate 3,794 of JAKZYH010000009.1, read as the reverse complement.
CGCTTTGGGCTTTCTGCTGTTTCGTAATCGGTTGAATCCATTTGGATCGGCGAATCGAACCCCGATAGATGTGATGGCTATTTACTGGCACTTCATGGATGGGCTTTGGATCTATCTGTTGTTGCTCCTTTTCCTTTGGAGGTAATGAATGGCTCAGCATACGCAAGCTGCGGCAGTTTCGGCCTGGGGAGGTGGAAGCCGTCCCTACGGGATTGGCTCCAAGAAGCTGGGGATGTGGCTTTTCATCATTTCCGATTCCCTCACCTTCTCGGCCCTGATCCTGGCCTACACTTACGTTCGCGTTTCGAGTCCCGACTGGCCTCGGCCCTTCGAGCTTTGGCCCAGCATTGCCATGGCATCAGTGATGACGTTCTGCCTCCTGTCCAGTTCCGTGACCATGGTCATGGCGGTGCTCTCCAGCCAACACGGAGATCGAAGCAAAACGGCCAGGTGGATATGGGCTACCATAGTCGGAGGCGTTGCCTTCATCGTGCTCCATTCCAACGAGTGGCTAGAGCTGATTCACCATGGGGTGACCCCCTTCGCGAACCCTTGGGGTAGTCCTCTTTTCGGCGCCACGTTCTTTACGCTGACTGGCCTGCACATGACTCACGTCACTATTGGAGTCATCTATCTGGCCGTCGTCGCGCTAGGATTCAAAAGCGGCAAGTATGATGCCGAGGATGTCGAAGTCAGCGGTCTTTATTGGCACTTTGTGGATCTGGTGTGGATGTTCATTTTCCCCATGGTCTATCTGTTGTCGAATGTAGTCTAGAAGGAAACGATCGAGGTGAAATCACGATGAGTGATGAAGTTGCTCATGAATCCCATGGGAATCGTCTCTATCTGACAGTGTGGGTAGTCCTGCTGGTGATGACCGCACTCGAGGTTGTGCTCGCTTACGTCGCCCTTTCGGTGACGCTCATGCTCGTGACCTTGCTGGGCCTGTCGATCTTCAAAGCCGCGATCATCATGGCGTATTTTATGCATTTGCGTTTCGAGAAGTTCAGCCTGACGCTGACGCTGATACCCATGCTGATTCTGTGCATTTTCCTGATTGTCGTCTTTTTCATGCCGGACAGCATGCGGTCGCTGGAAATGCGAGTATGATCAAGCAAGGACAAGCTGCAAAGAGGGTGACCTGTTTTTCCCCAACGGGGACATCAATAGAAGTCAATCCCGTTGGGATTGACCTCTTTTTTAAGGCGCTGAAAAACCGCGAGCGGCAGCTACATTGTGAGAAGGAGTAGAGTTTGAGAGGATTCTGGCACGTTTTGTCGAGCGGCGCAGGAGCCAGGGTAGTAGCTATAGCTGTCACCCTTCTGCTTTTCTCAGATGCCTGGTCACTGCAGGCTCAGAGCTGCGCCATGTGCAAGACGACAGCGCAAGCTCTGTCCAATGTATGGGCTTTGAATGTGGGAATAATTCTGCTTCTGATACCCCCGTTGGGAATCATGCCGGCTTTCGTGTACCTTGCCTTCAAGGGGCGATCATAGGGAGATCGTGAGTCGAAATAGGACTGGGGCTGGTGGTATCGTAGTCACGATCCAAGACGGTCGAAGGCTTCCGATCAGGGCGACACTTGACAAGTTTTTGGGAGTGACCTGCATAGTATGAGACTGTTTTCTGGACGTGGGATTCGAGCCGTTTTTCTCGCGGCCCGAATGAGGTTGTTCCAGCATTTGCGAGCATAGGAAACATGGCAAAACAAAAGGTTGCAGCGGCTTCCGAAAGCAAGGAGTCCCAGGCCGAAGAAAAGGGTCTTATCCGCCGCCGGAATTTTGCCTGGACGTGTGTCTTCGGATTTCTGGGGGCGAACCTGTTCATGACGTTGAGGTTCTTTTTCCCCCGAGTCCTGTTCGAGCCGAAGACAAGTTTCAAGATTGGTTATCCCGGCGATTTTAGTCCTGGCGTGGACACCAGGTTTCAGCAGAAGCATCGCATCTGGGTGGTGCGTAACAGTGAGGGACTCTTCGTTATTCTTGCGAAGTGCACCCACCTGGGGTGCACCCCTGACTGGGTCGAGGGCGAGCAGAAGTTCAAGTGTCCCTGCCATGGCAGTGGATATGACACCGAAGGGGTCAACTTCGAGGGTCCCGCTCCGCGGCCCCTGGATCGACCCCATCTGGAACTGGCCCCTGATGGGCAGATTGTGGTGGATGTGAGTCGACTATACACGTGCGCTCCCGGTCACGACTGCGGGTTCGAAGAAGAGGGCGCATTCTTGCGCGTCTAGACCGACAGAAGTCGGGTTCGGTCGGAGGTTGCCTCTATGGCTGAGGAAGAGAAGGTCAAGGGACCAGAAGTGGAAGAGACTCCTTCGGAGGAGTCACGACCACCACTGATCCAGCGACTCCGGGTCACACTACAGCCCTTTGTCGACAAGGGCAAAGAGGACTGGAATGCGGTTCGTGATCACAAGCGGACCCAACTCTGGAAGTCGGTCTTCCGCCACAAACTAGACGACACGCCCCGCAACCGGGCTCTCGCTGTTCTGACCAATGTCTTCCTGCACCTGCATCCGGCCAAGGTCAACCGCGACGCCGTTCGATTTCGCTACACCTGGGGAATGGGGGGGCTCTCTCTGTATCTGTTCATCGTGCTCACGATCACGGGTGTGTTTCTGATGTTCTACTATCACCCGACCAAGGGCCAGGCCTACGCGGACATCATGTACCTGCACAACGATGTGCCGTTCGGCGGCTTGCTTCGAAATATGCATCGGTGGGCCGCACACTTGATGATCATCACGGTGTGGATGCATATGTTCCGTGTCTTTCTGACCGGTTCCTACAAGACCCCGCGAGAGTTCAACTGGATGGTGGGAGTGATTTTACTGGTGCTGACGTCGCTCCTCTCTTTCACTGGCTACCTGCTGCCGGATGACCAGTTGGGATTCTGGGCGGTTACGGTCGGGACCAACATGGCTCGTGCCACGCCCCTGCTTGGACACGAAGGACCGTTCGGCCCCGAATTGGGGATCACCGCCTATAACGATGTACGCTTCGCCCTCCTAGGAGGCTCAATCGTAGATTCGAATGCGCTCTTACGTGCGTACATCTGGCATTGCATCGCTATTCCCCTGATTCTTTCGGTGTTGCTGGCCGTTCATTTCTGGAGGGTGCGAAAGGACGGAAGTATTTCAGGGCCCTCGCCCGTCATGCTCGAATCAGAGATAAAACGGCCACGGAAATGAAAGACTAGTCCCGGTCATTTTACCGGGCCAAGTCAAACTGCAAGACCGATTTGTTACGAGGTTCCGCCCTATGGATTGGCATCAGCTCTGGGTGATCGTCTCAGCTCCCGACAATATACCGATTGTAGCCATTGTATTCCTGGTACCGTTCTTTGTCTGGTACGGTTTCCGGCAGTCCTTTGCCACGGATCGACTCATCGCCAAGTTGGAGGACGATCCCAAACTGGCCAAAACGCATCACCGAAAGATCGAACCGTATCGCGAAGGGTGGGCGCAAAAGGTTCATGTCTGGCCCTACCTGCTTAGAGTTGAGTTGTTCGCAACCCTCATCGTGACCGTGATCTTGATGGTGTGGTCCATCACCCTGAATGCGCCTCTGGAAGAACCGGCCAATCCGAACCTCACCATGAATCCGGCCAAGGCTCCCTGGTATTTTCTGGGCCTTCAGGAGATATTGGTGTACTTCGACCCCTGGATCGCGGGCGTTCTGATGCCGACCCTAATCATTGTGGGCCTGATCGCGATCCCCTTCATTGACACGAACCCCCTGGGCAATGGGTACTACACGTTCCGTCAGCGTAGGTTCGCCATCCTCACC
>JAKZYH010000008.1:0-4639 GCA_047514575.1 Acidobacteriota bacterium | reverse complement strand
GGAGAGCGCTGTGCCTCCACCTCGAACCGGAACTTCGAGGGTCGACAGGGGCGAGGAGGACGAACCCATCTGGTCAGCCCGGGGATGGCGGCAGCAGCGGCAATAGCCGGACACTTCGTCGATGTTCGCGATTGGAACCATTGACGGAAAACGAGGAACCAGGAACGAGGAACGAGGAACGCAAACATGCAATCTTTTCGAGCCCACAGAGGTCTTGTCGCCGTATTGGATCGGATCAATGTGGACACAGATCAGATCATTCCAAAACAGTTTCTGAAACGGATCGAGCGCACGGGGTTCGGCCAGTTTCTTTTCTACGACTGGCGCTTTCTGGAGGACGGCTCACTGAATCCGGAATTCGAACTGAGCCAGGACCGATTCCAGGGGGCCACGATTCTTCTCGCCGGCTCAAACTTCGGCTGCGGATCGTCGCGTGAACATGCTCCCTGGGCGCTGCAGGACTATGGTTTTCGGGTTCTCATTGCCCCTTCATTCGCCGATATTTTCTTCAACAACTGCTTCAAGAACGGGCTCCTGCCGATCATCCTGCCCGAGAGTGCGGTCGCTGAACTCCGCGATGCCGTTCTGGCCAGCCCCGGCTACGAACTGGAGGTCGACCTCCAGTCGCAGTCGATTCAAGCTGACTCGAGTCCCGGTTTGAGTTTTGAAGTGGATCCCTTTCGGAAGAAGTGTCTTCTGCAGGGTCTCGACGATGTGGACCTCAGTTTGCAACTGGCAGACCGGATCCAGGAATTCGAATCCGCCCGCCCTTCCTTTCGCAGCCTGGGCAGCTCGTAGGAGGACCCTCCGAGGTCCGATCGAACCTACCCGAACGACTTCTCCAGCCGGGCGAGAACCTCCCGCTCAGAAGAGGAAATCTTGCGTCCCAGGCCCAGAAAGCCTCCGGCCGCCGTAGCGACTTGTCTCGCCCTCTCGATCACGTCCTTCCTCAGGGTCTGGCGGGCGTCGGGTGTCAGAGTTTCGGAGAGGACTGCAACATAGGACTCCCACGCTTCGAGGAGTGTGTCCGGAGGAGCTTTCTTGAGCCAGTGGTCAAGCAGGGCATAGCTTTCGCTCTCAGGTGTGATGCCGACCGAGTCGGCGGCTGCCAGGATAGCATCCCGCTCCTGCTGGGCCACCGATCCGTCGGCCCATGCCACCTCCACCAGGGGAATCAAGGTGAGGGCGGCCAGGGTTTCGCTGTCGATCTCAAGCGCCAGAAGCAGATCGAGAAAGTCTCGATTCGTGAGGCCGGAGCTTTCGCTGAGTGCTGCTCTCTTCTCGGCCCGGGCAGCCTTCCTTCGCATGGCCACCAGCAGTTTGGCGTCTTGATCTTTAAAAAAGGACTCTTCGAGTGCCCGTCGTCGCGCTTCCAGTATCTTCATCCTTATGAACTCCTCTAAATGTTAACAGGACCCGAGCGGCGTAGGAGCCGCTTCCATGCGGCGATCTGATGGGACCACGGAGGGTCCTCTTACCACGGTCTCTCGATCTCGGGTACGGGACCATCGTATTTCTTCTTTACCTGATAGACGTTGAACCACTCCCATTTCAGTCCCTGGTTGAGACTGATCGGTAGAATCCCCCAGGCGCTGCTGTAGAAGCCGGCCGAAGTCTGAAAGTCGAGAATCCGGAAGGCAGAACCCGGGTCCACATGGCGCTGCTCCAGAAGACCCACGAACTCTTCACTGTCGTAGAGTGTGATCCAGGGCAAGGCAATGTATGGCTTGACGATAATGTCACCTGCCACGGGTCCTACACCGGTCTTGGTGAGGGGCCGTGCACCGAGCTTTTCCATGTAGTACCGAAACCCCCACTCACCGGTGTACCAGATCTGCTGGTTCCGGTCTTTCAGGTCTCCAAGAATCCGGGCGGGTTCTTCCCGATAGACCTCGGCGAAACGATAGTCAGCGGAAGCAATTGAGAGCGAATAAGGTAGGGTTAAAGCCAGACTCAGAAGAACGAGTTTGGCCGCTCGGGCGCTGTGGCCAGTCTCGAGGGCGTACTGCCAGAGAAGCAGGAAGGGGGGAAGGGCCAGAACTGCGTAGCGCACCGATCCGCTGTAAAAAGCCAGGCAGCAGGCTGCCAGAATCCCCCAGAACCACAAGAATAAGACCCCCATCAGGGCTCTCGAGTCCTCACTGAGAGCGGTTCCCGAGGCCAGCCAGAACACACCTTCGGAAGGGCTCTTTCCAGCTCGCGAGTCACGCCACAGCCGAACAGATCCCTGACTGATCTTGACGATCGCCAGCAGGGCTGTGGTCAGAAAGAGGGCGAAGAGGCAAGCTTGCAGCCAGGGCCACTCTGGATACCAGAGATAGGCGGGAATGAATGCGACGAAGAAAACCGCCACGTAGATGCGCCGGGAGGTCCGTCCGGTGAAGGCCAGCCAGCCAGCTACAGGAAAGAGAAACGTCCCACCCAGATGGAGCAGAAAACTGAGCAGTTTCGAGCCAACTGCCAGCAGGGAAAACGGGGCACGCTGTTCCATATGCAGGAAGGTGTTCACCAGGACAAACCGGTCATAGTGCAGGTAGGCGCGAAGGTACCAGAGAAACCACAGCAGAAAGGGCGCGGCCAGAACCAGCGCGATTCGGAACCTTGCCTTATCCTTTCGCCAGGCAGAGCGTCGGTACAGGAGCCAGTCGGCGCCCAGCAGCAGCACCAGAGCGGCCGTCAACAGCGACATGAATGAGGCCGCCAGGATGGCTCCCAGACAGACTCTCCAGGCCCATGTGCTGGCAGGGTCTCGCAGGAAATGATGGAAGGAAGCCAGCGCCAGGATCCAGAAGGACAGCAGCGCAACATCCGGCATGATGGTATGACTCAGGGTGAGGAAGGCAGTAGACGACACGAGCAGGGCGGCCGCGGCAAGAGGAAAGCGGACGATTCCACTGGCCAGTTCGTAGAAAGCCAGCGCGGCCAGTAGCGGGAAGATCAGGAATGCCAGGTGGGCAATCCACTCACTCCGGGAGCCAGTCGCAAGTTGCACCAGGGCCAGATAGTAGGAAGTAAAGGGGAGGTGACTGTGACTGGCGGCGTCGGGTGCGATGAAGCCTTCATAGAGGGCCGCGAAGTCGTAGGGATGAAGAGGTTGTACCTGGATGTTGCGGGCTACATCCAGGTAGATTCTGTCATCAATGTGGTAGGCCTGATTGAGAAAAGGGAGGCAGGTGGCCAGCACCAGCAGGGTGAGTACCAGCCGCGACAGCCAGCGATGATGAGCCGTCTCGGGGTTGACCACAAGTAAGTTGGAATGCTCTGCAGAACTCATTTCAATTCAACCAGTTAACGGCCTCTAAGCTGAACTCGGTCAGTTTACTGAGACGGTTTACTCTATAGACTTTGAGCCGACCTTTCCAGTAAAGTAAGAGCCACAAATGTCTCTTAAAGTACTCCTCGTTCTCCCCATTCGTGAGGGGAACAACTTTCAAGTCGCTCCTGATTGCGGACTTCTCTATCTGGGAACCGCGCTTCGCAGCCAGGGGTTTGACGTCACCCTGCTGGACTGTCCCAAGGAAGAGATGACGTTTCGAGAGTTCGGGGCCTTTGTCCGGGAAGGCGGCTTCAATGTGGTGGGCTTTCGCTGCTACAGTCGAGACCACAACTACGTCAATCACCATCTGGGCATCGTCAAGTCAGTTGATCCCGCGATTCTGACTCTTGCCGGCGGTCCTCACCCCTCCTCTCTTCCCGAGTATGTTCTATCGGCCATGCCCGATCTCGATTGTGCCTGGCAGGCCGAGGCAGAAGAAGGGATGGGGCCATTTCTCAATCTATTTGCTGAATACGGCCTGAACATCCCGGAGCGTGAACTGAACCTGATTCCGGGTCTGGTGTGGAGAAACTCTGCAGAAGACAGGATTGTAGCCAATTCTCCGGGTTTTGGAGCCGATCTGGATGCTTACGGGATCCCAGCCTGGGAACTTGTGGCTCCCGATACATACCCCGGTTTTATCTGGGAGCAGTATTATCCGGTTCTGACGACGCGTGGTTGTCCCTATCCCTGTACCTACTGCAACACGCCGGGACTGTCGGGACGCAAGCTCCGACACCGCAGTGTCGAGCACGTGATCGAAGAGCTGCGCTTTCTGAAGCAGCGCTATGGCATTCAGCGCTTCAGCATCATCGATGATGAGTTCACGCTGGCCAACAAGTACGCGATTGCCTTCAGTGAAGGTTTGATCGATTCAGGTCTGGACTTGAGCTGGGATTGTCCGGTCGGAGTTCGGCTGGATTCCCTGAATCCCGAGTTGCTCCAGGTGATGGAAGCCGCCGGATGTGAAGCCATGGCAGTCGGTATTGAGTCCGGGAGCGAGCGCATTCAGGGCCTGATCAAGAAGCGCGTCACGGTTGAAACCATTCGTGAGCGTGCTCAGATGATTGCCGATTGCAGCAGCATCCGAATCACCGGCTACTTCATGATCGGCTTACTCGACGAGACGGCGGAAGAGATCAACCAGACGATACAACTGGCTTGTGAACTGCCTCTCGTACGGGCCAATTTCAATGTCGTCATTCCCGTTCCCGGAACGGCTATCTTTGACGAACTCCTGGACGAAGGCCTGCTCACGCTGGAGGAGATCGAATGGGATACCCTGACGAGCGATCAGGTTGCGTTTGAGCGTCACCATATCAG
>JAKZYH010000007.1:0-17479 GCA_047514575.1 Acidobacteriota bacterium | reverse complement strand
GCAGGGTATGGTCCCGCCTCGGCTTGTCGAGGTACCTGGTCTGTAGGATTGGCGCGTCGAAACCGGTGAGCAGCTTCGAGGTCACCACCAGGATCTTGAGCGGGTCGTTCGGCTCGCGGAAGCGGTGGAGCAGCTTCTCTTCCGCGTCCCGCTCGCGGCGGTATGGGGCGTAGTCGACCTCACCGGTATTGACCGACATCACGATGTCCGAGAAGTCGGTCGGCAGATGCCTGTCGAGCTCCCGCTTGTAGAGCAGGCAGCTTTCACGGTCGAAGGTGACCACCTGGGCACCGAAGCCATTGGGGACGACCTTCTCCTGAAAATGCTGCGCGATGTCCGCGCAGACCGCGGCGACACGGTCGGGCGTCTTGATCAGAACGGCCATCTTGGCCGCCATCTTGCCGAGCAGGTCGCGATCCAGATCGCTCAAGCCGCCGGTCAGCTCCTTGAAGGCCTTGTCGATCTCCTCCTGGTCGATGTGCAGGTCGAGCAGTCGCGGCTCGAAGTGAACCTCCTTCGTGGCCCCACCCCGGATCGAGTCCTCGAAGCCGTATCGGCTCAAGTAGCCGTTGGAGTCCTCCTCGGCCCCGAAGGCGTAGAAGGTGTTCTTATCGGCCCGGTTGATGGGCGTGCCGGTCAGGCCGAAAAGGAACGCATTGGGCAGAGCATCGCGCATCTTGCGGCCCAGGTCACCCTCTTGCGTGCGATGCGCCTCGTCGACCAGCACGATGATGTTGTCGCGCTGGTTGAGCACACCCTCGGCTTCGCCGAATTTGAAGATCGTAGTGATGATGATCTTGCGCACGTCCTTCTCGAGCAGATCCTGCAGGGCCTTCCGGCTTTCAGCCTTGACCAGGTTGGGTGCGTCGGAGGCGTAGAAGGTGCCTGAGATCTGGGTGTCGAGGTCCACGCGGTCGACCACGATCATCACCGTCGGGTTCTTGAGCGCCGGGTGCAGCCGGAGCTTGCGGGCCGCAAACAGCATGAGCAGCGACTTACCGGAGCCCTGGAAGTGCCAGATCAGGCCCTTCTTCGGGTGACCGGCCACCACGCGTTGGACCAGCTTGTTCGCGCCCTCGTACTGTTGGTAGCGGGCTATGATCTTGGTGCGCTGCTTGCCTTTGTGCGTCGCGTACGACGTGAAGTTCGCCAGCAGGTCGAGGACGACCTGCGGCCGCAGCATCGAGGTGACCGCCTTCTCGACCTGTTCCATCGAGGGTACGGCATCGTCGTCCTCGAGCCGCCACGGGCCCCAGAACTCGACAGGCATGCGGATCGAGCCGTAGCGGTACTCCTTGCCCTCTGTGGCGATGGAGAAAACGTTCGGCACAAAGAGCTCGGGCACGTTGCGCTCGTAGTCGTCGTGCACCTGCAGCGCCCCGTCGAGCCAGCTCTGGCTCGCGCGGACGGGGGTCTTCGCCTCGATGAGCACCAGCGGCATGCCGTTGATGAGAAGGACGAGGTCGGCCCGCTTCTCCGTCTTGCCAGCGCGGAAGGTGTACTGCTGGGTGACGACGTACTGGTTCTGCTCGGCGTCATCGAAGTCGAGGAGCTTGATGGTAACGTGCTCGCCATCCTCGCCGAAGGGCATCGACTTCTCGCCTGTGATCCAGGTGGCAAACTCCTCGTTGGCCTTGACTAGGCCGTCGCCGCGGACGCCCATGATGATCGCCCGCAGCCGGTAGAGCACGTCGTCGACGCGATCGGGCTGGGCGGCGATGGTGGGGTTCAAGCGGATGAGGCCGTCGCTGAGATGGTCCTCGACGAGTGCTTCCTGGGGCTGGCGGGGGAAGGTTCTCGTGGGAGAGGTGGTGCCAGCCGAGGCCGGAGATCTGGCCCGAGCGTCGAGCAAGGCCGGGGCCGACGGCGGTGTGATGTGTTATGCGGCCACAGAGCAAATCGCGGACGAAGGCTTCGACGGTGTTGGCTTCGTTGAAGTTCATCGTTCGTTCTCACCAAATTGCGTGTTTATGAGGCACGTCACCAGTTGTCTGATCTCGGATCGCCTTTTCAAGAGTTGAACACGCTGAGACTCAATGTTCTTGAATTGTTCCACACACACCTTCTGCTCGGGTATAGTCCGCCACGGAATACGGAAAGCCCTCAGGGCACCTAGTGTGATTGTCTTCTGTGCAAGTCCTTCTGCTCTCCACGTGGCTTGCCGATAGCCAGCGGGAGATCGCAGATACCAATACAGGTAGTCGGTGAGCAGTTCGTCGGGGTTGGTCCTTATGAGGCCTATATGCCTTTGGAACGTAAACCGCTCCTCGGTCTCGACTTTTGCGGGGACTCCAAAGCTGCCGACCAGCGAGTAGAGCAAGTCACCCTGTTGGGGCCGCCAGCTCTTCGTAAGTTCTTGGTAGCTTTCTTCTGAGACGAACTTGTCGGTATCCCAATCAATCTCACCGCTCGTGATGTTACTAACCAATAGAAATGGAATCCCCGTCAGCGTGAACGGTGGTGGCAAATGAGTGCCGTCCCCAATTCGCGAGCACAGGCCATCAAGAGTTGGCCACTTTGAGGTGACGGTGAGGTCTGTCGGGAATAATCGCGTCAGTGTTGACCTCTGAATTTGTCTGAGTGTGGCCTCAAGATCCGCGAAGCCATTGAGGTACCCCAACGCTGCTTGCAGTACTTCCGCAATCCGCCTCTGCTCCTCCAGCGGTGGCAGGGTGAACTCGTATTTGGCAAGCGCCTTCCAGTTCACTCGGGGGGAAAGCCCTCCTTGTGACATGCTGATCACGTAATCATAAAACCACTCACTCTGACAGATGAATGGGAGCAGTTCCGGCAGCAAGTCACCACCCTTGGGTTCGAGAACATAGATGTCCCCAGAACACACGCCGCTGAAATCGGCAATAGCGACCTTCCGCTGGTATGCGCGCCGCTTGCCAAACAGAACCTGCCCCGGCTTGAACACGTTCGTGAAGGTTGTTCCGTCAGCGATGTCTCCCCAGCCACGGATCTTCAGATCACCGGGTTCGAGGTGTTCGAGACCGAGGTAGAGCTCGAATCCGTCCGCCTCGGGGTCCTTTGACCGCGCTTTTGACAACTCAACTACATCGCCGAAGGCGACGGTGGTTCCTAGATTCTTCTTGAGGCTTTCAGACATCGCTGGCCTTCTTAACTACGACGCCTTCGAGCATCTCGACAAGGGAATCCATCTCGGTCCAGAACTCTCGGCCATCTTGCTCGAAGGCCGCCCACGACACGTCGAGGCTTCTCGCGTTTTCGACGGTCTTGTTAGCGACTGATTTCTTGACGTGTCGCGGTATAGACAGGTTGCCGCCTTGGGTAAGAACCTCTTCGGTCGTCACTACTGCGGCGAACCCGGGCTGGTCGGCAAATGCATGATAGGCATCGAGGATCTTGGCCTGGTGCTCAGGTTTTAGGAAGCTCTGCGCCCGCTCGCGAGCAACCTCATTCACGGCATCAATGAATAGAATCTTGTCCTGACGTTCCGCGGGTTTGCTTGAACGGCAGGTCAGCACAAACGCTTCCATTGGCGAGTTGTAAAACAGGTTCGGTCCAAGCCCGAGGACGCACTCGAGTAGGTCCAACTCAATAAGCGTGCGACGCATCTCGGCTTCTTCGTTCCGACCAAGTACGCCCTGCGGAAATAGAATCGCGCAGCGGCCCGTCTTTGGGTCCATGCTCTTGAGGATGTGCTGGAAGAAGGCGTAGTCGGCGCGGCCCTGCGGCGGCGTACCGAGGAAGTTCCGGCCCCACTGGTCGCTCTGCCAGGCCTCGCGGTTCCACTTCTTGATGGAGTACGGCGGATTGGCGAGGACCACATCAAAGGTCTTGAGTCGGTCGCCCTCGATCAGCGCCGGTTCGTGCAACGTGTTGCCGCTACGGATGTCGAAGTCGGACACCCCGTGCAGTACAAGGTTCATGCGGGCGATGGCCGCGGTGATGTTGATGAGCTCCTGTCCGTAGAGGCCGATGGTGCGGATGTCGCCACCTTTGCGTTTCACTTCAGCCAGGCACGAGATGAGCATGCCGCCGGTGCCGGAGGTCGGGTCGTAGATGGTCTCTGCCCGCCTTGGGTTCAAGCATCTGCGCCATCAGGTGCACGAGCGTGCGGTTGGTGTAAAACTCCTGCGCGGTGTGGCCACTGTCGTCGGCGAACTGCTTGATGAGGTACTCGTAGCCGTTGCCGAGCTCGTCCTCGGGCACGTTGGCGAGGCTCAGGGTGTGCTTCGAGAAGTGCTCGATGAGGTTCTTGAGGGTCTCGTCGGGCATCTGGGCCTTGTCGGTCCAGGCGGCGTTGCCGAAGACGCCCTGCAGTCGCTGCGGGTTGGCGGCCTCGATGGCCTGGTAGGCGTTTAGCAGGGCACGACCGACATCGCGTGAGGCATCGCGGGCGTCCTTCCAGTGCGCTCCTTCGGGAATGGTGAAGCGATCGTTGGCGGTCGCGGTCGCGTAGCCCTCGTCTTGCGATTCCTCGAAGGCTTCGCGATAGTCCTCGTCCCAGACATCCGAGAGCCGTTTGAAGAAGAGGAGAGGGAAGATGTACTGTTTGTAGTCGCTGGCATCGATGAGGCCGCGCAGCAGAGTCGCCGCACCCCAGAGGTAGGACTCGAGCTCCTTCTGTGAGAGGTGATCGCTCATTGGAGCCATCCTCCCTCGGTCAGCACGGTGCGGAGGTGGTCTTCGGCGGCACGGGCTTCCTTGAGGGCATCCTTGAATGCAGCGACAGCCTCGGGCAGCGGCGGGATGTCCTCGCCGATGGGCGGCAGGACATAGCGGGAGATGTTGAGTGTCCAGCCTTCGTCTTTGATCTCATCGAGCGTGACCACTTTGACGCGGTCGTCGACATCCTCGAAGGCCCGGAACCACTCGATGATTTGCTCGCCGTGTTCCAGGTCCAGGAAGTTTTGGGCGCGGCCCTTCCGGAAGAGGCCCGAGGCATCGATGATGAGCACCTTGTTCTTCCGCTCGGCAGGCTTCTTGCGACGGAGGATTACGACGCAGCCGGCGAGACCGGTGCCGTAGAAGAGGTTCGGCGCGAGGCCGATGACCACTTCGATCATGTCTTCATTGAGCAGGGCTTCGCGAATCTTGCCTTCGGCGCCCTTGCGGAAGAGTGCGCCCTGCGGGAGGACGACGGCCATGCGGCTGCTTCCGCCCTGGGTCATCGATGCGATCATGTGCTGGACGAAGGCGTAGTCGCCGTAGCTGTCCGGGGGCAGGCCGTACTGAGCCCGGCCCCAGGGGTCGTTCTCCCATACCTCGCGTCCCCATTCCTTGAGCGAAAACGGCGGATTGGCGATCACGCAGTCGAAGGTGGCGAGGCCGCCGGCACCGTCGGTGAAGGCGGGATCGCGGAGGGTGTCCTCGCGGGCGATCTGAAAATCCTCTATGCCGTGGAGGACGAGGTTCATCCGGGCGACCGAGGAGGTCGTGAGGTTCTTCTCCTGGCCATAGATCTTGCCGAAGAAGGTGCGCGGGTCGCCGCCGTTTCGCTTCACGTGGTCGATGGCGGCGAGCAGCATGCCGCCGGTGCCGCAGGCGGGGTCGTATATCGACTCGCCCTCGTTGGGATCGAGGATCTCGGCCATCATCCGTACAACGCTGCGGGGGGTGTAGAACTCGCCTGCCTTGTTGCGGCGGGTGACGTCGGCGAACTTGCCGACGAGATACTCGTAGGCGTCGCCGAGGATGTCGGTGTCGACGGATTTGTTACCGAGCGAGATCGACGAGAAACCTTCGATCAGGTCCTTGAGCAGCTCATCGGTGAACTTCTCGCGGTTTCCCCAATCGGCAGTCCCGAACACCCTGTAGAGCGTATCCGGGTTGGCACGTTCGATCTCTTGCATGGCGTGCTTGAGGGCTGCCCCGACGTTTTGGGCAGCGGCCCTGACGTCATCCCAATGGCAGCCGTCGGGCAATTGGAACCGGTGTATCTCCTCGAAGTGTCCAGGGTCAGTGTCCCCAAAGAGTTCGGCCGCTTCCGCCGTTTCTTCATCCCAACAGTCACTGATCCTCTTGAAGAACAGGAGCGGCAGGATGTAGCCCTTCCAGTCCGTCCGATCGACTGCAGATCCGCGCAGAATGTTGGCGGCTTCCCAGAGGGTGGATTTGAGATCTTGGTGGTTAGTCGCCATTCGGCTCTTGGGTTGTTTCAGGTAATCTAACGGCCAAGCTCAGTGCCGACGAATGCGACGGAAGGGAACTTTCGGCGGTCAGCTGAAGCGCCTGGCTATGAGCGGTTGTCGCCAGACCCAAACCAGATATCCATATAGGCCATGATCTCGGCAATCGGAACGCGTTCGTAATCATCGGGCTGATGACCTTCGGCTTCCAGCTTTTCTTCCAGGTCCGAGGAGAAATCGTTGAAGTCATACCAGATCTTCGTATGACTTGGTCCCGTCCCAAGCTCCTCCGTCACAAACCAGTCCCGTACTGCTTTAGTAAGCTCCATGGGATCGTCGTTGTGGCTCATGATATCCGAACCCGACAGATCGGAAAGCGCTACCCTATAACGGTACTTCTCCCTCTCGAGAACTAGAATTTTCTTTTCGGACCATCGTCCTCTCTTGAACTCCTTGCACCCATAGTCAACGCCAAGCTCGAATGGCATGTTCATCCGAGTGTGCTCGCCTCTCTTAGTTGATAGAATCCTCGAGAGGTCGTGGATTCCAAACCTGCAAGATTGAATCAGTTCAATGATGTGTGCGAGCCTAGTCACTCCGGCGTCTGATCGCTGCAGCGTGAGTCGGGGCTCGTAGCCAAGGAACTTGACTGTGAAGAGTATGGAAAGGAGCAGCTGGCGGTAGTCGTCGTCAAATGGGCAGTTGACGAACACGCTCCGATCAAACGCATCCATGAGCGCTACTTTTTCCTTATTCGACCGTCCCGCCCGTGGACTACAACTCGGGTCCGTTGGTTCGTGCTGATCTTATTTGCGGATGTGACGGCATCAGCCTGAGACTTGTAGGTTCCGGACGCGCGCGAAGCTCCAGCTTTCTTCACACTCCATCCCCCGGATGGGTTCCGAACTACATGGTGGGTGCTTTTCTTGACCATATCTAATCTTACGAGATGTGGGACGTTTGAGCATCCTCAGCCACTTCTGTATCGTATGCTGCCTGCGCTCGCAGCCAGTATCCTTTCGAAAGGCCAAAGAATTTGCACATGCGCAGATCCGTGTCTGCCGTAATTGAGCGCCTGCCAGCGACGATCTCACCGATTTGTTGGGCAGGAACTGCGATCTCCTTGGCCAAGCGATACCGTGAAATGCCCATGGGCTTCAGAAACTCCTCAAACAGCAGCTCTCCCGGTGTCACCGGCTTTAGCTTCGGCATAGGCTTTACTCCCTAGTGATAATCGATGATCTCCACATCTTTGGCACCTACGGCTGTCCAGCGGAAGCAGATGCGGAACTGATCGTTCACGCGGATGCTGTATTGGCCCGCCCGGTCTCCCTTCAGCGTTTCAAGCCGGTTACAGTGTACCCCGCTCTCAGCGAAAACAGTAGTACCAGAAAGGAGGCATTGATCTGCCCCTCCGTGCTGTCTTGACGCTGAGGGCACAGCCCGAGGAGGAGTTCTCGGCTACAGCAATCGAGTTCGGAGCCGGTAGATTCACAACGATACCGGTGACTCCATTGTTGCCCTGACCACGTTGCCCAACCTGGAAGATGACGATTCGAGGTAGCGAGTGGTCGCGGACTATTGCTGGCCAGAGATGGGCTCTGCCGTGAACTCGCAGACGCTCCCGGCCGCAGCCTTCTGAGATCCGCAACTAGCCAGCTCGACTCCTCTCTGCAGATTCTCGAGGGAGCCCTGCCAGGAGCCGTCCGGAGAGTAGGTGATTTCCAGGAATCCGTAGGCCGGAACTTTCTGATCGCTCGCTTTCACTTCCGTGGCGATCGCGCGCCCTTGAACCAACACGTCCTCGACCTTCGTCTCGAACTTGCCCACCGGCCCCCAGTCCCCCAGTTCTACTCCGCCGTCGCCGACAATGACCTGCGGCGGGTGGGCGCCGTCGGCGAACGTCAAGGATTGGAAGTGGTGCATATGTCCCGCGAGTGAGAGCTCGACGCTTTTCGGAAGCTTCCCGGGAGAGCTATGGTTGATGCCGTATTGCAGCGTCTGATTGACGCATGAGTACTGGTTTGCCGAAGTGCAAGCCGTACTTTTGTCTTTCTCGAAGGCCTGCACTCCCCATATCGGTCGATGTGTCATGAACCAACTTGTTTCCTCCCCGGCCGCCAGGCTCTCGACCATTCCGAACTGGGTGGAATAGTGATCGAGAAAATCCTGAGCCTCTGGAGGAGCAAAGACATCGCATGCATTAGCTGAATCCAGCACTATCAGGTTCAAGGACTTCAGATTCACAGAGTAGGGCTCGACCAGCACCACGTTCTCGATTGGGTTTTTTCCCGGATCCGGTAGAGGGCAGCTTCGCTGCTTGCCGTCCCCCTCAGGTAGGTTGGAGCTGGCGTCAAGAAAGTAGAACCAGCCAGGGCCGGCCCGACTGCAGAGCTCATGGTTCCCGCGGGCGAAGACCCAGGGCGCAGCCGCTAGCAGCTCGCCCGCCGGGAGAAAGAAGTCGTCGCGCCAGGTTTGCCAACTGTCCTGAGGCGAGTTCCCCGGCGCGTTCTGGCTGATGAATCCCGAGTTCGGAGCCTGCAGACAATACTCATTCTCGCTGGTACCGTCCCCGGCATCGTATGCATAGTCTTCGTTTTCGTCGCTCGATCCGCTGTTGATAGTGACCTTCGACGGCGTTCCCCGGTAGTTGTAGTCACCCATGTGTAGGATAAGGTCCCACTCTTTGCGTGCGGCGGCCGAAGCCAACGAAGCGAACGGCTCTGCGGGAGTGCCGGTCGGGCAATCCTTCTCTTTGCATCCCGTGTCACCCAGGGCCAGAACCTTGGTCGGGTTACGCCGGGCAGTGGGCAGAGATAGCGTCTGGTCGCCGAGTGATATCGCCAGCTTCGCATCGAAGGGAATCGCAGCTTCGCAAACCTCGACCGAGAACCCATGAGGGTTTTCGCGTCTCGACATCGGGAGGGTGGTGTCTCCGGTGATTTCGGGACAAGATAAGCCAGCGTCCAAGACGACCCGGGCGAAGGCGGAGGGCGCTCCATTCTTGCCCGACGCAAGCAACACGAACCGACCATGGACCTGGGATTCGGATATTGCTGGGGGTGGCGCGGCCTCTTGGCAGCTGGAGAGGAGCACTGCAAAGACAATAAGCGCCGGCGCGGCTCGGGTGGCTTGATACTCAAACGACCATTCTTTGTCATGCTCATGCGGGTCCCAACTCATCGGATGTCTCCTATCGTCTGTTACGAGACATTACAATACGTGCCTGCTATTCCGGAATCGCGCCGTCGGGTGGACCCAGCTTCTGAAGGAGGGTCCCGTCGGCATGCCAGACACGCAGTACTCCATCTTGCCCGCCGGCGATGATGGTTTGGCCGTCGGCACTGGAGGCCGATGTGTAGAGGAAATCCTGGGCGCCGCGAAAGTGGCGCTCGCCCAGTCGGACGAGCCCGTCTCCAGAGCTGGTCAGGAGGTCATCCCCGGTTTCCAGGAAGCTAATGGAGGTGATCTCCTTCTCGAAGCCAGCGATCGTGTCCTTCTGTTCTCCCGTCTCGAAGTCCCAGAGCTTGATCACGTTATCAGCCCCGCAGCTGGCTAGTAGGAGGCCATCCGCCCGCCAGGCGACGTCCAGCACATGGTGGGTATGTCCCTCGAAGGTACGGACAAGATCGCCCTCGACCGTGTCGAAGATCTTCACCAGACGGTCGGCGGAGGCGCTGGCAAGGTGCTTCCCATCGGGAGAGAAGTCCAGACCGAAGACCGTGTCGCTATGGGCATTGGCCAGGTTTCGGACGAGCTTGCCCTGGGCCACGTCCCAGATCTTTACTTCACCATTTCTGGAGGGCTGCCCGCTGCCGGTGGCCAGCAGCCGGCCATCCGGGCTAAAGGCCAAGGCGCTGACCCGACCGATCAGCTGGTCGGCGTTGTCTACGCTGCCGATCGTGTGCTCCAACGACCAGCCAGGATCGGGATCCCAAAGCACCGCCTGGTTTCTGTCTGAGCCTGAAAGGAGTTCGCCGCCGGGGGTAAAAGTGAGAGCGTGGACCACTGTCCCAGCGCCCTGCAGAGTGTCGAGGGCCTGCCCACCTTCAGAATCCCAGATGTGGATCAGGTGGCCATCTCCCCCCGTGGCCAAGCGCACCGAATCGGGTGAGAAAGCCAAGCTACGGATCGGCTTTTCAGATGCAGCTGCGACCTTTTTGGCAGTTCCCAGATCGGCTTCGGCTTCCTCGAGTACGGCTTCGGCGCTGGCCAGGGCGGTCGTCGATTCGGTCAACTCAGTCGCCGCCTGCTGGGCCAGTTGCAGGGCCGACTCCGCCTGCTCTGTGGCTGCACCCACTGCCGCTCGGGCCTCGCTGGCTTCCTGGGAAGCCTTCTCTACCAGAGCGGTCAAACGACGGGCTTGCTCTTTTGCGTTCCGGGCGGCTTTGAGCAGCACACTGCGCTGGACACCAGCCCTCCGACTACCGGACTCTTCGGGCAGATTCTCGGCAGCTCCCTCTTGTTGTGCAAGCTGTTTTGCCAGAGTGGCAGCCTGCCTTTCTGCCGCCTCTTTTTCCGAAACGGCCAATTCAGCTGATCTTGTTTTTCGGGCGGAGGCTCGCTCCGCCCTGACTCTGTCGGCGGCGGCGTCGTCGCTTGTTTCGGATTTCCTCTCCCAGCTTTCCAGTGCCTCGGAACGCAGACGATCTCTAACCCCGGTGATCTTTTTGGCGACAGTCAGGGCACGATCCAAGCTGGCGACTCGCTGTTGGAGGCGGGGGGTGCCCTTCATTTCGGCCAGGAGACTGCCGTCAGCGCTACGCCAGAGCCTGGCCACGCCGTCAAGGCCAGCTGAAGCGAATCGTAGCCCGTCCAGACTGGCGGCCACCGACGTCACCGGAGCCCCGTGGTTCATCTGCTGAATCTGCCTCTCTTCCGCCCAGTTCCAATGGCGTACCATGCCATCTTCACCAGCGGAAAGGAGTTGCTTGCCGTCGTTTCCAACGGCGTCCAGGGACGTCAGGGTTTGCGGATGAGCGTTGATCTCTCGTAGTGGAGCGAGAGGGGTGAGGGGAGTCTGATTACAGCGGCTCGGCCAGATTCGAATCACTCCGTCTGCACTTCCCGAAGCCACTTGTGTGCCCTGGCCGGTAAGGGCTAGGGCGTGGATGGGCGACGGGGTTTCAGCTTGACCGATCAGGTTACCGCTGAGGTTGTCCCAAATGCGGAGGGATCCGTCCAGAGACCCGGATATGAAACAGTTCCCGGTGGGTCCAAACAGAATCCCGGTAACGGCTCCAGCGTGTGCCTCAATCGTGCGCACCCAGTGGCCGGAAGGAAGCTCCCAAAGCGTTATCTCTCCGCCCGTGTCTCCGGCGGCAGCCCAGCTGTCATCAGGACTCACGGCTAGACTTCGCACAGGATCTCCCGCTCCCCACAGATCCATCTTGCGCACGCCATCCGGACGTCGCCAGAGCTTGACCGTCCGGTACCCGCCAGAGGCCAGGAGATTGGCACGAGGACTGAATGCCAGGGATTGAACCAGGTCACGATGAGCCGCGCCTGGGCCCAATAGAACATTGGCTTCCAGCAATTCAGGGTCCGCTAGGGTTTGTAACAGCCGACCGGAGAAAACGCGATAAACGAAGATCCGATTGGCGCGTCCGGCGGCGGCGTATTGTCCTTCCCGGCTGAGGGCAGCGGCATAGATGGGGTTGATGCCAGTTGCCAGGGGCTGCCAGCGGACACGGCTTTCCGCGGAGCTCGGATCCTTCAGCTTGGCTCCCTGGTCGATCCACAGTTTGAGAACACCCAACTCGTCACGAGTGAGGGCGACTGCACCCACCTTGTTTCCGGCGGGAGGCATGAAGGGTTGGGATTGATGAGCAGCGAGCTGCCACAGGCGGCTCCCATCGCTTTGTCCCGAAACGACCACCGGGCCTCGGTTCCCGCCTTTGAGAATACTTTCGCGAGTCTCCAGTATGAGGCCGCCCTGCGCCATGGTCTGGTTGTGACAGGCCAGACAGTTCTTTTTGAAAACGGGCAGAAGGTCCTGCTCGAAGTCGATCGGCTGGGCCGCGACCCCCCACATCAGGAGTAAAACGATGATCAGACTCCCGCCCGGCCAACCGCTTCGATGGCTCGGGAAGTTTCCTGCTCGAATCGCTCCAGCGTTTCCCGGGGGTGGCACTAATCCGACCTGAAACTTCATTTGCGAGCGTAGCTTTAGGCTCCAGGCCGAAGTCTTATTCTTCCGAGCCTTCGGCTCGGACGGCGGCCTGGAGCCCACCGCTATGCCGGACTCAATGCTTCCTTGTGAATGATCCGGCAGGGTTGGCCCCACCGGGCTGTACAGGTTGAAGAGAATCTGAGCCGAATCACGGAAAAGACTCAACTCGACTTCTCGAACGCTTCCACCTGGACTGAAACGGTCTCCTCCACTTCCAGGTCCTGCCCATTGAGCTCCAGCTGGGCCTGTATCGTGAGGCTGTACTCACCCGGTAGAGCGTCCCTTGTGACTTCCACCAGAAGGGTGGCCTGACTTTCCCCTTTAGGGATACTGATGGGGCTGCTCCGTATGCCCACCCGGTCTTCGGGCACTATCAGGCGGAGGTCCACCGCATCGTCGTAGGCGTACAGTCGCTCGACCTCGACAGAGATCTCAATCGAAGCCCCCGGCTTCAGCCGCTGGGGCACTTCTCCGAGGGAAAGGACGATGGGAGCCGGTGTGATGGTCAAGGTTTGCACAGACGAGTAAACCGCGACGTTCACTTTTCTCAGCCTGGCCTTCTCAGCCGCCTGCTTGGCGCGCCGAATCACGCTGACTCTTGCCTTCTGGGCCGCCTTGGCCTGGGTTTCGGATTGGGCGACCCTGTCGACTCCTCCCTCGATTCCGGCCTCGGTTTCGGAAACTTTCCGGGCCGCCACCGCCAGTTGGGAGGCAAGCCGTTCGATCCTCCTTCTTTCTCGCTGCTCCCCCTTGGCCGCTTCGGGATTGTTGCGATAGGGGATCCTCGCGCTGGCCTCCAGATAGAAGGTATATTGCCCCGGCTCCACTTTGAGCTGCGGAGTCAGGGGGCGGGGCAATTCCAACGTCACGGTCCCCTTCCCAGTGGAGTCGATAGCGATTGGATCGGCTTTCCACATCCCGGGGATACCGACGGGTCGGATGAGTGCGCCCTCCTGGAATTCGCTGCGGGTGATCCTGAAAGGAATGTCCAACTTCCCGGCCAGCGATGTCTTCCATTCCTTGCTTTCCACTTCGAGACCGGGAAGCAAAGGAAGGGTCTCCTTCTCGCTGACCGCAAGTATCAGCTCGCGGGTCAGCCGCGATTGGAAGAGGGTTCCCCGTAAATCCGCCACCGTCCGAAGAGGCGAGGCCCAGAGGGCTTCACGCCTGACCTCGCGCTTGTCCAGGTGAGCCTTGCCCAGGATGCCGATGGCAGCGATTCCTCCAGCGGCGTCTCTTGCGACCTTGCAGATAAGGTCCGTCACGGATCGGTCTGCTGGGATCAGCGCGGGCCCACAACTGACGCCCGGCGGTAGACCCTCGACCTCGAGTGAGATCTCACCGTCGAAGTCATCACGCCGGAGCGCAAACACCTTCAGGGCCATGCTCTCACCCTTGCGCAAATAGGGAACCCAGAGGCTGGCCACCAGGGCAGTATCCCGTCGATCCCGGGCCAGGGCGAGCAGATGGAAGTCGGGGCGGCCCTCTCGAATCGACAGACGATACAGATGAGAGGGGCTTCCTCCTGCTCCGCCGTAGAGGTCGAGGACCCGAATGCGGTAGGTGCCGCCCTCGACTGCTTCTAGTCGAAAAACCGGATCGTGGTTGGCGCTCTGGTATTGTCTGTTACCCAGCACTGGACTGGCGTCGTCGACTTCGTTGATGTCCAAGATCCTTTCTCGACCCGCGGAGTCGGTTGAGACTCGCTGGACGAGCAAGGCCGGATCGGTCGCGAGGCCCAGGCGCCGGGAGAGCACCTCGATCCAGTAGATGCTGCTCGTTTCGGCCCGGAAAGTGAACCAGTCCTGATCTCCGCTGGGAGAGAACCGTCCTGCGACCTCACAAGGGAGCGGGACTTCTTGGGCCTGGTCTGGCTGATCGTTCGTCTCTTCCTCGATTACGACAGGCGCTGTCGCAAACCCCAGCCTCACGGGATTGGACACCCCCTGGCCAGACCGCAGCCGATACTCGATCCCAGCCCACACCACCTGTTCGGGTTCCAGGAAGTCCATGGAGGTTGGCTGAGGCTGCGCTTTGCCTTCGGCGGGGAGCTCGACCTCGATCGTCTTCTCCTCCAGACGCTTGCCGTCAACGATCAGATCCGACGGGGTCCCTCCCGGCAAGTTGCGTCCGTAAAGAACATACTTTCTCTTGCTACCAGGCTCACCCGCAGGCGGAAAGATGAAGTCCAGGTGGGGGCGCGAACCGATGGTCAAGCGATAGGAGTAGTCCTCACCACCACCGTAGAGGAAGTCGTAGACCTTCACCACGTATTCGCCAGATGCCGGCGCGGTGAAATCCAACAGGGGATCCCGACGGTTATGGTCCCGGTTGTGATCCAGCTCCTTTCCCGCTGAGTCGTACAGGACCAGGGTCGCATCCATCAAAGAGTCCACGCGCTGGGCCCAGCAGTCGACCAGAATGCGCTGCCCCTTCTCGGCGCTGAACTTGAAATAGTCGGCGCCGTCCTTGTCGGCTTGTCCGTTGACCAACGTTCCCAGCAGGACCTTGTTCGCGTTGGCCGGAGTTTGATTCGGGGACTGTTCCCTCATCTCGGGTCGGTCGTCCACCATGAAGGCTCGAGGATTCGAGACTCCGAACCTGCCGACAGCGCGCAGGTCGTACATGCCGGGTTGTACGTCGGCCGCAATGGCTACGGTAAACTTCCCGGGCACGGGCCGGGGCAGCTCATGAAAAGGGCTAGGTTCGGTCAGGACTGCCGCGGCAGTGATTCCAGGGTGTGAGAAACGAAGATCGCTTAGCTCATCCAGATCCTGTCCGGCCACGGTTAGTTCAAATGTGCTCCCCTGTTCCCCTCCAGCGGGAAACACCGAAAGCAATCGTGCAGAAGGCAGCTGGGCGAGGGTCTGGGAGAGAGTACCCAGCCAGAGCAGGAAACTTAAAAGCATCAACCTGCTAGATGTCATCGTGTACACCCAGGATTGGAACATTGCAATCCCGTTGGGATTGACCTCGATTGATGCCCGAAACTCAAACGCATGAAAATCGATGGTAATTGATATCGTCTGATTTTAAGCCAGACAGTAGCGACCTAGAGTACTCAGTGATTGAAGAGGAATTCCTTGGTGTTGATCAGTGCCCAGAGAATATCTTCATAGGCTTGTCGCCTGCCCGTCTCAGCGCCCTCACCTGTTGCGCTTTTCTCTTTGCCTTCGATATGTTGATACGCCACAGCCAGTTCATCCTGGTCTGGGTCGCGAGCGTAGGCCCGGTGATAGAGCTCCCGAATCTTATCTTGATGTGAGCGTTCCGGATCGCCTGCCAGGAGGGCTGCACGGGCCTTGCCGGCTGTCAATTTTTCCTGGATGTGCGGCGAGTTCAGAAGATGCAGGCTCTGGGCAAGATTGGCGTCTTCGGTTCGTTCGCACTCGCAGGCGCTGGTGTTATCCGGACGACCGAAGAGGGGAAGAAAATACGCCTCGGAATTGAAACTATCGTCTGGCAGTTGCACCGCGCGCGTGCCTGAAGGTTGTCCCGGGAACACGGTTTCGGTGCCGGCGATTTGGTCAATGGCGTCCAGCAGGACCTCGGCGGGCAATCGCCTCGGATAGTGTCGCGAGAAGTTTCGGTCATCGGATCTGTTGTGAAGATTGGGTTGTGAGCTGAGCTGGTAGATCCGAGAGCGGCAGATGGTTCGGATCAGCTCCTTCAGATCATAGCCACTGTCGATGAAATGGTTGGCCAGAGCCTCCAGCAGTTCCGGATGGGAGGCCGGATTGGTGAGGCGCATATCGTCTTCGGGCTCAACCAGCCCACGGCCGAAGAAGTGCTTCCAATATCGATTGACCACCATGCGGGCAAAGAAAGGATTGTCCCTTGCTGTCATCCAGTCAGCCAGGGCCTTCCTTGGATCCTGATCGGGAGTCAATCGGAGGGCAGAGCCTCCCAGAGGGGTGGGCTTCAGCGGTCGCTTGGTCTTGGGATCGGTGGCGACGGCGGTCCCCCGCTCGTGGAAGATGGTCTCCTCACCTGGCTGGAAACCCTTCTTGCGAGAAACCCGAGAGAAGAACGCCGCAAAGCCGTAATAGTCACTCTGGCTCCACTTTTCGAGGGGATGGTGATGGCAGCGGGCACACTGGAGGCGAATCCCTAGAAAGATCTGTGCGGTGTCCTCCACCTGCTGGGTTGTGTCGCTGGCCTCGCGGTACCAGGCCACCGGGGGGTTGCGGCCCATCTCGCCCGAAGCCGTCACAATCTCTCGTGAGAACTGATCGTACGGCTTGTTGGCGTTGAGGCTTCGTCGAATCCAGTCGTGGAACACGTAGTTGCCGCGGGCGTAGTAGCGACGGCGCTTGTTTCGGAGAATGGAACTCCACTTGTTGGCGAAGTAATCGGCATAGCCGGGACCGGCGAGAAGCGAATCGATCCACTTTTCGCGCTTGTCCGGATCTGGGTCGTCCAAGAAAGCGCGGGTTTCATTCAGTCGCGGCAGCCGCCCCGCGATGTGGACGGCGGTTCGCCGCATGAAGGTCTGGTCGTCGCAGCCTTCAGCAGGAGGTAAACCCAGCGTCTGGAGCTTCTGGAAGACTAACTCATCGATGAAGTTTCTGGGTACGGGCAGCTCCTCAACGGTCGCTCCTAGAGGGACCGTGGCGCGAAAGACGTCGACCCGATCCTGGAAACGAAGCATGACGGCCAGATCGCCTGTTATCTCCTCTACCTGCACCAGTCCGGCGGGCGAGACCTTGGCCATGGCCGCTTCGCTGGGCTCGTAGTGCACGATGCGAGTCACGTCTTGAATCGAGCCGTCGCTGTAGTGCGCCAATACCAGCAGCTGCTGCTCCTGGTTGGGATCCATGACTCGCTGCCTGGGGAAAACCGCGATTCGAGCCAGCGTAGGATCATCCGGCTCTCCGTAAGGCATCCCTTGCGCGATCCAGCGGTGAAGCAGCGTGAAATCCCGTGAGCCCCGCTCGATCAGAAGACCACCGCCGTGAGGCAAGTCGGCCGTGGCCTTCGCCAGGACCAAGCTCTGGGAAGGTGCCGCCGGAAACAACCTTCGCCCCCGGCTTTCCTTGACCAGATGCTCGTAATCCTCCTGAGGTTCGAAGCCCAGGAGGGAAAGGCGGAAACCGTTTTGACCGGACGACTTGCCGTGACAGGCTCCGCTGTTGCATCCCAACTTGGTAAAGATGGGAACGATCTCATTGGGGAAATTCACCCGTCGAGGACGGCTCACGTCTTGGAC
>JAKZYH010000006.1:0-3445 GCA_047514575.1 Acidobacteriota bacterium | reverse complement strand
TGCCATCGACAATGTCCATGTGCGGTGCCATTGCACGACTCTAACCCGGATTTCTCATCGCTTGTCGTAGCGAGGCGCCGCAAGGCCCGTCCTGGCAAGGCCTGCGACCGAGGCCCCCGCAGTCGTACTCGTGCAGTACGTTGAGGAGGCCGACAGAGCGTAACGAAGCCAGGACGGATGTTTGCGGCGACGCAGTAGACCAGCGATGAGAAATGCGGGCTAGGCGGCTAGGCCCAGGGTAGCTCGCTTCGCATTGCAACCCTGGGCTACACGCAATAACACGTTCGGTGTAGGCGAACCCTGAAGTGAGGAGAAGTCTCCACCTGAATGATGAAGGGAACTTGCTAAAAAGATGATCTCCGACGCCCCCCTCACCCCTGGTGGTCTAGACACCCTCGACTGGATCGTTCTGGCCGCCTATCTGGTGGCCATGGTTGCTCTCGGGGCTTCCTTCTACAAAGGACAGAAAACGACGCGGGACTTCTTTCTGGCCGGCCGCTCCATGCCCTGGTTTCCGGTAGGCCTCTCTCTGATCGCCACTCTCTTTAGCGCCAACAGCTACATGGCAATCCCTTCGGCCACCCAGAAGTATGGCCTGATCCTGTTCCTGGGCCCATTTGTTATCTTCCTCTGCGTACCGATCGTCAATCGGATCTTTCTGCCCTTCTACAACCGGATGCAGCTCTACAGCGCCTACGAATACCTGGAACATCGCTTCGATGTCCGGGTTCGGTGCCTGGCCAGTGGGCTGTTCATCGTCTGGCGTATCACCTGGATGGCGGCCGCCTTATACTCGGCCTCACTGGCCCTGTGGGCCGCGACTGGAGGGAGTGTCAGCCTCTACGGGACCATCCTGTCGCTGGGAGTGTTTGCCACCTTCTACACGGTCCTGGGTGGGATGAAGGCGGTCATCTGGACTGACGTCATCCAGTTCTGTGTCCTGTTTGGAGGCATGATCCTGGCTGCCACCTGGGCCACCTCGGAGGTAGCAGGAGGCGTTGCTACTCTGTTTCAGACCATGGCCGATGCCGGCAAGACCAGCTTCGTCGCCACTATTCCGGAGATGGAGGCCGCTACGGGTCTGTGGGCCAAGCTCAAGGCCTACTTCTGCGTTCAAGACCAGGTGACGCTGCTGGGGGTGATCGTCTCCCATCTGATCGCCTACGTTACGTTCTTCACGGTCGACCAGGTCACAGTACAACGCTATTTCACTATCCGGTCCGTCAAGGCGGGACGGCGGGCCTTCTGGGTTACCACCTTTGGCGATATCGCTATCTCCCTCTGCCTGACTGCTCTGGGGATGGCGCTGTTTGCCTACTATTCGACTCACCCGCTGCCGGAGCAGATCACGGGAGTCGAGTTCCAGAGCGACTGGAGATATCCCTACTTCATAGCCACGGTACTCCCGGCCGGACTGGCCGGGCTCTTGGTAGCAGCCCTGTATGCGGCCACCATGTCGAGCCTGGACTCAGGCATCAACTCCTGCTCCACCGCCTTCCTGGTGGATTTCTGGCAGCGGCTCAAGCACGGTCAGGTCCGGCCGGTAGAAGAGGCAGCCGGCGAGCGGGATTCGCAGTCCCACCAGCTCTTCCTGGCGCGGACACTGACCCTGGTCCTGGGGGCGATGGTCACGGTCTTGGCCTGTTTCGTGGGCGCGCTGGGGGACATCATCGTCATCGGCAACAAGCTGGTCAACAGCTTCGCCGGCCCCATGTTCTCGATCTTCCTATTGGGGATGTTCTCTCGACGTGCCCGATCGATGGGCGTCTGCCTGGGTGCGGTCGCAGGAATGGCGGTGATGGCGTGGCTGATTTTCTGGACGGACCTCAACTTCCTCTGGCCCTCCACCTTCGGATTGGTGGTCTCCTTGTCGGTTGGCTATGGATTGAGTCTCTTCGAGCGCGAGCCGGAGGCAGAGAAACTCCAGTGGACGCTGTTCGAGCAGAGGAAACTGTGGCGAGAGGAGGGGTAGTATTGCTATGAACACCGATAAAGATCCTGTGAGATTACAGATGAGTAGAGGCGCTTCTCTAGGATTCCTACTCACGGCACTGCTTCTCTTTGGACCGGCCTTCCAAAGTACAGGATCCGACCCAGGATCGGATCCTCCCGAAGCAACCGCCCAGCGTCTCCAGGGTAAGATCCGCCTGCTTCTGAACAGCGATGGGGGCAGTGGATCGCTCTACGCCCACGAGCCACCTATCACCTCACAGCAGGTGTGCCGGGTTCTCGACGAGCTGGAGGACACACAGGTGGACGTCTTCATCCAATGTATCTCCTACGGCTCCTTCGTGGCCTACGGCACCAAGGTGGGCGAGGTCTATGGAAAGGGCATGACCGAGTTCAAGAATCCCAACTTCCGGCGCTGGGCTCAGAACGTGCTCGGGCTTCTGGAAAAGGGTACCGATCCTCTGGACATCTGGGCTGCTCGCGCCCACGAACTGGGCATGCAGTTCTGGCCCAGCATGCGCATGAACGATATCCACAAGGACTGGGTCGATCGCTGGCCTTCCCTTCGGACCAAGTGGGAATTGGAGCGGCCCCACGTCCGCATTGGCGAGAGCGTACCCGATCGCTACGTGAGCCGTTACGATCGCCGCTTCAGCTGGGCCTTCGATTTCGCCCAGAAGGACGTCCGCGATCTGAAGTTCGCCCTGATCGAGGAGATTTGCCAGAACTACGACGTGGACGGCTTCGAAATGGATTTCCTGAGCCACCCCATGTATTTCAAGAAGGGCCAGGAACAGGATGGCATGCCCATCTTGACGGGTTTCTTGAGGCGCATCCGCCAGCGAATGGACGAAATCGGAAAGGAAAAGGGGCGCAAGCTGACGCTCATGGTTCGAGTCCTACCCCGGATAGATTTGTGTGAGGAAATCGGCATCGACGTGCGTACTTGGATCAAAGAAGGAGTTGTGGACATGGTCGCGCCCTCGACTCGGGGTTATCTTGACATGACCCCCGATCTGTCCAGCTTCGTGGAGCTGGCCAAGGGGACCCAGGTAGAGATTAGCGGGGGCATCTCGGACCTTTACGTTCGAGACTACACTGGCTCCAAGGGTGGGCGGGCCAGTATCGAGATGATGCGGGCAGCGGCCCAGTCCTTCTGGGGACAGGGCGTGACGAGTCTCCATCTCTTCAACTATGACTGCCACGCCACCGGCATCCAGCATCACAACACGGTGGCCTCCCTGATCGATACCTCCCAGAACCGTCTCTTCAATCCCGAGGAGTTCCAGATCCTGCAGGAGATCGGTGATCCAGAGATCATCTCCCGTAAGAACAAGCACTACTACATCACCCGAGACATGGAGGCTCGTCTCCCCGAAGAAGGTGGCGAGATGCAGCTCCCCATCTCTCTGCTCGAGCGAGACCAGAAAAGCCTCCATCTTTTTGTCGGAGACGCTTTGGAGTCCGCCCGAAATGAGGGAATGTTGAAGTCTTT
>JAKZYH010000005.1:0-9325 GCA_047514575.1 Acidobacteriota bacterium | reverse complement strand
CGATCGTGAATCCTATGATCGACTGGTCGTCACCGAGCTCAGGAAAACAGCTACCGATATAGTCTGTCTGGCCGGGTTTATGCGCGTTCTGGGTCCGACCCTCGTCCGCGAGTTTCCCAACCGAATCCTCAACATTCATCCCTCCTTGCTGCCTTCGTTTCCCGGCTTGAACGCCCAGAAACAGGCGCTGGACTGGGGCGCCAGGGTTAGCGGCTGTACAGTCCACTTCGTGGATGAAGAAGTCGACCATGGACTCATCCTTCTCCAACACCCGGTTCCAATCTTGAATGACGACACCGAGGAAAGCCTCTCAGCGAGGATCCTGGTCTACGAACACGAGATCTACAAGAAGGCTCTCGGGTGGGTCTGCGAGGAGAAGGTTCGAATCGTGAATCGTAGAGTGCTGCTTCCGGAAGAAGAGTAGCGCCACTGGAGCAAACTCCATGAAAATCGACGAACTGGAAACCCCGGCACTTCTGATTGATCTGGATATCATGGAGGCCAACCTGCAGCGGATGTCGGATTACGCTCGCCAACAGGGCCTCGATTTCAGACCTCACATCAAGACCCACCGGATTCCAGAGTTTGCAAAGATGCAGGTCGAGTTGGGAGCCCGGGGCGTCACGGTGGCCAAGCTGGGCGAGGCAGAAGTGATGAGCGACGCGGGTCTCGAGGATCTTCTTCTTGCCTATCCTCTGCTCGGTGCCAGTAAGGCAAAGCGCCTGAGAGCCGTTCTGGAAAAGGCTCGAGTTGCGGTTTCGCTGGACTCAAGAGAATCCGTGAGCTGGGTGGCTCGGGCCGCGGACAGGGAAGCGGTCGAAGTACTGGTGGAGATCGACCTGGGTGCAGGGCGCTGCGGAGTGGCTCCAGGCCCGGAGGCGGTCAAACTGGCTAGCTTCATCGAGTCCACTACAGGTGTCTATTTCGGGGGCTTGATGTTCTATCCAGGACACGTCCATCCCGAGTTTGACGGGAACATGAACACGCTGCAAAAGCTCAACCGCGATCTTCAGTACCAGCTCGACTGTTTTGAGCGCGAAAAGATCGCGGTGCCTCGAATCAGCGGTGGCAGCACGCCCTCGGCTCCGTTTTCACACCAGATCGAGAACCTCACCGAGATAAGACCCGGAACTTATATCTTCAACGACCGCAACACGCTCGAGTGGAAGGCTTGCCAGGAATCGGATTGCGCCGCCACCCTTCTGGTAACTGTGGCCAGCAACGCAGTCCCTGGCCAGGTCATAATCGATGGGGGAGCAAAGGCTTTTACTTCCGATCTTCTTGCCTCCGGGAACAAGGCGGGACATGGATTGGTCAAGGGACACCCAGAGATTGTCTTCGAGAAAATGAACGAGGAACACGGTTTCCTCAAGCTTCCAGAGGGGCTCAAGTTTGACGTCGGCGAGCAGCTTCGAGTCATTCCCAATCACATCTGTGTCGCGGTCAATCTGCAGGATTCCCTCTTCACTTGTCGGGGCCAGGAAGTCGTAGGAGAGAGGGAGATCAAGGCCCGGGGCAAGAGTCGTTAGGCTCTTCGCAGTTAAATCCAGAACAGATCAGTTATTCGCAAGGAGGTAGTCTGCATGAACGGGAACACGGTCATTGCCAAGATATTGAAGGCAGAGGGGGTCGAATGGATAACCGCCTACCCGGAGCAGAAGCTCATTGATAAGGTCGCCATGGAGGGTATCCGTCCCATCATCACGCGCCAGGAGCGGACCGGAGTCAACATGGCGGACGGCTATAGCCGAATCCACAACGGCAATAAGATCGGCGTTTTTACGATGCAAAGAGGGCCCGGCGCCGAGAACGCGTTCGGCGGAGTGGCTCAGGCTTTTGCCGACTCCGTTCCCATAATCTTACTGCCAGGGGGAGCGCCAGCGGATCGCCTTCGAATCCATCCCGGTTTCGATTCGGTAGATCACTATGGGGGTATCACCAAAGTCAATGCCCACCTCAATCGAGTCGAGCGGATCCCCGCCCTCATGCGGCATGCTTTCAGCCAACTGAAGCACGGGCGCCTGGGACCGGCGCTTCTGGAGATTCCAGATGACGTGGGAACCACCGAGTATCCGCACGATTCACTCGACTACCGGCCGGTTCAGAAGTATCGAAGCGGTGCCGATCCCGACCAGGTCGCGGACCTGGTGGGCGCGCTCCTTCGCGCATCTTGCCCTGTGCTCGCCGCCGGTCAGGGAGTTCTCTACGCAGAAGCCACGGCCGAGCTGGTCGAGTTGGCAGAACTGATCAACCTTCCAGTGCTCACCTCGCTGGCTGGAAAGAGCGCCTTCCCCGAAAACCATCCACTGGCGCTGGGAACCGGATCCCATACCCACACCCAGATGGTGGCCCACTTTCTGGACAAGACGGACTTCTTCCTGGGAGTGGGAACTAGTTTGACCAATTTCCCCTTCAATCCGCCCGTGCCGAAAGGAATCCCCGTGGCCCAGTCAACCAACTGCGCCGAGGATATCAACAAGGACCATCCTATCGACTATGGAGCGGTGGGCGATGCCAAACTCGTCTTGCGCCAGATGATCGAAGAAGTGAAACGTCAGATCGGGTCCCAGGGACGTCCCGACGAGAGTGGAGTTGCCGATGAGATCCGAAAGGTCCAAAAGGCATTCATGGCGGAGTGGGGTCCAAGGCTAGCCTCGGACGAGGTGCCGATCAGTCCCTATCGGGTCTTCAGGGATCTGGCGTCGGAAATCGATATAGCGAACTCGATCGTGACTCATGACTCCGGCTACCCGCGCGACCAGCTGGTACCCTTCTGGCAGTCAGTAACACCTAGGGGTTATATCGGATGGGGTAAGTCGACGCAGCTGGGATATGGCCTTGGACTAGCCCTCGGAGCAAAGCTGGCCAGCCCGGACAAACAGGTCATCAACATCATGGGGGACGCCGCCTTTGGCATGGCCGGTCTCGACATCGAAACGGCGGTCAGAGCCGAGATCGGCATCGTGACCATCATTTTGAACAACGGAGTCATGACCCATTACCACGCCCATATGCCCTACGCCACCAAACATTGGGGAAGCAACAAGTTCTCGGGCAACTATTCTCGAGTGGCCGAAGGCCTGGGAGCGCATGCCGAACGGGTGGAGACTCCAGACCAGATAAGACCGGCTATCAGAAGGGCTCTCGAGCAGTCTCAAAGCGGGCGGCCAGCCGTCCTTGAAATTATCACAAAAGAGGAAGAAAACGTTCCGCAGTATTGGTAACCGAGCTGACCTGAAACTTCGAAGGTCGAAGGTACAAGATACAAGGTACAAACAAGCTCCAAATCACAAGCATCAAGTTCCAAACGATCGCCCACTATCACGTTCGGCGGTCCGACAGAGCCGCGAACGACTTGAGCCACTAGCAAAATGAGCCCAGGTTCCGAGGAGAGAGCCGGACAACTCTTCCCCACGAAGTGACGCACGATATCGCCTATCCTCGACCGAAGTTTCGTTCTCGAATGGGGCAGCACCGCTGGGGGCCACTAAGCTGGAACTTGATCTGCTCCTTTCGATAGAGAAACGGCGTAACCCATTGATTTATAGTTGGATAGAGAATTATCCAAGCAATTTTCTGAAAACCGTGGCTTTGGCCTCCAGGCCGAAGTGCTATTTCCGAGCCAATTTGGCTCGGACGGCGGCCTGGAGCCCACCGCTAGCGGCCGCTTGTTGCCCCCTCCAGTCGCTCTTTCGTTTCGAACTGCTTTCGGGCAAGCTCCTCTTGTCCCAGTTGTTGGTAGGCCAGGCCGAGTTGGTAGTAGGGACTGGGAATGTTGGGCTGCATTCTGATAGCGCGCGTCAGCTCCTTCACCGCCTCCTCATGCCTGCCCATCTCGTTATACACCCTACCGCGGAGGTAATAGATATCGGAGTCACCCGGAGAAGTCGCCTCGGCCGTCTTCAAGGCTTCCAGCACCTCGGAGTTGGAAGCACCCTCCTCGCTCAGTGATTGGGCCAGGAAGACGTGGACCATGGGGTAGCGGGGCTGGCGCTGGGCAAGACGACGCCAGGTTTGGGAGGCCAGTTTCGGATCCCCAGACGCACGGTGGGCCTGGGCCAACAGACTCAACGCTTCAACCCCACTGGGAGACCGGTCCGCGACTCCGGAGAGGATCCCGATCGCGCTCCTGAAGTCGCCTGCCGTCATGAGCCTGCGTGCCAGAGCCAGGCCCAGTCCAGGTGCTTCAGGTAGTTTCCCATGTCCCTCCTTCAGGACGGACAGAGCGCGGGCGTCGTCCTTGGACTGCTG
The DNA here is from genome assembly GCA_047514575.1 of Acidobacteriota bacterium. Classification (GTDB taxonomy): domain Bacteria; phylum Acidobacteriota; class UBA6911; order RPQK01; family JAJDTT01; genus CAUZIZ01. The sequence continues at coordinate 5,074 of JAKZYH010000005.1, read as the reverse complement.
GTGGACCTGCGCCAGCGAGAGGTAGTAATCCTCGACTCCGGGAGCCAGCTGGATAGCCTGCTCCAGATATCTTGCCCCGTTTTTCTCCTGCCTGGACAAGGCGTAGGTCTTACCGATCAGTGCTGCGGCCTCGGCTCGAACCGGGGAGGGCAGATCGGTTCTCTTTTCGATCGCCAGGGCCGTGTCGATTCCGTCCTTATGAGCCCCCGCGCTAGCCTCCATGCTGGCAAGCAATAGAGCGGCTCTGGCGGGAAGGGTCCCAACACTCTGTGCCCGCAGCAACTCGGCGAAGGCCAGATCGCTCTGCTGGTTGTAAAAAAGCCACTGACCCAGATTGGCGTGGACCTGGGCAAGCTTGGGGAAACGCGCGGCGGCAGTCCGAAGATGCCCTCGCGCCCCCTTGACATTACCTGCCAGGATCTCCAGCTGGACCAGATCAACGAGATAGATTGCCATGGAGGGATTATTGTCGCGAAACACACTCAAGCGTTTTCTCGCCGACGCGTGATATCTTCGGCGATGGGACTCCTGAATGAGAAGGTCATGGACCGGGCGGGAGTCCGTAAGCTTCAGAATGTCGTCGAAGGCTGTCTCCCACTGGTCAGGCTGGCGGGAGCCCAACCAGTCCCTGACCATCTCCAGTTGGCCAACGGAGGGCTCTTCGCCGAGCTGGCTCAACAGCGTCGGCAGGTCGAGTGCGGCGGGACCCGATGCCGTCGCAACCTGTTGCCTGGGCGCGGCGGCAACGGCGGCCATGACCAGAAAAACGAAGCTTGCTAGACGAAACCAAAGGCTGATGGACATTTTTCAGTGATCGAGATAGGAGAGTCCCGCTTAGACCACCACGCAGTTTACCGCCGCATACCAGTTCAGTTCGTAGCCGTCCGTCCGTTCCGGAGGTCTGCGGCTAGGCTGCCATCTGCCGGCACTGTCCTGCGCTCGGCTCATCAAGGTGTGCTGACCAGGTTCCGCGCTCCACTGGTAGCTCCACTTGACCCAGGTGAAGGGTCTCGATGTATTCTCGAGTGTGGCTGCCTTCCAGGTCTCTCCCTTGTCGAGACTTACCTCGGTGGCGCGGATGGGTTTGGGCCCGGCCCAGGAGAACCCCCAAACAGAGTACTGACCCGCCGCAAGATTCGCCCCTGGGGAAGGGAAAGCAATTCCCGAGTTGACCAGGAGCTGGGTGACTCGGGAGGTAATCTGTTCACGCCCTCCCTGCCTGACCCAACGTTGATACATCAGGTCCATGCCGCTACCGTAATAGGACTCAGGCCAGTCAAGACCTCGCAATAGGACGATTCGTCGCAGCCATTTTACGGAGTCCATCCCGTACCACCCGGGGAGCAGCGCTCTGGCCGGAAATCCATGCCTTTGCGGCAGAAACTGTCCGTTGAGCTTCAACGCCACCATGCTCTCGGGGGCCAGACATTTCTCCAAGGGCACTATCCGAGCAAAGGGGAAAGGGGGTTGACCCTTCATCAAGGATCCGGAATCGGCACCCTCCAGCAACACCCGCGTCGCATCTGATGCCGGCGAAGCAGCCTTCAAGAGATAGGACATGGGGACCCCCTCCCAGGCCCCATTGCTGACCAGCCCGGTGCGGTTGCCGGCGCACTCCAACACGGCTTCCAGTCCGACGGAAGGCGATTCGATCAGATCGCTGAAACTCAATTCGAGCGGCTTCGAGACGCTGCCCTCAATGCTCAAGTTCCACGACTTCAGAGAAAGTTCTGGCTGATCGTGGTGGTTGCGCATGAAAAATCTGGGGGTTGGCGTGATCGTCCCCTGAACCTCCCGGAGTGGGCTGACAATCACACGATCGTTCTGAAGGTGGGCAGGCTCGTCCTGGGTTGACTGAAGCAAGGGGGCCGCCAAGCCCTGCCGCCAGCTGCGCAGCAAGCCGGCGCCAGGCAACAGTCCTAGAAGACGAGTAAACCAGCGCCGTCTCGAGATTCCCACAGCCGCCTTGTCCTGAAGCATTTCGAGGACAGAATAATGACCTCTCCCCGACCCTGTCAAATCCCTCTCCATTTCCTCGGGGCCGTTTCCTCTGCCCAGGATGGTGTACTTAGTGCTCCCATTCACAGGCACGATGTAGCTGAAACACTCATAGGATTATTTCGTTCCCGAGAGCCGCTTTTCGCTGGCCAGGGCTTCTCCCTGCTTCAGAAAGTAGCCTTGATCCCCAGTGACGTCCTGAAAACTCTGTTCCTCACCATTGGTCCACCGAATTGTCAGATTCTCAACTTTCTGGGCCGATCCCAGACCGAAATGTAGACGAAGGTCGTGGTTTGACTGATAGCCGGAGCCGGACCGGATTTCCTGCATCTGTTGACCGTCTGTCTTTACGACGACTCGGGTCCCGGTAGCGCCTCGATTCTGTCTTCCCTCCAGGGTGAGCCGCAGCCAGTGACCGGCTTTATGGCCTCCCTCATTGCGGTAGAGCGAAAGCCGAGCATCCATGTTGTTGACGGCGACGTCGACGTCCCCATCGTTGTCAAAATCGGCGAAACAGCCTCCCCGACTGGACCATTGGTCTGTCAAACCCATCTCTCGACTGGCACCGACTTCACTGAACTTCCCGTTACCCAGGTTCTTGAACAGAAGCTTGCGCTGTCGGAATCGGATTAGGATCTGCCGCGAGTCGACCTGGGGGTAGGTGTGTCCATTGGCGACCAGCAGGTCTTCCCATCCATCGTTGTCATAGTCAAAGAACTTGGTGCTCCAACCTAGAAAAACCAGACTGGGAAGTGTAAGGGCCGCCCTCCGGGTGACATCTCGGAAAAGGCCGTTTCCAAGGTTTCGGTAGAGAGTATTGTAGTCGTCGGAGAAGTTGGTCACGTAGAGATCAAAATGGCCGTCGTGGTCGTAGTCGCCGAAACTCACACCCATGCCAGCTTGGGCCTGGCCGTCCTCATTGACGGCAACTCCTGAGGCGAGAGCGATCTCCTTGAACTTGCCCTTGCCCCGATTCTGGAAAAGAAAGTTCGCCTGGGAATCATTCGCAACGAAGAGGTCGTTGTCGCCATCGTTATCGTAGTCGCACCAGACGGCACCCATTCCATAGGAGGCAGAAGCATCCAGGCCGGATTCTTTCGTGGATGGACTGAAAGTACCGTCTCCGTTGTTGTGGTAGAAAGTGTCTGCCGGTGCTGCTAAACCACTCGGGCCGCAGTGAACTTGAATGCCGCGATACTCGCAGTCTGGGGATCGGGACGGTGGGTTCAGATGGTCGAAGTCGACGTAGTTGACAACGTACAGATCCAGCCACTCATCTCCATCGGCGTCGCCAAATGCGGCGCTCGAGCTCCAGGAAGGATCTCCCACTCCAGCCCTTTGGGTAGCGTCGCTGAAGCTGCCATCGCCATTGTTCCGGTAGAGCGTGTTCGGACCATAGTTACAGACGTACAGATCCGGCCAACCGTCGTTGTCGTAATCGGCGACTGTGGCTCCCATCCCCCAATGTGATCCAGCTACGCCGGCGGTTTGAGTCACATCACGAAAGGTTCCATCTCGATTGTTGCGAAAGAGAGCATTACCGGCCGAAGGGATGCCCCTGACAAGGTCCTCCCAACTCCCTCCATTGACCGCAAAGAGATCGGGCCACCCATCGCGATCGTAATCGATCCAGGCGACGCCGCTGCCGACGGTTTCCAGGAGATGATTCTTTTCTGAGCTGCCGCTGATATGTTGGAAGGAGAGTCCCGACTGCTCCGCTACATCTACGAAGTGAACTCCTAGCAGCAGAAGGGCGAGCGCCGCGCCGCTCAACATGATGGAATACCGGGAGCTCTCATCTCATTGATTCTACTCCAGCCCGTCGCTTGGCTGTGCTCAGCGTTCTGATACAGTAATAGAGAGATTCAGCCGATGCAGGCACTAAGATGGAAATCCTTGCGAGTCCTGATGGCCGTGGGAGTCGGGTTTGCTCTGGCTCTCGGGTGTGGGCATCAGAATCGCGGCACATCGGTCGATGTGAAGAACTTGAAGGGAGAGAAGATCGATCCCTTCGAAGCTAGTAAAGCCGTCGTCAACCTCTTTCTCTTCACTCGTTCGGATTGTCCTATATCGAATCGCTACGCCCCCAGGGTGCGAGGCCTGCATGCCCGGTTTGCACCCAGGAAGGTCGCCTTCTGGCTGGTCTACTCCGATCCCGATGAAAGCGTCGAGGCGATCCAGAAACACATCCGGGATTACGAATATCCTGGGGAGGTACTGCTAGATCGAGAGCACGAATTGGTCCGCTTGACCGGCGTCCAGGTCACTCCCGAGGTGGCAGTTTTCAACGCCGCTGGAGAAATGGCCTATCGCGGCCGAATTGATGACCAGTACGTCGATTTCGGAGAGTTTCGCGCAGCGCCAACCCAACATGACCTCGAGGAGGCAGTTGAGGCGACCCTGCAGGGTCGTTCCGTAGCCAATCCAAGAACCGATGCCGTAGGATGCTTCATCGGGGATTTGAGGAGATGATAACGGGTCTGGTGGGTGCGCGCCCTCTCCTGAGGACTATCTTGGTTGTTCCGCCTCTTCCTCGATTCGGTAGAGGAACCGTGCGCTTCTCAAATAGATTGCCTTGGTGGAGGCAGCTAGTGAAGCCTGCGTGCGCCCGTCGACGGAGTTGGTAGCAAGCTTCTTGAACGCTTTTCCAGGAGCCAGGACCGTCGTCTCGCCTGCTTCGTTCAGGAAGTAGATTCGCTCCGGTGCCGCCAGCGGCGAGGCCGAAAAGTTCCCTTTTAGACGCTCTTTCCAGACTACCTTTCCGGTCCGAGCCTCGAGGCAGGACGCGATACCGTTGTCGCTGACGATATACAGTTCTTCACCGACCAGCACCGGGGAGGGATTGAACGGCACTCCCTTGCTTAGACTCCAGACCAGGTGACTGCCGCTGAGATCGCCTCTGCCATCCGGCCGAAGGGCGTAGAGAACGGGCGAGTTAAAACCCGAGCAAACATAGACCATCCCCAACCCATGCACCGGACGTGGAACCAGTGAGAAGCCATCGTAGGGGAACCACCAAAGTTCTTTTCCAGTCATCGGATCGTATGAGACCACCCGATCACCACCCGTGCTGACA
>JAKZYH010000004.1:0-12174 GCA_047514575.1 Acidobacteriota bacterium | reverse complement strand
GTCAAACTCGGCCATCGCAAACTCGATGTCGTAGGTCTGCCAGGAGAGCGGTGGGAATGACATGTTGATCCGAGGCCCGATCATTTCGTGAATCCCACCGCTGCGTCCGAATTTCGAGAGTCGCTCAAACTTATGGCTCTCGTGGTGCCAGCCGAAGGAATCGACAATCTGGACCTCCCACTCCCGTTTGACATAGATGCCGCTGTTGCCTCGATGCATGCCGCGTGCGGTCGGCATGAAGGGACAAACGAACTCCAGGTGAATCAGGAGGCTGCCGAAGTTCCGCCTGGAAGTTGTTCCGACGTCCAGCAATCGGTCGTCGAGCAGACGGCCGTCCAGCCACTCATCGACATGGGTGCCGTCGAAGAGGACGATTGCACCTGCAGGAGGCTGGGCCCCGAGCGTGGGCGATTCGCGCTGCACCTTCCTCAGTCGAAACCCCAAGTCCTTTACGCGGCCCTGGAACATCTGCGCTTCGCCGCTGAAGACTCCTTCTCGGGCCGAGCCACGAAAATTGGCATTGGTGAACATCAGCCGTTCACCGTGAACGCCGTGAAAGACGGTGCGGCCATCGTTAGCGGTTTCCCCCTTGATGTGGAAGACCGTGCCTTCGTCCCAGCCGTCTCCGGGTAGTCCCCCGTCGTAGAGCACGCCTTGGAACTTGTGATTCCCGAGTGCGATGACCTGAATACCGATGGGCAGTTCAGATCCCACCCTACCGACATACTCGCCTTGCACCTGGAAATCGGCTCCCGCCTCGTCTGGGTCCGTGAACGCGACCTCTTCTCCAGGGAGGGTAGAAGCGGTTGTTCCAAGGGCGGTCAAGAGGGCCGCAAACAGCAGTGTGGTGTGGAGGCGATGGTGTTTAAACATCTTTGGTCAGGCGAATAACGGGATCGTCTACTCCGTGATGAAGGTCATCTCCCAGTCCCCCATCTTTTTGAGCTGAGTGGTACTCAGGCTAATCTGGGGTTGACCTGCTTCCACCCAGGCTTCCAACTCCTCTCTGTGGCCCAGACGCTTCAGGTACTGGAGTTCGGTCCCGTATCCGTGGTGAAAGGATGAGTGAACGTCGAACTCGGGCCCCCAGATCTTAGCGGAGTCCCAGAAGGTCAGTGATTCGACTCCCAGACTGAACAGCTGATGAGCCTTGCGGTGGTACTGCTCAGGAGTCAGGTGTCGGGGCATGATGTCCAGGCTGAGCTCGCACCGGGTACCCCGGGTCAGGGAGAGCCAGTATTCGACGTCGGACGGGTTTTCCCAGGCCAGCTCCCAGCTGTAGAGTCCTTCAGCCGAAGTGTAGGGAACCACGGTGTCGATGAGATCCTCCTTGATCCAGGTTTCCACGTCCAGGCCCCAGTAAAGATTCTCGTCCCGGTGGCCGAAGACCCACACCGAAAGTTTCTTGCTACGTCCTTGCTCCTGGGCTACTTCATCCAGCATTCGCCTCAGATCTCGAATGAAGTCGGTCATCACCTGGGCCCGGTGACGCAGCCAGCGGGGGTCCTTCTCGTCGAGTTGGCGGGGATTCTCCCCGTATTCCTCCTGAAAGCTTTCCACCAGCGGGGGCTCGTACTCGACGTAAGGCGGTCGGCGATTGAAAAGCGGACAGATCCCGTCCACCGGATAATCGGCCATCTCCCGGAACAGCGAGACCAGATACTGCCGGGCCTCAGGAAAAGTCAGTGAAGTGCGAGGAGCAAGAGTCCCGTCGCGGCGGGTAGCCCTCAGTTCGGGATGACGCTCGAGAAATCCTCCCTGATTCACCTCCTCGAAGGGAGGCGAAAAATGGAAGGGACCCATCCCCTCCGCGAACCGGTAGGAGGCATAGAACTCCATGCCTAACTCGTGGGCATGGTCCACGGCGATCTGGAGGGGGTCGACTCCCTTCCGGGCGTACTCTGTCCAGTTTTCCACTTTGCGCCGGTATTCGAACAAGGGGTAGTCATCCAGCTTGATGTGCTCAGTGGTCTCGATCCGTCCGATTTTGGTGTAGTAGTTGCACAGATCGCCACAGGCGGCCTCCCAGTAGAGGCGACCGAAGTCGGTGTTCCGGTATCCCTCGATCAGGTCGCGGACGCTGTCCGGATGGCTGTCGGGAAGCATTCCGGTGCCGCCGTCCTGAGTAGCCACCAGGCAGCGGGTGTCCCTTCGTATCCTGTCTGCCTCGAGCGCGGCTACTTCCTCCTCGGTCAGGGGAACCAACTTGATGTAGATGATCCAGGCGTTCTCACAGGTGCTGCGGCTGGTTTCGCCACGTGGCACCTGCTCTCGGCAGAGTTGCTTGAAAGAGATCTGCCGGCCGCTGAGATCCGCCGTCTTCCAGAACACGTCCTGCGCGACTTGCCCAGGGTCGACCTCTGGAGGTGGAACATAGAGAAGTGAGAAGGCCGGATCCGTGTCCAGACGAGTCCAGATCCGCTGGCCCAGATAGGGTCTCCAGGCGGTGTTGAAGAGGCCGAAGTAAATGTCGTGCCAACCCTCAACCTGAAGGGGATAGTTCGCCTCGGCGGCGGCGGTTTCGGCTCCGGCCCGCAGCGAGACGCCATTGAAGCCGTCGGCTTCGTAGTCGATGAGACGCCAGCTGTAGAGCGTCCCTTTGCGGCTGACAGCTGATGAGGGCTGGCAGCGGTCCAGATCTGCCAGGTAGATGGGGTCGTTGGCTCGTACAGGGTCTATGGGCATGGGCGAATTCTCCTTGAGATTACTCCTTGGTAGCACCTATGAGATCCGGACATAGAGTCAGCGGATCTGGTATACCTTAGATCGGGACCCACAGGATATGCTAGCCCGAGACTGTCGAGGAGGGTGAGCTGTATCGTGTCACGATCCGAATCATGGCAAAATGAACCCCTCTGTCCTTCAAGCAATCATTCTTCTTCTTGGGGTCGTGATTTGTGTCTTGAGCGGGTTCGGCATCTGCGCTCCCGTCAAGCTGACTAACTGGGTCAACGGGGTCCAATGGGCCATGGTTCGTCTGGTCCGTTGTTTCCGGCATCCTTATGCCGGGACCGCTCCTTCGCAGTCACGGCTCTGTGCTTGGCGACCCTTGTGTGATGGTCTCGCAAATGAAGTTTCAGCTTAGCGCCGCCCCCGGCGGCGGAAGCCGGATCGTACCGGAAAGAAACTTCGCGTCAGGGCGTGGCGGCGGTCTCCAGGCCGCCGTGCATCGAGCCAAAGGCTCGAAGGAAGAGGACCTTCGGCCTGGAGACCGAAGCCACGTTTGCGAATGAAGTTTCAGGTTAGTGGCCTCCCCAGGATCGCTGGCCCCATTTGAGAAAGGAACTTCGGTCGGGGAGAGAGGAGATTCTACTGTTGCCCAGCTCTCTCCTCGGAACTTGGCCACATATCGCTCACCGGACAGGTCGGAAGCTCCGCCAGCACAAGGATGAAGTAGATCCCTGGCCGACCGACTTGCAGGGCCGGTAGATCCTTCCTATTTCCTCCACTTTCGCAGCCGCTTCAAGCCAGCTCCAGGTATGAGAAATCTAATCAGATCGAACGCCCGCCGCCTGAGCTTTTGGGAGGCAGACCAGATTCTCTCGCCAGGACGGTCCTGCCAGAGTGTGCTGTGCTCACGAGTCACCTCGTGCTGGGGACGGCCGTTGGTGTAGTAGTACAGCGCAATCGAGTTTCGCGTCTCGCCGTCAGGGCAATTCAGTGGATCAGGATGACCGTGAAACGAAGTTGAAGTCGTATTGAAAATCAGGCATCTATTGAATAGCGGAGCAGCCTTGACTATGCATTCGGTCATATCTTTGTTCCAAAGCTCGATGTGGCCGCCGTGCTCCTCCTTCCAATCCTTGTTGAAATAGATCAGAACGTTGATCCTGCGATCGAGTTCCCTCCAGGTGTCACGGTTGAAATCGGCGTGGACGGCCAAACTTCCCCCGGGCAGGATTTGGTGGAGGGCACCCCCACGAAAGTGAGGATCCGGGATTAGCCCTGAGATCCCAGTGAGCTCCTCGAGGAACATGATAAAGGCCATCGAATTGAATTCATTGAGCATGTGGCGCACGAATGGCGCCAGACCCTTGAAGTTGGATTCTTGGGTTTGTCCAAGTTTACTGACCTGAAAGGGGCTGTCGGGCTGCCGCCGATAGCCTGCGAAGTCAGGCCTCGGGAATCCCTCCTGGATGCCCTCAGCGATCTCTACGGGCAGAAAATCATCGATGACAACGTGGGGGAAGGGCTCCGCGAGACGGTAGGCGTCCTGGTGAACGCGAGCCATCCTGATCAAAGGCTCGGGCTCGAAGAAAAAGAGGTCGGCGTCAGTCTCTGCCTTCAAGCCAGGATTTCCTTCACCACCCGGGCGGCTTCGTAGCCGGTCAGACGCTCGTCGAGCCTGTTGTGTTTGTAGACGAGCTTCTTGTGATCCCGTCGCATCAGGTACGCGGCCCGGATTGGCCTTGAGATCAGTGAGCGGAATCAAATCTTCGGAAAACTTGATGCCCATATCTACCTCCTCCAATGTGCCTTTCAAGGGGCCAATGATAGCACCTGTTTAGAGGGCCTTAAACTGGTCCTCAATCGATGTAGGTGTAGCGCTGGGACCCGGCCGAGCCCTGAAGCAAGGAGTAGTTTTCCTCGGAATGATCCAGCGCGGCTGGTGGCTGCACTTACCAGAAGTTACAATTGCGGAACCCAGCTCTCGATGATGAAGATGGGCGGCGCGTTTCGAACAACGATGAGGTAGGAGTGATTTTAAACGGCTTCTGTATCCGTTGGGTGTTGATTCTCGGAACATTGTTCACCGCGGGGGAAAGCGGTTGGGCGGTTACTCCAGAGTCCCAGGACGCTGAACCGGAGCTCCGGGTGGTCATCGATTCAGCAGGGATTACCGCAAGTGGACCCTCCTGCCTGGAGGTGCCTTTCAACCGAATGACCGCGCTCTCTCTCCAGCTGGTCAACAAAACAGAAAGCCCAGCTACGCTCCAGATCAGTGGGACCTCCCGGGTCTTCGGCCTGGTCCCCTTCCAATCGGCAGTCGAGCCCCAATCGCAGGTTCGTACGGTGCTTGAGGTCGTACCCCTGATGACCGGCGAGATCGAAGTGGATCTGATCCTCAAGATGGGAACGCGTCAGCGCTCCTTGGCACAGCGATTCTGTGTCTTGCCGACGGGTCGTCTGTTGATCAGGATTCACGACGGCGACGATCGTGTGGCTTCGGCTCGCCTCCGTGTCACTGGATCTGATGGCCGTAGTTACGCCCCGGATGGGGTTCACGAAAGTCCCTTTGAAACCGATGGGCTACTTGAGTTGGAGCTCCCTGCAGGCAAGGCGGTTCTGAAGTGTACTCCCTTCGGCGAGCAGACCGGATCCTCGCAGAAAGAGAAGGTGATCGAGGTCGAGATCCCGGTCGACAGAACCAAAGCCGTGAACGTTCTTCTGCCGTGAGCAAACGCCGCGGTTAGTTCTCCTCTTCTCCAGAGTCCGCGTCTTCGGCGTCCTCTGTGGCTTCGCCCTCCTCGCTGTCAGCGTCGGTGTCCTCACCCTCGGCGGCAGGACCGTACTTGATCGAGGTGCCGACCTCAAATTTCTTGAATTTCTGGTAGGTGATGAGCTCTCGGACGCGGACGTCTCCATTGCGGAACTCCAGGACATCGTCTGCCTCCGTCCAGGTCGGAAACCAGTACTCCCCATCGATCTGCTCCCGAAGCGTCTCAAACTCGGGAAACTTGTTGTTCCTGTAGTCCGGGACCGCCTTGCCTATAGTCCTGACGATCTGTAGATCTTCGGCGTCCACCCAGATCCGTCCCTTGAAATAGCGTTGTCTCTTCCGTATTTTCCTCGGTTTGACTTCGAACACGTAGGTGTCCAACTCATCCACCCGCTCCTCACCCTTGTACTTGATCTTGTATTTCGGAAGATCCTCGGCAGTCAGGGCAAAGGGCTGGACATTGAGGGCGTCGTCGATGTCTTCCTGGCTGACTCTCACCGACTTGAGCCGCCCTCGATCCCGGAGGATCTCTTCTTCGCGCTCACCGTCTTTGGTGAAGTAGATTTCGACGACCATCTCCCGCTGCTCTCGGACCCGCCCGGCGCGACTCAGTACTTGAAACAGAATATGCTGGGTATAGGTGTACTGGGCGAAGATCTTCTTGAACTCAGACTCCTTTTCGGAGAATCGTTTGATGATTTCCTGGGGAGTCGGTCTGGTTTTCGCTTCAACCGTTGTTGCGGAAAGGAAAACCCCTGCTACTAGTGCGAAACGAAGTGCTTCTCTCATGGTTTATTGGATGCAGTCAGGTTGAAAAAGGATCCATGTTCCGGTGGCCTCCCGGCGCTTCGGTCACAATCGATGCCGCCTATTCTACACTTTCTCCGCTACCGTGCCTTTCTTCGCTCTAGCCTGGCCCTGCCGAACGCTGCCGAGAGCTATGGTGCGGCTGGTCCTCAGCCATCTCCGTCAGCACCTCGCTCAGCGTCGGAATTCCGCTTCGCGCTCCTAATCGCTTGCAAGCCAGGCCGGCAGTAGCGTTGGCAAAACGGAGACAGCGTCCCACGCTCCAGTTCTGGAAGAGGCTGTACGCGAACGCGCCATGGAAAACGTCTCCGGCGCCCGTGGTGTCTACGGCATTGACCGAGAGAGCTGGTACCTCGATGATCTCCCCTTCCCACACCAGCGCCACTCCTTTGCTGCCCCGGGTTGTAGCCACAATGCCGTCGGTCAGGTTGGCCAGTTCCAGCAACCCCTGTCTCCAGTCGTCCCTTCCAGTGAACTTCCGAACGAATTCCAGGCTCGGGATCAAGAAGGACGTCAATCGCAGCAGTTCCTCGACTCCAGGCTGTGGGACATCGATGTCCAGGGAGACCTGCATGCCTGCTTCCCGAGCCCAGCGGGCGGCCTGGATCGAAGCCGTCTGATCTTGCCCATCCAGATGGAGCAATTGTCCCGCCACAATGCATTCGCGCTTGAGCTCACCCTCCTGGTAGACGAGTTTGGGATCGCGTTTCCAGAGCACTGTCCGTTCTCCGGTGGCGGCGTCGACCAGAATGATTCCCAGTTGCGTTTCGGCTCCCCTGACGATCTGTAGACAGGATAGATCCATCGCCTCTTTTTCGAGATCTGCCAGAGAAAAACGACCGGACTCATCATCTCCCAGGCGACCGATAAAGCGCACCTTGAGACCGTATCGGGCACACAGTGCCGTAGCGGTGGCGCAGGGTCCTCCTCCCAGCTTGTGGAGTTCCCCGATTTCGACCCTGGACGCATATTTTGGGTAGTCGGGAAGGACGCAGATCCAGTCAACCGCATCCATGCCCTGGCCGATCACCTGGAAAGGGCGATCCTCGGGCCAGTGGATGTCGAAGTAGACGGAGCTCAAGTCGCTGATTTCCATACGTCACGCTCGACTCGCTAGGATACCGCAAGTATCCAAGGCGTCACGAGCGTTGATATCTGGGGATCTCGCAGTTCCGGGGGCGCCCCAGCGGTGATGCCCCATTCGAGAAAGAAACTCTACCTGATCTCGGGAGGGATCACCTACGCCGAAGGCGTTATTGCGGGTAGCCCAGGGTTGCAATGCGAAGCGGGCTACCCTGGGTTCAAGTCGCCTGCTTCTTCTACGCTGAAAGCGTTGTTGCAATTTGTTTCCGGTCAGCAATAACCCCTTCGGGGTAGCGTGTTTGTTTTGAACGACCCAAACCCAGGGTAGCTCGCTTCGCATTGCAACCCTGGGCTACCCGCAGTAACACCTTCGGCGTAGGACAGGTCTGAAGGAGTTGCTAACTGCGTCCGGTTGTAAATCACTCCTTTCCCCCCCCGGAATTAGAGGCGATCCTTTAAATACTCCTATCCAATTCCAAATCAATGTTTCGCTTGGCAACCTGAAGATGAAGTTCCGGGTCAGAGCAGGCTCTGGTCGGCAAAGCTGAAGTAGCTGTCAGACGCCACGATGACGTGGTCGAGAACGCGGATTCCGACTACCTTGCCCGTCTCTACCAATCTTGCTGTAATTCGTCTGTCTTCATCGCTTGGACCCGGATCTCCGCTGGGGTGGTTGTGAACCAGCAGCACTCCCGAAGTGGCCTCTTCTATGGCGGGGCGGAAGACTTCCCGCGGGTGAACCAGGGAGGAGGTCAGCGTCCCTTCTGAGATGCGGACCAGTTTCAGAATGCGGTTCTTGCCGTCCAGGAGAACGGCCCAGAAGCATTCCTTTTTTAGGTCCTGGAACTGCACTTGAAAGTGCTCAAAGACCTGCCCGCTGCAGCGGAAGGACTGGCCCAGGCGTAGGGGCTTCCGCCCTATCCGCCGGAACAAGTGTGCTGCCGCCAGCAGGGAAAGGACGTTGCTTCGGTCGAGGCCCGCTCGAAGGAGATCCTGGTATCTGGCAGAAGAGAGTTCCCGGCTCGAGCCGAGTGAGTCAAGTATCCGTTGGGCCTGGCTTAGGGCGGCCCGTCCTGAGCTTCCCGGGGTCAGGATCAAGGCCAGAAGCTCCAGCTCCGAGAGTGCGGCCCACTCCACTTCAAAGAGTCGCTGGTCAGGCAGGTATTCGGGAGCAGGATTGTTCACTCATTTTATGAACGTCCGGATCCCTGAATCAGCGAGGGAGATTTATTACTGGTCCCGTTCGCCGCGCTGTTCGAAGGGTAGAGACGAGCGACGAATTTTTGAAGTCCCAGCTCAGCCGGATTTCACACTAACGGAAATGCCATCCCGAATCGGGATGATGCTGGAGAAGAAGTCGGGACTACTGAAAATCAGGCGGGTGTATTCCAGGATTCCCTGGACGTTCTCCCCGTCGGAGGGTTCGACTACCTCGCCGCGGATGAGGACGTTGTCCGAGATGAGCAAACCTCCGGGGCGGAGTCTTCGAGACGCCTTCTCGAAAACCAGTGGATAAGCGTGCTTGTCGACATCGTTGAACACGATGTCGAAGCTGCCCGGCAGCGCGTCCATCGTTTCCAAAGCGTCTCCGCTATGGCACTCCAGCTGGCAGCTTATGCCTCCCCGCTGAAAATGGTCCTTCGCTGACGTCAGGTTCTGATCCGACCCGTCTGTCAAGATGATCTGGCCGTCGTCGCCCAGGGCCGAGGCGAACCAGTAGCCGGAGTATCCGAAACCTGACCCCAACTCCAGGATTCGAGTGGCATGGCTGATTCCTGCCAGCTGGTGGAGGACGCGACCGACCAGTGGACCTACGATGGGGAAGTGATCGCGAAGGGCGCGTTCCTCCATCTCGAGCAGGATCGGATCCTGAGAGGGCCCTGTTCGGTGGAGATAGGCCTCGATTGCTGCTGAAACGATGGTCGTGCCCACGGTCGTGTCCTCACTTGGTCTCGTTTCCCGATCGATTCGGCATTCGGGATCAATTGTCGGATCGGCTCGAGTCGCCCTGTCGATAGAGAGCGGTGGGGATCAAGATCTCGGCGGGAACCTGCTCTCCCCGAAAGTGTTTGACGATGGTCCGGACCGTTTCCACGCCGATTCGATCCGGGAACTGGACCGGATCCGCGTAGATGTGCCCTTCATCGATGGCCTTCTTGCCTTCTGGCTGGCCGTCGAAACCAACGATCTTTACCTGATCGTGTTTTCCCGCCTTCTCCAGTGCTGCCCGAGCCCCTAGCGCTGAGGGATCGTTTATCGCGAAGATCCCCGCCAGGTTGGGATATGCCTGTAAGGCGTCCTCGGCCGCCTTGTATCCCCGATCTTTCACACCACCCCCGGGAAGCTCGGCAACGATTTGAAGGCTTCCGCTCTTCCGGTTGCGGTTGTGGGCTTCGACCACTTCCTTGAAGCCCTTGACTCGGAGGATGCAAGACTCGACTTCTTTGTAGTCGAGAACCACCACCTTGCCACCTTCTTCACCCAGGGCCTCGATCATCGCCTCGGCAGCAAGTTTGCCTCCTCCGTAGTTGTCGGTCGCGATGTGGCTAACCACCTCGACACCCGGAGCAAGGCAAGCGATATCTGCGGTAAATACGGGAATCCCCGCCCTGGTCGCCTCTTCGATGGCAGGGCCGATGGCCTTTGAATCGCAGGGACAGAGGACGATGGCGCTGACATTCTTGACGATGAAGTCCTTGACCTGGTTTTGCTGTCTGGCGACATCGAATTCACCACTGGTTACCAGAACATCGTAGCCGAACTTTGCGGCTTCGCTGGTCATGCTGTCTGCGATTACCTTGAAGAAGGGATTGGTCAGTGTCATCACCGAGAGCGCGATAGTGCCTCTCGAGGTTGGTGCGTCGCGCTCTCCAGTCCCCCCCTGCTTCCCGGACGCCAGTTGATCTCCAGGATTTCCGCCGCAGCCACTGATCAGGACCAGTAGGAGGACGGCCTTACTCCAAGACCTGAGAATTATTGTCACGTATACGACTCCTTGTTCAGGGGATCGTAGTCCCAGGCTCGCTGGAGTGCAAGAAGATCTCGGCTTCGTTCCAAGTTTGCTATATTAGCTGTCTAAGGACTGAGCCATGGCTTTTCGATATGCGATCTGCAGTGAGATTTTCAAGGACTGGAGTCTCAAAGATGCCTGTCGGTTGGCACAGTCACTGGGATATTCCGGTTTCGAAGTGGCCCCATTCATGTGGGCCGACTCTATTGACAGCATTTCTCCCCGGGAGCGTGCCGAATTTCGCCGCACCATAGAGGGCGAGGGCCTGGTCTGTTCCGGACTCCATTGGCTGCTACTGACACCCAAGGGACTGCATTTGACGACCGAGGACTCGGTACTCCGAGATAAGAGCTGGGCCTATCTGGGAAGGCTCATAGACTTTTGCGGAGACCTGGGTGGCCCGGTCATGATTCTGGGCTCTCCTTATCAGCGCAATGCGCTCGATGGGCAGAGCGTGGAGGCGGCCTTGAGCAAGTTGGCCGAGGGTCTGGCTCGGTTAGCCTCCCAAGCCGCAGAGCGTGACGTGACACTGCTAATGGAGGCGGTTTCGAGTCAGGAGACCAATGTTGTGACGACCCTGGAAGAGGCGGTCAGCGTCGTCGATGCCGTAGGCCATCCCAATGTCCAGACCATGTTCGATTTTCACAACGCCGCCGATCAGGGTGGCGATTTCCTGTCACTGCCGGAACGGTACTTCGAGAAGATTCGACATGTCCACGTCAACGAGGTGGACGGCCGGCACCCGGGTACTGGAGAGATCGATTTTGCCCGCGTCCTTCAACTTTTGAAGGATCGGGAGTACGAAGGCTGGTGTTCACTGGAGGTCTTCGACTTCGAAGCGGGCCCCGAGCGAATCGCGCGCGAGAGCATCGACTACCTCAAATCGGTAGAAGCTGGCTTGGCATAACCCATTTCTGGCCAGGCCTGGATTTCTCGGAGAGTGTCGTCCTCGCCACCACGCAAGCGAGGTCTCCATTGTTTGTCAAGCAGAAGTTGAACGGGTGGGGAAGGTATTCCTCCAGCTGGGGGCGCGTCTATCGCCCGGAGAAAGTTGCTCTGGCTGCCTCCATAATCAAATCTCAAGGACAGCTTTCCTTTGTTGGGCGGGGGCAGGGGCGCAGCTATGGAGATGCGGCCTTGAACCTGGACCAGGGCCTAGTGCTGACACAGCGGCTGAACCGTTTCTTGTCGTTTGATCCGGCTACGGGCTGCCTGGAGTGTGAGGCAGGTGTCACATTGGAGGAGATACTCACGGTCTTTGTCCCCAGAGGTTGGTTTCTTCCAGTGACACCCGGGACCAAATTCGCATCGATCGGCGGTTGTGTCGCCTGTGATGTTCACGGTAAGAACCATCACAAGGACGGATCGTTGGGGAACTCGATTGAATCGATCGAAATCCTCCAGAGCCAGGGTGAAGTGGTGCGATGTAGCCCGATTGAGCAGCCCCAGCTCTTCTGGGCCACAATCGGAGGCATGGGCTTGACGGGACTCATCGTGGCCGTCAAGTTGCGGCTTCGACCGATTGAGACGGCCTACATCAAAGTGGACTACGAGCGAGCTGGCAACCTGGACGAGGCGGTGAGGCTGATGGAGGAAGGGGATTCCGGCTATGACTACTCGGTGGCCTGGATGGACTGTGTCGCGGGAGGAAACTCCCTGGGGAGAAGCGTCCTCATCAGGGGCCACCACGCTGGCAGAAGCGAACTCCCACCGAAACTGGCCGCGGCACCCCTCGATGTTCCATCTCGATCGAGCTGGAACCTCCCAGTCGACTTGCCCGCCTTCACCCTCAATCCGCTCTCCCTGCGGGTCTTCAACAGCCTCTATTTTGGTC
>JAKZYH010000003.1:0-10140 GCA_047514575.1 Acidobacteriota bacterium | reverse complement strand
CCTCTTCGGACTGATTCTGGGTGTTGGGGCCCTGTTGCTATATCTCCCGTTTTTCCTGACGGCTCAGAGCCAGGTAACCGGCATCCGGGCGAATCTTCTGCACCCAACGCATTTCCCTCAGTTTCTTCTGATGTTCGGGGCGTTCCTCCCGGGTCTGGGAGCCTTGATCTTTCTGGCATGGAGGGAACGGCATCCTTCGATCAGGAGTCTGGTGGGCACTGTTCTCTTGGTTTTGGGCGTGCCCCTGCTTTTTCTCGGGAGCTACCTGGTTTTTCGTCCGGACGATCTGACTGCAGGCGCCTCGGATGTTGCCGTCCACTGGCTCAGACAGTGTGTGACCTTCGTAGTCCTGGGGCTGATCCTGGCACTGCTGATCTCACTTTTGTGGGAGAGATGGGTGCGGACTTCGAGAGCTCCAGGGGTGTCGGAAGCCGAATCGAAACCGAGGGATCCGGCACTGGATTTTGCACTCTTGCTCTCGGCGCTGGCGCTACTGCTGGTGTTCGTGCCTGAATGGGCCTATCTCGGGGATAACTTCAAGACACGTATGAACACGGTCTTCAAGTTCTACTATCAGGCGTGGGCTTTGCTTGGGATCAGTTCAGCTTATGTCCTGCTCCGCTCGCTTCGATCCAGCTTACTGCCCAGGTCCTTGGCCGCCCTGGGTATGGTCCTGATGGGAGCTGGAATGCTCTATACTCCAGCTGCCGTGTTTACCAAGACTTCCGGTTTCGGATCCCTCTCGCCCACAGTAAGCGCGCTCGAACATCTGTCCGCGAGGGACCCTGATATGGGGAAGGTCATCGTCTGGGTGCGTCAGAACGTCCCGCCCGATGCAATCGTCCTAGAGGGCAAGGGAGAAAGCTATCGGCCAGACCAGAACCGTATTAGCACCTACACCGGGAGGGCCACGCTGTTGGGGTGGGAGGGACATGAGTTGCAGTGGAGGGGGAGTTCCTATTCCGCCCAGGCAGAGGGACGTACCCAGGCGCTGGAGACGGTCTACCAGAAGGGAACCGTCCAGGAGATTCAGGAGACACTACGGGAGTGGGATATCCGCTACGTTTCCCTGGGCCCCGAGGAGCGCCGCCGCTACGGAATCTCCGAAGCTCGTCTGGCTCTTCTGGAGAGGGCATTGGACCCGGTCTTCTCCGCCGGGGCGATCAGGATCTACCAGCGTCGAGGAAACCTGTTGCGCGCCGATTCGACGCTCTCCGGACTCTAGAGATGAAGGACGTGGAATCAGCTTCGACTCATTGGCTGAAACAGCCGATCAATCTGCCTTTTGCCCCGACTCTCGAGCGGGTACTCTACGTTGCTTTGTTGATGCTCGGGGGCGCCATCCGGTTCCAGGATCTGGCCGCTCGCCCGCTGTCCTCGCAAGAGAGCATCGGTGCCTGGGCTGCCTTTTTGGTAGCTCAGGGCTTGGAGGACAGGCTACCCCTCAGCATAGGGGCCGCTACTGACGGCGTACTCCTGGGAGCCCTGCAGTGGATCACGTTCTGGCTGGTCGGTGCCAGCGATAGTCTGGCTCGCCTCTTCCCCGCGCTTGCAGGTACCGTGTTGGTCCTGTTCCCCTACTTTTTTCGGGCTCGACTGGGCCGCCTGGGTGCGCTGTTCGCGGCTGGAATCCTTGCCATTGATCCCTGGATGATCGCTTGCAGTGGCCTCGCCGACTCCTCAATGCTGAGCTGGGTTCTCGGTCTGGTCGCCCTGAGTCTCCTGGATCGAGGGGCTCGGCCGGGGCCTTCCTGGCTCTGGTTGGCTCTCCTGCTGCTGATCAGTGGTCACCAGGCGTGGAGCGTTTTCCCCGTCTTGATTCTCTTCGTCTTGGTGTGCTGTCCGGAGTTGAAGATCGAGGCGCCGCTTCAGATCTCCGGACTCCGATTGGTGAGGTCACTCAGCGGCGTTCTGTTGACACTGGGAATCCTAATCCAGGGTACAGGGTTTGGGTCCAATTTCAACCAGCCTCTCGATCTGGTTTCAGCAATGGATGGTCAACCCAGGAGATGATGCCACTAGTTGGTCCCATCTCGATCTCCTCGCCCAGCAACCGTTGCTGATCCTGTCGGGCGCGGTCGGATTGGTGCTTCTCTGGTTCAAATCGCCCAACCAGTCAACCGTGGACTCTCGCTGGCGTCTCTTTCTGACGCTGTGGGTCTCGTGGGGAATGATTCTGGCATTGAGTGGCACACCTCCAGCAAGTCTGCTGGCGCTGGAACTGGCACTCTTGTTTAGCGCCGCCCATGTCTGGGAAAGAGTCTTGAACTACTGTTCGAGTGGGCTCTCGGTTCGACGGGACCTGTTTTCGATGGGTTTGCTCCTGCTGCTCGCGGCCGCGAGCTCTCTCTGGATTCTGGGGATAGTGTCGGCCCGTACTCCCTGGAATCCCTTTTCCAATCTTTTCGGGCTGGTAGCTACCGTTCTGATCTGTTCTTTGCTCCTGATACGATCAGGGCCAACGAGTAGCCGTGCCTTGCTGCTTTCCGTCGTTCTGCTCTGCTTTGGTCTGGCGTTCAGTCACAGTCAGGCAGTAAAATCCGGCCTTTCTTCCTGGGCTGCACCAGGCCAGACGAGCTCTGGGGTGAGGACTTTGATCCGTGACATCCAGGCCTTAAGCTCACACCGGGCCGGTGATTCCCGTCGCATTCCGCTGCAGGTCGATGGCGGCCCGGTACCTGACCCGGTGTTGGCCTGGTACCTTCGCGACATGATCCACCTGGACTGGGGGCGCCTGCCTTCCGAGAGCTCCTATTCGGGAGATGTTTCTCCTCTGCTGATCGCACCATCGCCGCCTGCTGGAGGGGATCCGAGGCCGCCTGTCGGATACGAAGAATACATAGGCAGCCGTTATCAGGTTCGGATGGCTCCCAGCGGCACGACCGCGTCGGCGGTGCAAATCGAGCCTTCGGCTTTTTCCGGAAGCTATAGACCCCGCTTCGAAGTCTCCGTGGCACTCTGGTCAAGAGCTTATGACCCTTGAGACGCACCCCCCCACAAACAATTCAGCTCTGAGTCGCGTTCTGGCTACTTCAACCGGCGTAGATTGGGAGAAGCTGGCCTGGGGGCTTCTCCTCATTGGAGCCGTTTTGACCCGATTCTGGGATCTGGGCCTGCGGGCCATGAGTCACGACGAGGCCCAGCACGCCATCTATTCCTTCTACCTTTACGACACCGGAAACTATCAGCACGACCCGCTTCTCCACGGTCCACTTCTTTTTCATCTCAACGCCCTTTTCTATTCTCTGTTTGGCGCCAGCGATTTCTCGGCAAGGTTGGCGCCGGCCCTTTCCGGTCTGGGGGTGATCTTGCTGATCGCTTGCTTCAGACGCTACATCGGCCGGACCGGTGCCTTGTCTGCAGCACTCCTGGTGGTGTTGAGCCCAACCCTGCTCTGCTACTCACGCTACATTCGGAACGATGTCTACATCGCCCTCTTCGTGATGGTTTGGATCTATGCCGCGTTCCGTTATCTGGAGACGCGTGGACCTCGCTGGCTGTGGCTGATGGTTGCCGCGATGGCGTTGGCCTTCACCACCAAGGAGAACAGCTTCATCTTCGGGGCTACGATCGGGGCCTTCTTCGGCCTTCTGGCCCTGGGGAGACTGCTTTCGCCCGGGTTGAGAAGGGAACGACGTGCATCCCTGAATTCGTTGGATCGCGCGGCATTGCAGCTCTCCCTCCTGATGCTCACTTTGGTGCTTCCTTTCATGACCCCGTGGGGCTATTTCATCACCGGACGCGATCTGGCTGGCTACGCTCAGAGCGAGAATCTGTGGCACAACCTGTTGTTGTTGGGCCTGGCGACGCTTCTGAGTGGACTGTTGGCCACGACATTTTTCGGTCTCAAGCGGGGTGCCGAGGGCATTAGTCTGCGGCTCTGGGTCAAGTTGATGGCGCTGTTTTGGGGTGTTCAGATCCTTCTCTTTACGACTTTTTTTACCAACACGCAGAAGGGTTTGGTGTCTGGCGTCGTGGGAAGCTTGGGATACTGGTTGACGCAACACGAGGTGGGTCGAGGGAGCCAGCCCTGGTTCTACTATCTGATTCTTTCGGCTGTCTACGAGTTCCTTGCTTTGTTTCTCTGTATAGCTGCCTGCTGGTCCCTGAACCGCCACCTGAAAACGAACGTCTGGGAGCCCGTTTCGAAAGAGGACCTTCCGGTCGAAGCGGAGCCCGGTGCTGCGGATGTCGACGCCAGTGAGATCCGGAAGCTCTTCCTGTGCTTCTTGGCCTTCTGGGTGCTTTGCAGTTGGATAGGCTACTCCGTGGCGGGAGAAAGAATGCCCTGGCTGCTGATGCATGTGGTCTTGCCGATGTGTGTCCTGGGCGGCTGGTGGCTGGGCCGTCTGCTGAATTTGATTTCCTGGCGTTCGGTCACCAACAACAGAGGGTTCAGTTTGATCCTGGTCCCCGGCCTGACGGGTCTGCTCACTTTAGCCCTGTTGAGGGGAGGACTCTTCGAAGGCCGTGATCTGTTGTCTCTCGCGGCCACGAGTCGCTGGCTGGTTACGTTGGGTGTTCTGCTGCTCCTGATCTATCTGGCGAGCCGGGTCGCTCATCGAGTCGGGAGAACCCTGACCTTTCATCTACTGGCCCTCGGCGTGGTGTCGCTTCTAGGGCTGCTCACCCTTCGCGCCAGCCTGATGCTCAATTTCAAGAACTACGACCTGGCCAGCGAGTTGCTTGTCTATGCCCACGGCACCCCAGACATCAAGCAGGCTCTAGACGAAATTGACTTGATTGGTAGCCGTACCGGAGGGATCAGCAAGCTGGCCGTAGCCTACGACAGCCAGAGCTCCTGGCCCTTCACCTGGTACATGCGGGATTACCCTGGCAGTAAATTCTACGGCGACGCACCGCGCCTGGACGCCATGAAGGCCCCCGTCGTCATCGTCGGCCCCGACAACCTTCCGAAGGTACTTCCCTATCTCACTGATGAATACATTCGACGGGTATATCGGTTGATTTGGTGGCCCCCTCATGAACCCTACCTGGTGGACCTGAAGGGATTCTTCAAAACGGTTACGGATCCGGTCAGTCTGCGCAATCTGAGCCAGTACTTCTTCTACCGTCGGCTTCCAGGAGTCGACATGGCGCTCTGGTCGCATCGGCAGGAGTTCAACCTGTTTGTACGCCGGGATATCGCTTCGGATGTCTGGAATCTGGGCGTGGATCCCTCCAGGTTGCCGGCAAGCGACCTGGGCACGGCGGAGCAGATGGAACTCCAGATTGTTCGAAGCTTCTCAGGAGACTATGCCGGTCTACCTCTGAGCAAACCCCGGGACCTGGCGGTCAGTCCCCAGGGTGACCTAGTCATAGCGGACTCGGGAAACAATCGTATCCTCATCCTGGATAAAGGCGGCAACCTGAAGCTGGCCTTTGGGAGTACCTGCATTCTGGAGAAGGGACCGGAGAGCGGTTGCCTCGACCCGGATGGTTCCCAGCCCGGGGAATTGGGGGATGGTCAGTTCAATGAGCCCTGGGGTGTGGGAGTCAACCAGCAGGGTGAGATCTACGTGGCCGACACCTGGAACGGACGGATTCAGAAGTTTGACTCCGAGGGGCGATTCCAGGCCAAGTGGGGCCGGTTCGGCCATAGCCCGGCTGAGCTGCAAGATCCCAAACTCCTTTTTGGGCCAAGGGGATTGGCGCTGGATCTAGAGGGTAATCTGCTGGTAGCGGATACCGGCAACAAACGGATTCTGCGCTTTGCTGCTGGAGGTGCATTTCTGAGTCAGGCCGGTGGAGGGGGCATTACCCCGGGCCTCTTTGACGAGCCGGTGAGCCTGGTAGTAGAGCCCGGAGGGGGAGCCGTCTATGTCTCCGATGCCTGGAACCGGCGAATCCAGAAGTTCGACGCTGGTCTGCAGTTTCAGTCGGAGTGGAAGGTCCCCGGTTGGAAGGACCAGGGGATCTTGAGCAAGCCCTACATTGCTCTGGACTCGGCTGGCCAGGTGTATGTCACAGATCCCGAGAATTCCAGGATCCTGGTCTATGCAGTCGACGGGAGTCTACGCGCTCGGCTTTCGGGAGGGACGGGAACAGGGCAGTTCCTGAACAACCCGAACGGGTTGTCTCTCGATCCCACCACGGGCAATTTATTGGTCGCCGATGGCGGCAATGATCGTATACTGGAGTTCACTCCGGTGAAGAATTGAGGCATCTCCCATAACCTGTAACCAAATTGCGAAAGAAACTTCGTTGGTCCCGAGCCGAACATCGTTGGAAGTTTCAACTCAGCAGTAGTCGAGACGCTGAAATACAGTCGTGAAGTCTTGGTCGCAGATCACTATTTTCGCTCTCGGGGTTCTGCTAGCAGCCCTGGCTGGGTGTCAGCCCGCCCAGAAGTCGGCTTCTCCAGACGCGATTGAGACGGTCTCCCTCTCCGAACTGCGATTTTCCGAGGAGGTTTTTCGGGTCACCTTCGGGCTCAAGGACACCAAGCCTGGGGGCTGGTCGGGCCACCTGGAGCCACGAGACGGGCAACAGCTGAGGGTCGAGGCCGAGCATTTTCGTGCCGGAGTGTACCGGCATGGTTTCGGGGACACCATCTTGACCGTTACCGCGGTCCCCGACGCCCCCAACGATCGTCTCACCGGGCCTCTCAGCTGGATTTGCAGCACCACCAGGGATTGGATCCGCTACGCCGATCGCGCGAGAATCCGGCATCCCAGCCTGTTCATCGGCGTGAGGGAGAGTCCTCCAGGGACTCCCGTTCATGTTGAGACCGAGAGGGGGACGCTGCACTTCGTGCCTTCCGACATGCCGCTCTTCCGAGCGCAGTACTTTCTGGACGGAAACGTGCGGGTTGAGCGCGTTCCTCCGGTCTCGCCGGCAGCGGCTGAGCGAGTCGGACAGCAGGACTACCCCTCGCTTCTCAGCACGGAGTCGGGCGTCCTCTGGATGGCGTGGCAAGAGTACCACGAGAGCCAGGGGGATTCGGTGTGTGTTCGTTGGAAGACGGAGGAGGAATCCGGGCCCCTCTTCATTTTGGCTCGAGAAGCAGATGTCTTCCTGACCTCGCTTGCCGAGGATTCAGAGGGTCGTGTCTGGGCTATCTGGTCGATGCAGGTGGAGGGTAACTGGGACTTATATGCTCGATCCTACAACGGTCAAGAATGGTCCGAGCTCCAGAGATTGACGAACGGCTCTGGCCCCGACGTGAGTCACGTCGCCATCACCGATTCGGAAGGAGTCCTATGGCTGGTTTGGCAGCGTCCGGTAGACGGAATCAGCCAGGTTGTGGCCCGGGCCTACGATGGGAGCCGATGGCGAGATGAGTTTCAGGTGAGCGAGGGTAAGGCGGGAAGCGGCAACAACTGGAGCCCCTCACTGGCTGTCGGTCCTGAGGGGACCCTTGCCATAGCCTGGGACGGATACGCCGGGGGTAGCTACGATGTCTACCTGCGCTCCCGCCAGCAGGACCGATGGGGCCCCGTGCGGGTGGTGTCCGGGACCGAGCGCTTCGAAGCAAACCCCAGCGTGGCGATCGATCCAAAAGGTCGAGTGTGGGTCGCCTGGCACGAATCCGGAATCGAATGGGGCAAGGACACGGGGCGCCTCGTCCAGAAAAAGGGTACCGAGCTTCGGGAGTCGCGCTGGGTACGCCTGGCCTGCCTCGACGGAGATCGGAGCTTCACCACCGAGCAGGATTTAATGGAGCACCTGGGCTCGGACCGAGAATGGGAAATGCCACTGCTTCAGATGGATTCTTCGGGGAGTCCATGGCTCCTGGTACGAAACGTGACCAAGAAGGGGCCGGCTGGAAGGCCACGATACTTCCCCTCCTGGGAGATCCATACCACCCGCTATCAGGGCTCCTCCTGGAGCGAGCCGGTACGGGTGCAGCGCAGCAGTGGGAGAAACGACATGATGCCGGCTGCTGCCGTTGGTCCCGACGGTCGGCTCTGGGCACTCTGGGCGAGCGACCTCCGCGGCGCGAAGTCCGCTCTAGCGCAGCAGGGAAGGGTCTTCCTTTCCAGCCTGGGGGCGAGCACAGTCAGTTCGGAGTTGGCGCTGAAGCCTTGGGCTCCGGAATCGACTGATACTGTGGATCCGATTCACCCCAACGAATCCGAGCAGGTTGAGCGAATACGCTCTTACCGGATCGAGTCCCAGGGAAAGAAATATTCCATCTTCCGTGGAGATCTCCACCGCCACACCGACATTTCCCTGGATGGAGGTGGCGACGGAGGGCTGCGTGATGCCTATCGGTATGCCCGAGACGCCGCCGCCCTCGACTTCATAGGGATTACAGACCACGACCACGAAGTGGCAGAGCTGTACGCCTGGTGGCGATCTCAGAAGTTTGCCGATTTGTTCCAGCAGAACAACTTCACCGCCTTTTATTCCTACGAACGGGGAATTCAATTTCCCAATGGTCACCGTAACATCGTCTTTACCCGGCGGGGTGTCCCCATTCTTCCAATCCTGACGGGCGAAAGGTTGGGGCTGGAAGGCGCGGAGCGGCTCTTCTGGTATGTGCGCCGTCACGGCGGTGTCTCCATTCCCCACACGATTGCCACAGGAGCTGGAACCGACTGGCGCGACCACGATCCCGAGGCGGAGACGCTCTTGGAGATCTATCAGGGAATGCGCGACACCTACGAGCATCCCGGTGCTCCGCGTCCCAAGACGCTGGAAGCCACTCCCACCGTGGAAGAAGACGACACGCCGTATCGGCGTCACGGGACTGCCTGGAGTGCTTTGGAAAAGGGTTATAAGTTAGGGTTCATTGCCTCTTCGGATCACCTATCGACCCATGTCAGCTATGCCTGCCTCATCGCGGAGAGTCTGAGCCGTGAGGATCTGATGGAGGCGATCCACTTGCGGCGAGCCTATGCGGCCACCGACAACATCATTCTAGACGTGAGCTATCGGGGATCTGACGGAAAGCATCTGATGGGTTCGGCCTTCTCCAGCACCAGCCCGGTACGCATCCGCGCCAACATCCAAGGTACCGGTACACTGAGGCGAGTTGACGTGATACGCGATGGCAGGATCCTCTACACCAGCAACGCAGCCCAGCCGACCGTGAACCTGGACTTCGTCGATAGCGAGGCCCCTGACTCAGGAGAATCCTACTATTACGTCCGTGTCCTACAGGAGGACGGGGAGATCGCCTGGGGCTCCCCCGCCTGGATCACCTACCGCAAGTGAGCAGATCGGCGACTCCGGCCCAGGTTACTCCCGACTACCCAGATAGGTTCTGCGGATCTGCTCAACCCGCTTGCGATTGGCACCGAAGTCCCAGTAGCCCGCCCGTGAAGCTGAACGCACGTGAACCACCTCTGCCTGCGGATCGAGCAGGAATTCGACGTCGTCGACAAAGCGGAGGATCCGGCTGGTAAACTCGGCTCGGAGATAGTCTGGTTCGGTCTCCAGCACCCGGGCACCAGGCAGCTTTTCGATGAGGCTCCGCAAGGCCAGTAGCGTGCGCGCGGCGTCGCCCTTCAGGGGGAAGGGTTTGATTTGCTGGGCCTCCTTGTCCGCCTGGCTGGAGACACAGTTCGGAGAGTCGGGACAGGGAGGGAGCCGATGTCCGGTCAACAGAATCCCTCCGCCAGATCGATTCGGCTCATCCGGGACGTGGGGGTGGGCTCCAGGCCGCCGTCCGAGCCAAAGGCTCGGAAATAGGACTTCGGCCTGGGGGCCAAAGCTACGTTCGCCAACAAAGTTTCACCTTAGCCAATCCCCCGGTTGCAGACCGCCGGATCGTACAGGAAAGAAACTCCTTTTCCCAACGGGAGCCCCTCCCCTACGCGCAATTACTTCGGTGTAAGAAATGCCTCAGATACGCCCATCCCTCACCCAATCAATGGTTGACGTCTTACTTACCCCCAGATCCGAAAATGAAGTTTCAGCTTAGTTCCACCCCCAGGAAGCCCTGGCCCCATTCGAGAAAGAAACTTCGGGGTACCCTTTAGAGTGAGCCGTGGCAGTTAAGACCGTTTGAACACTGAAGCCTAACGTGCTCGCAGCTTAGTTTGGTCCTGAGTGGCAGTCGTTCACTGGTGAGGCCCCCAGAGGGTACATCCCGCAGCTTAGATTTAAGCCAATTGCCAGCTCGGGCCACGGCTCACAACTCAAGAGGCACGAGGATACCATGAAGAGAAGATTCCAGCGGAGCATCAAAAA
>JAKZYH010000002.1:0-14308 GCA_047514575.1 Acidobacteriota bacterium | reverse complement strand
CTCAAATCGTCGTAAGTCGTTTCAGTTTAGTTGTTTGCACCAATAGACTAGCAAACGACCCTGACAATTTCGGAGCTTGAAAAAGCCCTCTTTCCTCTTCCTTATCAATTACTTACACATTTCCGGACGGGCACTAGCTAGGGTGAAACTTCATTTGTGAATTCGGAGCAAAAAAGGACGTAACCCATTGATCTGAAATTGGATAGGGAATTCTCTAGCCTATTGTCCAAAAACCGTGGCGGTGGCCTCCGTGCCGCCGTGTTTCGAGCCAAAGGCTCGACGGAAGGAATACGGCGGCTTGGAAGCCACCGCCACGCCGGCCGAAGTTTCTTTTTCGAATGATCCGGCGGTCCGCAGCCGGTGGCGGGGCTAAGCTAGAACTGCCAGACCGGAATGGTTGGACCGTTTGAGAGCACTTCTTCAATGTACCCTCCGGTCTGAGGAGCCGGCTCGATGGCGTGAGAAAGCTCGGCCAGTTCCAACACACGGTAGGCAAGAACATGGTGCCACTTTCCGTCTGCCAGGTGGACCGTCATGCCCGAGGGATGATCGGCGACCCAGACAGAGCCTCCTGGAGGACGACTGAAATCAGCCCGGCAGTCCCGGACCAGGACTGGCTCCTCGATCCCAGTCCGTTGATCGTTCAGAGGCCAGAGCATCAGCGTCTTCCGGGTCCAGCCGCCACCTCGCACCCGGCCCTTGGAATCTCGATAGATGGCCACCTGCCGTCCCGGGTGTACGAAGACTTCATAGAGATTTGCCACCACGTATGGGGTTCCGTCGGCAGCCTGATTCAGAGCAATGGGTGCACTGGAAACCAGTCCCCTTACATGGATGATCTTCTTCCAAATTTCACCACCGTCGCGAGACTGCCACACTTGGATGTCGTTATGGTCCGTCTCACGCCCGCCCCGTCGCAAAAGAGAAGAGAACCATCCACATCCCGGATCAAGCTGGGCTCGAAAGACTGATTCGGACCCGTCACTGGGAAAATCGACACAGGACGCCAGCGGTCCCCTTCCCTCCTCCAACGCATCACTGCGGTGCCTGAAGTGGGGCTCGCCCAGGGATGACGACCCTTTGCCGCAAGATCCCATGGCTCCGCCCTCACACCAATCAGGAAATCCTCGCCGTCCGGGATCGCGTTCGTCATGGCCCCATCCAGGACAGCCCACCCTGCGAACATCCCCGTCAGGGACACACGCTCTGTACTCTCAACCCTGAATTTCTTGCCGTCGTAACTGAACTGATGGACCTCCAGATATTGGTAACCTTCAGATCCTCTGAAATAGTTCACCCGGTAGGGCGGTGGCCCCTCGGGCTCGCCAGAAGGCCAGGCAATCGCCTGGTTCATTCCGAATCCGGTTCCCCCGTGTGGCAGCGGAGACCCGTCTGGGGCCTTCGCTCCCAAGGGTTGAAATCCGCCTCGGACGGGATACTTCACCATGATCGCGGGGGTTCCTGGAGGCTCGGTATTGGGATTGGGCTCCGGATGATTGCGGGTCACTACGACGGCACCCTCGGCCGAGATGGCCGCCAGGTCTTCGAAGACGATCACGTCTACTCCAACCTCGAAATCGGCTCCTTTGGCCTGGCCTTCCCGAATCCCCCAGAACAGAGCCGCCTTCCCTTTTGCCACCTGAAAAGGCATCGACAGTTGGTAGATCCAGGTTCTGCCCTGCGGCGCGCCGGGGAGGGTGCGAAGGGAGGCACTGCCTCGCGTCAACTGGAAGGGAGGCGCAGCGAAGTCTGCTCCGGAATCCCGCGCTGGAGGAGGAGCTCCGCAGGAGATCATGGTCGGCAGCAGCAGAGAAAGGGCCATTCCCAATTTCCGGACTGATGGTTGGGATAGCATAGGCTGGACGTCCTCAGCGGCTGCCCGTTAGCTGGCCGGGGCCTGGAAGATAATCATAGAGGACCGATTCCTCCCCACGGCGTGCGATTTCCTCGGCGAAAATCTGGAGCACCCTATCCCGCCGCGCCAGCAACCCAGCGAGCTGTGATTTTCTCAGATAGGGGCCGAGCTCCCGGTCGAGGCCCTTCCTATCCATCTTTTTCAGCCGAGCCAGGAGTTGACGATCGCACCGTGAAAGCACTTCGGGCTGGGAGAGGGACTTGTCGCGAAGAAAGGCACGCGTGTGGTCGATGAGCCACATTCTCCAGCCGTCGGTAATCAAGAGATTCTCCGGGTTTCGATCGGCGTTATAGATCAGCTGGTCAAAAACCCGTTGGACGAAGACCTGCCAGTTCCAGTTCTCGGCGTCGGGAGGGTCGATCCCCCTCCGCAAGCGCTCACCCTCACTGAATGCGACTCCCTCTACCCACCAGGTGAAGGATGCCTGCTTGCCCCTCCAGCGACGTTCGACAGAGACCGGAACCATCCCCAGATCCAGCATCTTGTCCAGGCGGTAGGCGGCAATGTTGTGGCGGTAGGAATCCCGAAAGTTGAAGTGGACGCCCCTGGTGCCTCGATGGAGCTTCTTATAAATGTCAACCGTCTGGACATGGGCATCGTGGCTGAGCTTGCCGCTGCTGACAGTCACTCGTTTCGAGCCGGTCACACCCTGTGCCAGGGTTCGAATGTTGCTGACGCTTCCGCTGAGTAGAAGATTCTCCTGGGCCTTCCGGGAAGCAGGCAGACTCTCTTCGTTTCCCCGACAGAACGCAGGAAGATTCGAGGCGGCGAAAAGAAGCCAGGGAATGAGCAGCGTGTGGTACCGGAACTTCGACAGATCGTCTCTCCTTGGAGCCTCAAGACCCTCAGAATACCCGGTCTTCGATCTCTCAGCAAAGAGAAGAATCTTGAACCCGTTTGAAGCGGCCCCCAAAGGGTGGTAGATGTTGAGCTCGTGATCGACGGCAGAGAGACGAAACTCCTATCGTGAATCGCGGATATCAGGGGACAACGATGAAAACGATCTACAGCTTCATCCTTTGCGGATGTCTAATCCCAGCGTCGGCAGCATCAGGCACTCCCACGGGAGCGGAGTCGACAGACACACCACAGGAAGCGATCTCGGTCGGCTCTGATCTGCAGCTATTTGTGGATGACTTCCTTATCGAAGAGATGTCGAGTGTGCAGCTACAGATGCACCGGCCACGTTCTGCGGGAAGGGCCCTGTCCTTCGATCAACCCTGGGAGGGCAGTTCCAGCACCTACGTCAGCGTGTTCAAGGACGGCGACCGCTTTCGGATGTACTACCGAGGGAGCGGCCGAGAAGACCCCTACCCCTTGGCCTCAGAGGAGAAGGTAGTCCCGGCCCACTCGGAACTCATAGCCTACGCCGAGAGTGAGGATGGCATTCAGTGGGAGCGGCCATCACTTGGAATCTTCGAGTTCCAAGGGTCGAAGGAAAACAACATCATCTGGATGGACGAGGAGGAAGGGCACAAGCTCGCTCCCTGCATGCATGTTTTCAAGGATACGAATCCCGCCGCACCCGCGAGCGAACGCTACAAGGCCCTGGGGAGCTGCCGCTACCCCCTGGTGGTGCTGGCGTCCCCAGATGGACTCCACTGGAGTAAGCTGCGAGGGCAGCAGTCGCTGATCTCGGATGGCCTCCACCGCAACGCCTTCGATGCCATCAGCTCTGCCTTCTGGGACCCGGTAAAGGGTCACTATGTGGTCTTCTTCCGCGACTCCGACCGCGGCCGAAGAGAGGGATCCAGGCATGAGGAGACCTCCTCATCCGCCCTCAATTACGGAAATCGTAGTTTCAAATATTCGTCTTCTCCTGACTTCGTCAACTGGAGCTATCCCCAGTGGGCTGATTTCGGATCGGCGCCTACCGAGCACCTGTACACCAACGGGGCCACTCCGTATTTTCGGGCCCCTCAAATCTACCTGGCCTTTCCCAAGCGGTTTCATCCGTGGAAAACCTATTTCGAGGATTGGACTCCCGGTGCCTCGGACGGCGTCTTCTTGTCCAGCCGGGACGGCGTCCATTGGGACCGCAGATTCATGGAGGCCTTCGTTCGACCGGGACCCCATCCACGAAACTGGGGCCACCGTAGCAACATGGCTGCCGTCGGAATTCTTCCGACGGGAAAAAGGGAGCTCTCGCTCTATTACACCCGACATTACGCTTTTCCCAGCGACCATCTGGAGCGTTTCGTCCTCCGTCTGGATGGATTCGTTTCCGTGAACGCCGGATACTCGGGAGGAGAATTCATCACCAGGCCGGTTCGGTTCGAAGGCAGCAGCCTCCTTCTCAACTTCGAGACTTCGGCGGCGGGTAGTATCCGTCTCGAAATCCAGAACGAGAAGGGTCATCCGATTCCCGGATTCTCTCTCGAGGACTCCCCGGTGATCTGGGGAGACAAGATCGATTCTGCGGTGATCTGGAAAAGGGCGACGAGCCAGACGGATCCAGAGCCGCTCAAGCGGCTGAAGGGCACGCCGGTGCGGCTGCGATTCGTGATGCGGGACGCGGATTTGTATTCGTTTCGATTCCGGTAGAGTTCTGGGCGCTCCCCCTCTTCCCCTTGCCTTTGCCCTTGATTCTATCCCGAGGTCAGAATCGATCAGTTTGCATCGTGGCTCCAACTAACCCGTTCCACAATTGGCAGTCGGCGAGGAAAGTCGGGGCAATGGTAAGGGTAAAGGCAGCGGCAGAGGCAAGGGTACTCTGAATCAGAACTAGTTCGAGTCCAGGAAATCCGTTTCTTTGAAGCTGACCCAGAGGGGTGGATCGGGGCGGCTGTGGGAGGCGATGAGCCAGACCTGACCCGGAGTGGGCTCGAAGATATAGGGATAACAGGCAGCGCCAATCTGACCGGGGTAGGTGAGGCGAGCTACGACGACCGGGGGACTCCAGCTCCCCGCATCGTCTCCTGAGAAAGCTATCGCCAACTCCTCGCGGTGGGCGCTGGCCGGGACTTCGGAACGCGGCGGCCCATCCCTTCGATAGGTAGTCGCACCTTCGGGATAGAGACGGTTCCAGGCCAGGATAAGCCTGCCACTGGCCAGTCGCGTCAGGTACCCCGGGGAGCTGCTGGCATCGATCTGACTGGGGCGCAGCTCTCTCCAGTAGTAGCCCTGATCGTCCGAGAAAGCCTCCCAGAAAACGTCTAGATTGGTCCTGAGAAGCATCAGGATCCTGCCGTCGGTCAACTCTGCCAGAGTGCCTTCGTAGCCGCCGTCATGATCACCATGGCCACCCAGGTCGATCAGGTTGCTTCGTGCCCAGTTTTGTCCCTGATCCTCCGAGACGTAGGTGTACTGGGCGTGACGACTGGGATCGCGGAGCAGTGTCTGAACCGGAACGACCAGGTGCCCACTACGGGTTTCGATGATGTCCTGCAGAAAGCCACAGTAACCGGAGTAGATTCTTTGCCTTCCCTCCCAGGTCCTGCCTTGATCGAGGCTGCGGATGCTCCACACATCCGAACGCGTATCCTCGGATGCCTCGCCGGTTTCCTTGTCCCAGCCCCAGCGACGGTTGGGACGGTCTATGTAGACTACGACCACTACACCCCCGCGGGTCCGTAGGAGAAGTGCCTCATGATCGGCCGCTACGCCTGGACCGGGCCCCGAATAGATGGCAATCGCTTCGGACCAGTCTTTGCCCTCGTTTTTGCTGAAGCGGGCCCCCGACGCATCGACGGTCATCAAGGTGTTGTCCTCGAGTCGCGCGAGCCGGTGACCGACGATGCTGAAAGGACCGCTATGTTGAGTCAGATCCTCAGTCTGGGGATGGATCCAGCGGGAGCCCGGACCGTCCTGTGCCCGCATGTCTGGAAAGGATGCGCCAAAACAGAGAATCGTTAGCAGGCTCAAACAAGTTGGTTTGTGCATCATACGACCTTCGCGAAAATAGCACAGTCCATACCGCAGGCGGTCAACAACCCAACCGGCTGGGTGGTCGTTCAGTCGGGGCTTCACTCCTGAAGGGGCCAGGGGAAGGTGAAAAGCTCGGTGGTTGGAAATCGGGTTATTGTGCTGTTGTCCAGCTCTCTCCCTTCTTCGTCGTCCTCGACGGCCGGAACTTGGGCTCATCTTGCTAACGGCTCAAGTCGTTCGCGGCTCTGTCGGACTTGGCTCAGGCGTTCAGGCGTTCAGACAAATTGTACGACTGTCAGAACCACTTCGCCTTATCGACAAGGTTCCGAAGGGGACTGCCACCGGCGAAGCGGCCGATGTTGTCGAGAAGGACCTCGAGGTGTCGGGCAGCTACCTTTGGAGAGGCCCCAGCGACATGGGGAGTGATGATGACGTTGTCCATATTCCAGAGTGCGTGGTCGCTGGGCAGGGGTTCAGTCTCGAAAACGTCGAGCGCGGCACCCGCGATTTCCCGGTTGACGAGAGCCTCGGTCAGGTCGGCCAGATCGACGATGGCCCCACGGCCGATGTTGATCAGGTAGGCAGTGGGCTTCATCAGCCGGAACTGCTGACGCCGAAACATCTTGTATGTCTCGGGGGTGTGCGGGGCGGCGATGGCCACGAAGTCACTGTCCTGCAGTAGTTGTGGCAGGCCATCCAGCTTTCGGAGAGAAGTAACCCCCTCCGGCGGGGATTCCTGAACTGGGTCTACGGCCATCACCCGCATGCCGCAAGCCACGGCACGTCGGGCGATCTCCGACCCGATACCACCTAGCCCCACGATGCCTAGAGTGGCATCTCCCAGGTGAATGTGGGCAAGGTCGATCGGCGAACTTCGTCCCGGGCCGAGGAAGAACTGGGAGCGAGCAACTTCGCCCCCTGCTGCCTCCCAGCGGGACTCCACTTGATTCCGGATATAGAAGTGCAACTTGCGAGCGAAGCAAATGATGTAGCCCAAGACGTGGTCCGCGATCGCGTCGGAGTACAAACCACGCATGTTGGTGAGCTGGCACGGGTGCTCGACCAGCTCGGGAAACATGTAGTGTTCCAAGCGCGCGGTTGGGGCCTGCACCCATCGCAAGGATTGAGCGGATGCCAACAGAGAGGGAGTGAGCTTACCGAAGAACGCCTCGGCGTCGACAATCTCGCGGGCGGCTTCGACTTCACTCTCGACGTTGACGACACTCAGATCTCCAGACCGACGGGCGACATCGAGAATCTTCTCCAATCGGGCTACTTCGACCGGGGGATGAATGACTAGTTTCATGGCTGCGTGACCCCTTAGGGTATTCTTGAACGAACCCTTACTGCAATAGCTCGTCGATAGTGCCTCGAGACACGGAATGGTAGCCCGGTCTGGCCTTCTGGTAGATCCGCTTGGCCATTTCGAGACCTTCCGGAGTGTGGGCCAAGCGGCTGTAGAGCGGGGTCAGAAACTTGCGCCTTCCCTGGACGGTGAGAAATCGTTCCACTGCGGGATAAGAGGGTTCGTATCTGGCCTCAACCACGTGCTGCAGCCAGGCACTGAGAATCTCCGAATTCCCCGATTGGGAAAATTTGAATGCGGAGTCGAGACGACGCATCTGCTCCTGGCTCATCGATCCGGGGAGACCTTCTAAAAAATAACGCCAATGTGGAGTGGCCCAGTCCGAGGTCTCCAGCAGCTCGGGCGAGGTACCCGTCAGGAAGGCTTCGGTCTGAGCTTCGACCTGCTCGAGACTGGACGAAGTCACTTCGGGGAAGTTCTCGGGAAGTCCTGGGCCGAAGATCCACTTATCGATTCCGAGCTTCTCCTTGAGTACCTCATCTCCCTGAATCAGCTCCTTCT
The DNA here is from genome assembly GCA_047514575.1 of Acidobacteriota bacterium. Classification (GTDB taxonomy): domain Bacteria; phylum Acidobacteriota; class UBA6911; order RPQK01; family JAJDTT01; genus CAUZIZ01. Next base: position 6,659 of record JAKZYH010000002.1, on the reverse strand, counting down.
CGAAATAGGAGAGGAACCCTTCGGTGGTCATGCTCTGGAAGGCGAAACGATCGAAGTAGCTGTTCAGAAAGACATCCCATCTCTCCTGGCCCAGGTTCTCTTCCAGCATGCGCAGGAAGAAGTGTCCTTTTTCATAGGGAATCTGGGTCACTCCGTCATCGGGATCACGGTCGTCCAAATCGAGGTACAAGTGCGAATCGGGGTTGTCGCTTCCGAGCCGTGAAACGGCGGCTTCGAGTCCGTTCTTGGACAATACGGCCAACATTTCCTCGTATTCCTCACCGTAGACAGCTCTCATGATCCTGTGCTCGAAATAGGTGGTAAAACCCTCGTTCAGCCAGAAGTCGTTCCAGGTGGCATTCGTCACCAGATTCCCTGACCAGGAATGAGCGAGCTCGTGGGCGATCAGAGAAACCAAGGATCGATCGCCGGCCAAGATCGTGGGAGTCGCGAAGGTTAGACGGGGGTTTTCCATCCCCCCAAAAGGAAAGCTCGGAGGCAGAACCAGGACGTCATATCTCTCCCAGCGATAGGGACCATAGAGCTCCTCTGCCGCCTCGATCATCTTCTCGGTGTCGGCAAATTCCCAGGCTGCCTTTTCCACCACCGAAGGCTCGGCATAGACGCCGCTACGCTCTCCTGTCGATCGGAATACGATGTCACCCACCGCCAGGGCCAGCAGGTAGGACGGGATGGGCAGAGTCATGCTGAATTCGTAGATCCCATCCAGCGCCTTCTCGGTAGGGTTCCGGGCGCTCATCACAGCCATCAGGCCAGGCGGCACTTTGACCCTTGCTCCGTAGGTCATCCTGACCCCGGGACTGTCCTGGCAGGGGATCCAGGTTCGTGCCAGGATTGCCTGGGATTGGGTAAATAGAAAAGGAGCTATACCACCTGACGTCTGCTCGGGCTGCAGCCACTGCACCGCGGCAGCCTCGGGGCGGGTAGAGTAGTGGACCTGAACAACGGTGGTGTCGGGCTCGAGCTCCACGATCAGGGGACGGCCCAGCAAAGGGACGCTCTCTCCCAGCGAAAAAGGAGCCTCCCGCTCCTGTTCTCCGGAAGTGACTCGATCGATATCCAGGTCACGGGTATCCAGGAACAATCGCGAGGCCCCGGTCTTGTTGTTCAAACGGAGCGTCGCCGTGCCTTTAATCCGCTGCTGGGATGGGTCTACCTCGAGGTTCAGGTCGAGATGAGATACCGCAATTTCGTCCGGACGAGAGAAAGAGTGGGGGTCTCGGCCACCGCGGCCTTGCTCAGGAGGGCCTTCGGAAGAACAGCCGGAAAGAATCATAGATACCCCCAAAAAGCCTTGAAATGTAACCCTTCGCATCTTCTTCATGGAAAGAGATCTTGATACCACGGCCACCGGAAGCCGTCAAATAGGGGTTGAAGGTAGAAGGTTGCAGGTTTCGGTTCGGTCTCTTCTGGAGGCCGAATTCGGAGCTCGGCTTTAAGTGTCCTGTCGACACCCACAAGAAGGCAAGAGGCCCACAAGTTGTATATCTTCGATCTTGAACCTGCAACCTGCAACCGTAATTAAGTAGAATGGAGTCGTTGACCGAAAAGAGCATTGAGGAGTAGTGAATATGGCAGCCTCAACTACAATACCTAGAGTGCATAAGAGACCGGGACCCGGCCATTACAGCCTCGAGGAAATCGAGCGTCGCCTTCGCTCCGATGGTCGCATCGAGGGGGTAACGAAGCACGATCTACCCACACCCTGTCTGCTGCTGGACCTGGATCTGATGGAAGGCAACATCGAGAAGATGGCTGCCCATGCACGGATCCATTCCATCGGTCTTCGCCCTCATGCCAAGACTCACAAGTGCCCCCAGATCGCTCGCAGACAAATCGACGCTGGGGCGCTGGGAATCTGTACCGCCACCATCAGGGAAGCCGAAGTCATGGCGGCGGCTGGTCTCAGTGGCCTACTGATCACCTCTGAGCTGATCGGACCCAATAAGGTGCAACGGCTACTCCGTCTGACTCGAGCCCATCCCGACACCATGACGGTAGTGGATCACGCCTGGCAAGCCGAGCAATTGAGCGGGGCCGCCGCTGAGGCCGAGGTGCCGTTGAACATCATGATCGACATCGACCCTATCGGACGCCGGACCGGGATTCCGCCAGGCGAGTCGGCTGTCCTTTTGGCAAAGACCGTAGATGGCCTACCCAATCTCAACCTGAGAGGCGTCCACAGTTACTCGGGAGTGAGCTCGCACGTGAAGGGGTTCGCCGCCCGCAAGGAACACTCCGAGCAGGTCATGGCAGGGCCGGTCGAGAGCTTCAACCAGATGAAAAGGGCGGGCTTGCCGGTGGAGATCCTGTCGGGGTGCAGCACCGGAACCTACAACATCGACCCCCACATTCCAGATATCACGGAGATGCAAGTCGGATCCTATGTGCTGATGGATGTCGACTATCTCGGAATCGGCGGCCAGAGTGGTGACGTCTACGACGACTTCAGCGCCGCCCTCACCGTCCTGACGACCGTAGTCAGTAAGGTGCACCAGGATCAGGCGACCGTCGATGCGGGACTCAAGGCCATCGCCACCGACCGCAAGTTTGGACCGGACCTCAAGGAAGTCGAGGGAGTCGACTACCGCTTCGGTGGAGATGAACACGGCATCCTGACACTGCGGGAGCCCAGTCAAGAGATCAAGTTGGGCGACAGATTGGAACTCATAGTTCCCCACTGCGACCCCAACGTCAACCTCTACGATCGAATGTACTGCACCCGGGGCGAGGACGTCGTCGAAGTGTGGAGCGTCGCCGCGCGCGGACACAATTGAGAGTAAGGTCCCAAGTCCCTGGGACACCAAATCCCCAATAAAAGCGGCTGCCTCAGCGTGGTTTTGCATCCCCCCCATTTTTTTGTCGCTAGCGTCCCGCTCCCTGGCTCTGAACGATCAGCAGGCAGAGACCGCACCCGAGGAAGAGAGGCAACCCCTCCACCGTCGGGACTATAGATGAGAGGAGTGGACGAATGAATCGTCAAGTCGGAATCTCGTGCTTGCTAATGCTCTTGTTTCCCGCTTTGCTGCCGGCCTCTGAGACCGAGCGGGGAGGGGCTGACAGCTACTTCTTCGACCAACCCCTGGACCTGGGCCAGCGGCTGCAGCTCTTCCTGCATTCCTACGCCTGGGAGGATCGGTGGGAAGTAGCCGGTAGGATCAACGAGCCCGCTAAGCATCCCGGCAATCCGGTCTTGATGGCGGACCAGCCCTGGGAGCACTCCGTGGGTCTGCCCAACGTGCTCTACGATCCGGAAGAGGGCCTGTTCCGGATGTGGTACGCCCTCTACGACACTACCAAGTGGGGAGGATTCAAGGCGCGGCTCCAGGCCGAGTCGGGATGGAAGCGCTACGCCTACATGATTTCCTATGCCGAGAGCCGGGACGGGTTCCGGTGGACGAAGCCGATGCTGGACAAGGTTCCCTACGGCGGCTATGACAAGACCAACATCGTCTTTACCGGAAAGACCAAGGCCCAGGAATTTCACGTGATGTACACTCCCCAGTATCTCGCCGACAGGGGCAGGTTCATGCTCTGGTACCGCGATGAATTGGAGGGAGGCCACAAAGACGATCCCCGTCGCGGGAACTGCCACAACCTGGCCTACAGCAACGACGGAGTCAACTGGACGGAATATGAGTCCAATCCGATTTACACGCGTTCGCTGGATGCAGAGCACAGCCCTGTCTACGATCCGGAACGCCGGCTCTGGCTCATGTACGCCCGCCCCCAGGCCCTGGCAGCCAACGAAGTACGCTACCGCGGAGAGAATGTGAGGACCCGGGTCTCCGTGACGGTGAGCCGGGACCTCAAGAATTGGTCGACTGAGCGGGTCATATTGGCGCCTGATGAGTTGGACGGGGGATATTTCTTCGACCGAATGGAGGCGATGCGCTATGGCAACCAATATTTGGGCTTCATAGCGGTCCAACCCCGGGACGGCCCCGGGAAGGGCTATATCGAGCTGGCCAGCAGCCCCGACGGCCTTCGTTGGTTCCGCTCCCCGGTGCGGAAGCCCTTCATCGCTCCCGGCAGGGAAGGCGACTGGGATGGTGGCCATACCTGGATGATTCCCCAGATCGTCGAGGTCGGGGACTGGCTCTACCTCTATTACGTCGGATCTTCCAGATCCTGGCGGTATCGCTATCCGGAGAATATCCGGGCCATTGGCCTCGCCCGAATTCGGCGCGATCGGTTCCTGGGGCAGTACGCGAATATTGAAGGAGGCTGGCTACTTTCCCGGGAAGTGAAGGTCACGGGAAATCGTCTCGTCATCAACTGTTCCCCCGAACACCGGGCCTTCAGCCGTCAGGAGCACGCTACCTCAAGGTGGAGCTGTTCGATCGCACCACGGGTCCCTACAAGGGCAATAAGCCCATCCCTGGGTTCGGGCAGGACGACTGCGATCGAATTCGAACCGATGCTCTCGACTTTGTCGTTACCTGGAAGGGTAGTTCAGATCTGTCGGCACTGGCGGGAAAGCCGGTCTACCTGAGATTCTACCTTAAGGCCGCCTACCTCTTTGGCTTCCGGTTCGTCAATGAGTAGCCAGGAGGCGAGGAGGCGTGCGGGAAGCGGTCGCGCTTGCCGGCGATGGCCTTGCCAATGTAGGTCTCGGAGACACCACGTGAGTACATATCAGCGGTGTCGATGTGGTCGACGCCGAGGTCAGCCGCGCAGTCGATAATCGCTGCTGTCTCGCCTTCGTCGTTGTAGTGGGTGAAGGATTCGTGCTGACCGAAGACGTTGCCGCCCAGCCCGATGATCGATATCGTGGCGCCGCTGCTTCCAAGTTGACGGTATTCCATCGGTCCCCACCTGAGGCTGTCGTCGAAGTGTATCAGGTGGAGTCCAGATGCGTAATCTAGCAGAGCGAACGAGATGAAATGCGGTACTAAGACTGGGGCCGGGCCGGGTTTCCCCACTGTCCGTTCCGATCCTCTCCCTGAACCAGTACACCATAGGCCGACCAGTCCTTCAGGTCACGAACTCCTGCGTCCGCGTAACGGATGGTCAGACCGCAGCGGCGACGATCTGAGGTGTTGGCATCGGAACCGTGCAGCAACATGTCTGAGTGCAGCGAGATCTGGCCAGCCCTGAGTGTCACGTTCGCGATTCCACCCAACGTTTCGACACCGTCTGCGGTGACTCGGAGTAGATTCTTCTCGTCTTCCCGACTGACACGATGGGGAACAGCGCCGATACGATGTGATCCGGTAACGAACTGCATGCAGCCGTTCTCGAGGTCCGAATTGTCTATAGCAAGCCAAACTGTCACGGTACGAGTCGGGGTTAAGGGCCAGTAGTAGGCATCCTGATGCCATGCGACCTGTCTGTTATCGTGGGAGAGCTTGCAGAAGTAGTGCGTTCCCCAACACACGATGTCCGGACCCACGAGATCGCGGGCGTAGGCCACCAAACGCGGATGAAACATCAGGTCGTAGATCGTGCTGTCGTAGAGGTGGGGGTCAACGATCGAGTTACTGTCGGATCCGGTCGCCAGCGCGTTCTCCAGGAGCTGATCAAAGTGGTGCCGGTAATACTCGATCTCGGAATCGGTGAACAGGGGAAGTGGCAGAAGATAGCCATCACGATTGAAGGATTCGACCCGCTCGGATGTCAGGGTCCGCGCCGTTTGTGGAGAGGCCGGCCGAAAACTCAGGTCCCGGTCTAGCGTCTCCATCTCCGTCTCGGTCAGGAGCGTCTTTTTGACGGATTGGCGATAGCTTTTGGTCATTGGGATCAGATTGACGATACCGTGTTTCGTCCGGGCTCCGCAACTCCTGGAAGCGGCTCATTGAGACGCGTAGCTTTGCCAATAGGATTCCTTTCCCGGGGGCCCCGGCCGATGTGGGTCCGGGATTTCACCCGGCGGACGCCGATCTCTCAGGTAGATTCTCCAGGTGCCAGAACAGCGCCCGAATCCCCAACCATGGGCAGTCCCCCGGTTCATCTCCTTGGGGACAGGGACTCTTGGGAGCCTGGTAGTAGCGCTTCAGCGACTCGTCCTCCCAGTAGGCATAGACCGTCAGGAAGTGGTTCGGTGACAGCTCAACCATGGGAGCGGTGAAGGAGACCGTAGGAGGTGCGGTTTGGAAGACGAACCTGGTCGATTGATTCAGTAACAGAGTTCCAGCCTTGGTCCCGTCCACCCAGGTCTTGCCGCCGTCCAGGCTAATCCGCATGACCCGCTTGTTCTCCCGGTTGCCCGCCGTGGAGGAAACGACCACCACGTTGTTGCTGGCCCACAGGATCGTGGCCCGGTGCCCGAGGTAGTCGGTCAGACCGCCCGCTGCCTCGTGGAAGGTCCGGCCCCCGTCGGTCGATTCCAGCAGGAGTCCGTTCTTGTAGATCACCGGCTCGTCAGACGGCGTATCGGGCGGGCAGCCCGTCTTCTTGATCGTCGCTTCGCGGTCTTCCCCGGCCAGCAGCGTTCGCTGGGTGCGGGTCATCGACAGGATACGGTCCGGGTTGTCGGGGCCGAGGGCATGGCCCACCTCGGTGACGTGAGGGTGCACCAGGGTCGCGTCTCCCCAGGTCTTGCCCCCGTCGGTAGAGCGGAACATGAATTCGCCGCCCACGTCCACGTCGGGTCGCATGAGGCCTTCCATCAGGTGCTCCGGGTCCTTGTAGTACCC
>JAKZYH010000001.1:0-3704 GCA_047514575.1 Acidobacteriota bacterium | reverse complement strand
CCAATAAGCCAGTGTTAGCATGATCATTTTCGGAAAGAGGAGGCGGTGCTCGTTGTGCTGCGATATCAAGGTTTGGAGGGTCAGACGCCAGGAGTACATCTGGTCGAGAAGAGGAACGAAATCCCACTGATCGGCGAACGGGACATCGACTCCAAAGCGATAGATAAACCAGGCTAGGAAGGCAGGGGGGATTAGTGCGAGAAGCAGGGCAAAAGTCTTGGCTAACTTGGGTTTCTTGAGAACGTTCTCGAAGAAGATTCTAAGAATCACCCGGCGTCATCCATGCGGCTGAGGAGTGGCTGAATGAAGGACTCGGAATAGCGCCTCACGCGCAAAATCGCTGCCCTGCTCGTGGGACTCAGCAGGACGGGGCAAAGAAATTCCCACACCACCTCGCCTTCTGGAGTCACCTCTATGGCTCGACCTTTGTCAGACTCCGCCAGGAGCGTGTTACCGTTGGGCAAGCGTTGGATGGAGCCTTTGCTTGCCGTGAAGAATTCGGTCGGCGGATCGGCGACATATTGCCAGACGATCTTCTCGCTGGTCGGGTCCAACTCCAGGCCGCGGGAGTATTTGCGGGAGAGGCCGTTGTCGAATAGCAGGATGTTCCCGTTGTCCAGCACTTGAGCATCGTGTGGACCGCTGAGCTGCTCTCGCCCCCAGGACCAGATGATCTCATTGCGTTCCCAGTTGATGACGGCGACACGGTCCTGATTGCGAAAACATACGAGGACGTTACCTTTCTCGTAGATGGGATGCCGCCTTCTATGTTTTCCCTGCTGAATCCAGTGGACCGAATTGGAGTGAAAGAGCTCGTACCAGACAACTCTGTCCTTCCATCTGGGCCGGACGAACTGCAGCGGGAAACGCTCTCGCGGCCCAGCATCGAAGATTGAGTGCGATTCAATCAGTGTCCCGTCGGCCCGGAGAAGCAGCAGGTGGTTGTCGAGCACCTTTATCCTGGTATCGAATGAGGGGATCAGACGGTGCTCAAGGCCGAGCGCCAGCAGTTTGCCATCCGGGGTTGGTACGACGTCGTGGTGGACGCTGAGTTTACGTTTCCAGAGGAGTCGGCCATTCCAATCCAGCCGAAGCAGGTATCGAGGCTTCTCGTTTTGGCCATCCGGACTCGCCTTATGCTTCCCCTGGAGAGAGATGCCCACGGCTAGAACATCCCCGTTGGGAAGCAGCCTGCAGCGTTCCCAAGTGTAGCTCGGTTGGTAACTCCATCGCCTGATCGCGCTCCCCTCCTCCGGGTCGAAGAGCTCCGCGAAACTGAGCTTCTGAATGGTGTAGAGCGTGTAGCCGACAAACGAACGCTTCCTGTCGTGATAAGTGACACCGCTTTTCTGGTTCTTCTTGACCGCCGTGCCTGTGACATAGGGCAAGGCCCGCAGCCTGTCGACATCCACACTCCCTTCGTCCGAAGCTCTCTGCTCAGAAACGGCGCAGCCCAGCTGGAACGTGGCCAGGACGATTAGAGACATCAGCCGGGTCGAGTGCCGCTTAAAGTAGGCGGTGATCCTACGCGCGTACCTGCTATTGCACATAACCGAGTGCCTTGAGACGCTTGATTGTGTCGGGATGCAGCTTATGCACCCCGCTTTTCAGGATCAGGTAAAGTGTAGCCCGCAGCTGCTTGGCGTCAGACCGGTGTTTGCTCAGGATTGTGCGTGCCTGTTCCAGCTTCGCCGGGCTTTCGCTGACGAGCGACGACCGTTCACCAGGGTCCTGACCAAGGTCGTAGAGCTCCTCCCGCTTGCTCATCGGCGACGAGATATACTTGGTATCCCCGAAGATCACCGAAATCTTCTCCTCGTAGTACAACGTACCGGTACTGAAGATAGGTGTTGAATTCTGAGTTTCATCCTGGACCAAGCCTTCGAACAGGGAGACAGATCCTGGGATGCGGATCGATGGCGTGATTCTACAGGCGTCGAGGACCGTCGGTGCGATCTGCTGAGTCGTTACACGGTGGCTCACGCGACCCCTGTTTTCGGAGTGAGGAAGCTTTACGAATAGCGGTACCCATAGAAGTTCCTGGTAAAGCGAATGGCCATGCTCGAATCCGCCATGCTCCCAGAATTCTTCTCCGTGGTCGCTGGTCAGCACGATCAGCGAATCGTCGTAGATGCCAAGTCGATCCAGCTCAGAGAGGAAGCGTCCCAAGTGTTGATCGACGAGCTTTACTTCAGCGTCGTAGAGGGCCTTCAACCACTCTCGCTGCTCGAGCCTGGGGGCGAATCTTCCTATCCTGATGCCTACCATATTCTCCTGTACCCAACCCATGCCTCGCGGTCGCTGGCGTGCCTTGAGCATCGCTCTGGGAGGTGCGTAGGGTAGGTGGGGGTCGAAGTAGTGCAGCCAATAAAAGAAAGGTTGGTTCGCATGGGTTTGCACCCAATCGATTGCGAGGTCTGTCAATTGTTGAGTGTCGGACCAATCACGGAAGTAGCGGGGTAGGATTCTCGCTAGAGCACTCTCTCCGACAGACCTGTTCGCGGGAACCCAGGGAAAAAAGTTGACGTCATCGAACCCCTGGAAAAGGCCTTGCCTCGGATCCGAAATCATCTCATTTATCCCTAACACACTGGTCCGGTATCCGGCGTCCCTCATATGCTCGGCCAACATCGGCAGCTCATCGATAGCCCGATTGCGGGTGCGGTACACGCCATGAACGGTCGGGGGTAAACCGGTCATGATAGAGACCATCGACGGCTTGGTCCAAGGAGAGGGGGAGATAGCCCGCTCGAATACGATCGAATCAGACGCCAGCCGTGCGAAGGAGGGCGTGTCTTTGTCCGGGTTGTAGACCGAAAGCGAGTCGGCGCGGAGGGTGTCCACGACGATGAGAAACACGTGCTGGATGGGTCCCGGCGGGCTTTGAGCCGTCCTCTCGGGCAAATCGATCTGGGGGGCGAGGAAGGCGGCGATGACCATGAGGAACGCGATCAGCGAGAAGCCAAGCAGCTTCGGCGACGAATGAGGTAGCCTGGAGGCCTTACGGCCGAGGTAGAAGATCCCTATGCCCGACAGAGCAAGCCCTGCCAGATTGAGCAGGGTGAGCGTCGACCACAGCCTGTCTGATTGAAAGCCAGGCAACCAGACGCTCATGAGGATCAAGAGACCAAGCCACGGGGCCACCAGGGAGAAGATAAAGATGAGACTCTCGCTCTTGGCCGATCGCCCAATCAGGAAGACGGACGCCAGTGACCAGAAGCAGAGGGTGGCTGCGGCAGCGAGCTGAGACCAAGGCAAGGGAGCCGGGGAGAGGTAGCTGAGTCTCCAGGTGGTAAACAGCGCTGGCAGGAGTACCAGAAAACCCGCGAACGAGAGATTCAAACCGACCCCGGAGACGGCTCCGGCTCGGCGGAAAAGGGGTTGTGCGGCCAACTGGAGCACGAGGCAGCAAGGAATCAGCACGCCAGCCGCAGCCAGAAGGACAGTAAGGATGCTACCCAGGTCCTCGAAACCGGCAGGTCTGCCAAATCTGCTGGCAGCCACTTCACAACAGGCTGCCAGAACTCCTGCTGCAAGGCCCAGAACGGCCGGCGAGGTCGCCCTATCTCCGGACTTCGAATCTGCCTCGGATTTTATCGGCTCTGCTTTCCGCCCATCATCTTGTTTCAGCAAGGGGTGGGAATGATATCAGAGAGAAGGAGCGCCTCTAAAGCGGATACTGTCATCAAGGAACTTCTCTCAAG